>NC_014387.1:921000-1228000 GCF_000145035.1 Butyrivibrio proteoclasticus B316
CAACACATTAGCTTTTGACACTATTACATTTACAGCTGAGTGGAACAGTGCATACGCATCCCTTATTCCTGACAGCACGGGGCTATCAAATGAGACAGATGCTGATATAACAAAGAGAGCTTTGACTTTTGAGGTTACAGCAACTGCTGCTTCTCAGGCCGGCAAAGATAATAAGAATGGTTTGACTTTTACTGAGGGAACAGATTTTACAGTTATTTCTGTTACACCTTCAAGCGACGGTCAGGGCAATAAGTGGGATTACACAATCAGGTTTAATAGCCCTGTGCCAGTGTATTCTGCAAACGGTAATCTCTATACCTATAGCGTAAAAGAAAAACTGAATTCAGATTTTGTTAAAGCAAACTACAAAGAGGATAAATCTGTTATTTCAGCCATTGCAAGTAATGCTGTAAGTGACCAGAACGATAGCAACCTGACACTCAATATCAGTAACAGTAGCAGTAACATCCTGAAAAATTCTCTTAAGGGAAATATAAGTGTCTCTAAGAGATGGGACGACTACAGTAATGATTATGGCATGAGAGAGGGACTTATCAGATTCAAGGTTGACTATAGAATTGGCAATAGTGGAACCTGGATGCCTTATGGAGGAGGCGATGATAACGAATCCCAAGGCACTTATCAGACCTTTTCACTTGATAAAAATGGCAGCTGGAAGACAACCATATCAAATCTTCCCGTTGCGGCCAAAGATGCTACTGACAGCTATAGAGCCGGTGATAAGTACCAGTACAGAATAAGAGAAACTCAGATAGTCACAACAGAATCTAACGAAGCAGAAGTAGTTTTAGATGTACCACTACCTGAAGCTCAGAATGCAAATGCATCCCAGAGTGTCATCTGGAAACAGAATGGAACTGGCAAAGAGGATACAGATAAGTTTGTCGATATTGTTTCTGTGGGAAACTACAAGGTTTATAACCCTACAGATATTACTGATATTTCAAGTTCAAAATCAGTTAAGATTGTAAACCAGCTTGATTCTGACAATGCAGTAACCAAGTTAAAGGTTGAGAAAATCTGGGATGATGAGTCAGATAAATACGGACTCAGGCAGACTTCTGTAACAATCATGATCCAGAATTCCAAGGATGGTAATAACTGGACTGATGTGGCTTCAAGAGTAATTACAAGTTCATCAGCAGATCCTTCAGATAGCAACAAGTGGGTTACAACCTTTGAAAACCTGCCTAAATACTATGGAAGTGCTACTGATAACGATAGGTATTTATACAGAGCAGTAGAAATCAATATTGGAAAGAGCGGCATCGCTGATAGTGCAGGCACTCCAACAGGACCTGTTAGCCAGAATAATGCTTACAGAATCGGCTCATATCAGGTAGAGCATAACGTTAATACAGATGAACCGACTTTGTATGTCACAACTATCAAAAACAGTCTAATTAAGAGTGTTAACAGAATAAACGTTAACAGATACTGGAATGATGAGGAAACATCACATTCAGGAGTAGCGATTGGTCTCTACAGCTCCAACTTTAGAAGCGGAACTGCAGCAGCGGGAGTACCTGCAAACACAGGCTCTTTAGCTAAGCTCAATTTTGACGGAAGCTCTCTTACTCTTACTGATGATGCTCCTTCAGGCACATTTACAGGACTTCCTGAGTACAATAGTGACGGAAATTCTATTGTCTACTACATAAAAGCTACTATGCCAAGCAGTTATAAGACTCAGTATCTGTCAGCAACGGGTGACTGGCCTTCTACAGGACTTGTGCCTGTTGATGCTACTCAGCATACAGATGCGGGTATTTCATCAGGAAACTTTTTTGTTACTGTTATGGGAACGCCATATACAAGTGCATCTGTGAAAAAAGAGTGGTCTGATAATGACAATATATTCGGAACAAGGCCAGGAAGCGTAAATGTTAAGCTTCAGAGAAAAGAAGTGGATACTGCAGGCACAGAGTACGCAGATGTAACCTGGGCGGATATTCCTGAAAATGTAACGGCAGCAGGCAAGATAAAGAGTGGCAAGGGAAGTGAAAAGGCTATAGTAACTCTTAGCGGTTCCTGGAGCGCAAGCTTAAGCCTTCTTCCTGCCTATAAAAGAACCTACAGCAGTAAAGCAACAAAATATGAATACAGATTTGTTGAATGTGATGCAAGTGGCGAAGAGTATGAACCTGTTGGATATAGTTCAACTCTTTTAACAGATGCTGATAATAAGACAACTATAACCAATACACTTATCACCAAGGATATCACTGTAGTTAAGGTGTGGGATGATGACAGCAATAGAAGAGGCAAAAGACCTTCCGCTATAACTCTAAGTGTAAGCGGACAGGGCAGATTTGCTGACAGAGCGGTCACCCTCAGCGAAAGCGGACTAGCTACAGGGACAAGTGCTGACTTTGATGTAAGAGCTGCAGTAAGTGCAGATGGAAACACCTGGACTTATACCTTTGCAGGCCTTCCTAAGTATGTCTACGGCAGTGGAGTAGCTTCTTTAGCAGATATGGCTTATTCTGTTACTGAGGATATAGATGCTACCTATAATAACGGCCTTATCCTCAAGAACTATTACACTACTAATTATGCGGCTGATGGAGATGCAACAACTATCACCAATTCTGCAGTAGATTCATTTGTTTCTCTAAGAGTCGAGAAAAACTGGGAAGATGATGATGACAAATATGGTCTTAGACCTGAGAAAATAACAGTTTCTATCCAAAGATCATCTGATAACGGACAGACTTGGAGTGACTTTGATACTCAGGATATTGATAATAGCTATGTGGCAGCCGGTGATGGAAATAAGTGGTCTAAGGTATTTAATAATCTTCCCAAATATGATGGAAATGTAGAAGATAATCTTATTTTCAGATACCGCGCAATAGAAGTTAAGGTCGGAGATGATGCTGTTATAGCAGATGATACGCAGGAAACTACTATTTACAGAGGTGGCGATTATATAGCAGAGTATGACCATAATTATACTAATGCAGCTCTTTTTGTGACTACTATTACAAATGAGCTGGATTATGACCCATCACGCGACCTTGGAATTATCAATACAACCGAACCTGTTCAGGATGAAGAAGGAAACGACATCAGGGGCGGCGAAGTTAAGACATATACAGGTAGTAAGAGCGTAAATAGTGAAGAAGATATAGATGAAGCTGATTATGTTGATGATAGTACAGAGTTTATCCAGGATGCCATGTCTGTAGAATTCAGACCTGATGAAGAAAAAGGCTACACCTATTCTGATTCACTTACTATTAACTGGTGGAATGACGGAGACAAATTAGCAGATGATCCTCACAGACAGTCAATCAGCGGATATCTGTACACTGACGAGGAAAGCGGCAAAAAATATCCATATGTAGGAAAGCTTAAGCTGATAAATGGCGAAATAGCCTACGAGCCTATCGATAGCGACAGTGATAGCGATGGACAAAGAACTATAGATGCTGAGTATATTGAAGCTTTTAAGGCAGCATGGTCACCTCTTTTTGAAAATGTGGACAGTTCATTTAATGTCATAACTATCCTGCAGGGATCTGTTGTTATTACCCTTGCAAGCGAAGCTAGTAAAATGCCACTTAGAACCCTTGTTGAGGTACAGTTCGTGCCTGTAGTACAGCCGGAAGACCCTGTAATTAACCTGCCACCGTTCAATATTCCAATTCCGAATCCGCAGGGTAATACAAATCTTCCATCTTTTGGAAATGGAAACACTCCTACACCTGGAAATAATGTACCGGGAAGTTTTCCTGTCCCTGGAAATGGAAATACGCCAACACCGGGAACTGGTAACACAACGACTCCAGAAACAGGTAATATTACAACTCCTACAACTGGAAGCGGTAGTACTCCAACATCTGGAAATACGACACCTGGAAGTGATAATGGTAGTGCAAGTACTCCGTCACCAGAAAATGACAATAACAACTCTACTTCACAGGAAAGCATAGATACATCCGTAACAACGCCTGTATCAGATTCTGAGAGTGGAAATACAGATGCTACAACACAGGTAAATGAAGCTCCTCAGGATGACCAAAACGGTAGCGCGTTAGCTTCTGGCAATGCTCAGAGTAATGATGAGAGTAATGCTCAGAATAATGACCAAAGTAACGACGCAGCTCATAAGGGAGTTCGAACAGGAGATGATACTCCATTAACACTCCTTGTAGTAGTTCTGGTAATTCTGATTCTTGCCTTTATAGCTGTCTATGTTATTTACAGGAAAAATAAGGGCAGAAAAGATAAGATGATATGAGTAGATATAGAACATGTCAGTGATGCAAGACAATAATGAGAATAAAGCATGAAAAATGATCTTATTAAAGAGAAAATTTTAAAGATAATACTGGCACTTCTGGGGATTGGAATCCTTGTTGTCGGCGGAGCTATTGCGGCCATCATGGCAGGCTATGCCTCTGATCAGAAGGATAATCAGCATATCAGAGATCTTGCCTATAAAAAAGATCTTTCTGGTGCGCAAAGCGGCATTGCCCCTAAAAGAGCAGGTTCTGATGGGAATTTAAGTGCCGAAAATAGTGATTCCTCAAGAATTATGGAAGAGACAGTAATTGACTTTAATGTGCTCAATACTATCAATAAGGACACCGCAGGCTGGATAACAGCCTGCGGTGAAAACATTGATGGACCTGTAGTTCAAACAGATAATAATGACTATTATCTGGAGCACCGCTTTGATGGAAGTAATGGAAGTGTGGGATGCTTTTTTGCAGATGCAAATGGTGGACCGGCATTTGTAAGCCCTCTGACCATAATTTACGGCCACAACAGGAAAGATGGAAGTATGTTCCATCCCCTATTAGAATACAAAAACCCGGACTACTATCATAAGAACCCTGAATTTACTATAGATACACCTGAGGGCAGAATACACTATGCAGTTTTCTCAGCCTACTACGGCGACTACGAAGACATCTTCGATGACACACTATTCGATGCCCTTACAAATAACGACCAGACTTCCCTCCAGGCCCTATTCAACCAGTCCCTCGATAAATCAATCCTAAACCTTACTCCTGCAGAAACCCAAGCCCTCCAGGCCCTCTTTTCCCAGGCTCTAGGCACCAATACAGCCCAGCTAGTCATGCTCTCAACCTGCGAATACTCAGGAAGCGACAACAGAATGGTAGTCCTCGGCCTCGCCGCCTACTAACCCCTGCCACTCACAGTTTGCAGTAGCCCCTGCCTTCCCGGGGCAAGGTGGCCTTCGCTCATTCTGGAAGTTTTTTTCCTCGGCTCCTGTCCGGGTATTCATTGGTTCATGGATGGCATCAAAGAATCCCTCGGTTCAAAACTCGCCTCCGGCAGCACTGGCGCAGCAGCCATTTTCCCATGCGAGTCTGAGATGGCAAATGCGATTTTCTAATGTTTCCATAGCATTTTTTCACGATGCATGCGAAGCACTGTCTGAAGCAGGACGGAAATTATGTTTTTTATTATGAAAATGACATAGCTCGCTTTGCGAGCGTATTAAAAAGAGGCGGAACCGTCTTCTCCAAGCTTGCTTGGAAGAACGATTCCGTCTCTTTTTATAGATGCTACGCATCATATGTCATTTTCATTTAGTAGATATTCTGTCCGTCCTGCAAGTTTTGCTGAGCATGCATCAATAAAAGAAAAAATGCGGAAACATCTGAGAAAATCTGCATTTGTCAGTGACGAGCAGGGGGAATGGTGCAAGCAAAAGCTGCCCGGAGGCTCAGACATGTTGAACCGAAGCGGGATTCTTAATATGCCATCCATGAACCTAATGAATATAGCAGGACATACACAGAACTCAAAAATACTTCCATGAATGTCGCTTGGCTCCTTGCCCTGGGAAGGCAGGTATTTATCCGGAAACTGTGAGGGCTACCTTAGAGCTGCGGCAAGGGAGGATCATTTTTCGCGCATGGTGTAGTTTTCGTCGTGGTCGATGAGGCCGAGCATGATTCCTGCGAAGAGGGGATCGAACTGGGTGCCGATTCCTTTGGCGATTTCTTCGCGGACCTTGGCCTGGGGCATGACACCACGATAACTACGGGTGCTGGTCATGGCGTCGTAGGCATCTGCAACTGCGATGATACGGGCTTCTTCGGGTATTTCTGCTCCGGCAAGGCCGTCGGGATATCCGGTGCCGTCATAGCGCTCATGATGCCACCTTGCACCTATGGAGAGCCGCGGGTTTTCTTTGATACTCTCTAATATTTTGCCACCTATTACAGGATGAGTTTTGATCATTTCGTATTCTTCGTCAGTTAGTTTACCTTGCTTGTTTATGACACTATCGGGGACACCAATCTTACCTACATCATGGAGAAGTCCCATCATGTACAGCTCATTTTGCTCACCTTCGGAGTAACCCAGCTGCTCAGCAATCATTTTGGTGTACCTCGCAACTCTCGAGGAATGACCGTTAGTGTAAGCATCTTTGGCATCAATTGCCTCTGCCAGTGCACTTACCACCTCCATGTTCAGCTCTGCAACCTTCTTGTTATTGTGCTGCTCAATCTTGTAACCAAAGTAATAGAAGAACAGGATCAGAACGAAAATAATAATGGATATCAGAATATTAACTGCAAGCTGCGAATGAACACTTTCAAGGAGCTCTGCGTTGTTGACAGCAATGATCACAACCCATTTTTCCATGATGGCATGTACAAAAAGAGTACTCTGCTTGCCATCAATAACTGTATCAAACTGTCCCTTACCAAAACCTATGATATTGTTCTCAAAAATATCCCGGCTCATACTGCCGCGCTTTGTAATATCCTTGTGAGCAACCACGAATCCATCCTGATCAAGCACCATTCCATACCCTTTTCCGGCAACACTTATCTGCTCTGCGATTTCCTGAATGTGATTGACCTTAACATCAAGGCATACAACATCATGCAAGTGCTCGGACGGACCAGAAGCTTCTCTTCCAAAGCTTTTGGCAAAAGTAATGACTATATCTCCGGTCTGGGCGTCAAGATAAGGAGATACAATTGCAATCTCACCATTAGCTGCAATTGCAGTCTTATACCAGTCTCTTTCCTCAGGGTTATACCCCTTTGGCGGGATCCATCCGGACCCATCCATGAAGACTCCGTTAACATAGGCATAGATACCCGTAAAGTTCTCATCAAACTGATGGGACTGTATTTTGGTCTGGTCAGTTATATATTTGTAAATATCTTCTGTTGACGCGCCGCTTTGATCCATCAGCTCTACTGTATCTGCGACAACTCGAAGAGTAGTCTTGGCAACAGAAATGTAATTCTCAAGCTCTGCAGCTGTAGACTTGACTACGTCCTTGGCATCTTCATTGATCTCAGTGACAGACGCATTATATAGAAGCCTTGTGTTATAGACAACTACAAATAGCATTAGAGAAAAGGTGATGATGATCGTAAAGATAAAGCTGAAGCGGCTTCGCCTTGCAGAGTCCATATCAAGCTTCTTGTTCCTGACTTTGGCGTAGTGATGGTCTATCACATATACCAGGAGCAGGACCAGAAGAGATAATGACACGGAGATGACAAACAGCATTACAACGATCCTGTCGGAAGCCGTAGTTCCAAGCTGCATGGCGGGAAGAGTATTTTTTAATACGATAGAAAGAATATAGCCGCCAATGGATGCGCCGCAGATAAGGACAGAAACGATTGCCTGAAACAGCATCTGATATCTGAATTCAGCAAGCTCGTTTCCGGAATCAGCAGAAGTCTCTTTATTAAAGTGCTTGCCCGCAGCCCATGCAAACAGGATCATCAGTACAGAACTGGATATAGTAAAGTAAGGATAAGGATCAGCAAAATCGTTTTCCCATGTAAAGCATGATGCAGTCCACATACCGTATTCGGAGATCAGGAACAATAAAACAATTATTGAAAAATGAGGGAATTCCGCACCTTTTTTTCTGTTGCATACATAGTACATTATTTCCTGCATGCACAGGACCATAGTGATAGTAGTAGTTCCTACCTGCCACAGATTGTTGAATATACCGCCGTATTGGATATACAGAGTGAACTGAATGATGTTAGTGAGAAATGGCCATAGAATGAGAGGATGGAAAAAACATTTGGCTTCATCTGAACGAATGCATAGAACAGCAAACACGAGAACAAAGTATCCTAAATTCCAACCAAAATAAGCCAGAAACTCAGATACTTCCGGATACGAACCCATAACTAGAGAATATATTGTCCAGTAATAATCACTTAGAAAATCAGCAAGAAAGAAAGTTATCAGCAGCCAGTACCAACGCTTTGGGGTCTTGATATATTTAAAAAGACATCCCAAAAGCCCCAGAATAGCAGCAAGCAGGGTTAGCACATTTTCAAAATTATCAACTACCATTATGCCATCCTCATAAAAATGTTGCTCGTTTCTATTCCATTATGTACTAAAACTGCTATTAATAATATTAAATAAAACTAAAATGTATCAGTATTTCGATAATTATTTTGACAATATGGTTTATAAATAAATTGGGTACAATCATTAAAGAAATATAAAATAACGTTTCTCTATTGAATGATATTTTGAATATCATATAATTAATTCTAGTCGCGGGATTTGAGTTGCCAATAATTGGTATCCCGTAAGGTACATAACATCATTTAACGAAGGGAGACGATAATAATGATAATTAAGAAAGTACTTGCGACAATGCTTGCTACTACACTTATGGCTGCTTCCGTAATAAGTGCTAGTGCAGCAACTCCGACAACAAAGTCTTCAGAGCCAGCCAAGGAAGAGGTGAAGACAGTAGAAACAAAGAGTGAGCCTCAGACAGAGGACCCATTCGAGGAAGTAGTATCAGCTACAAAGCCGGTAGTTATCGCTGGAACAACACTTAAATCAGATGTAGCTGGAGCAATTGCACTTCCTAAGACAGCAGCTATTGCTGGTGTAGTTCTCAGACAGGCTTCAAACACAATTAAGGCCGCAGCAGGACTTGCTTCTAATGAAGCTCCATATGTTAAAGCATATGAGATTACAGCTAAGAAGAGCCCGGCAGCTTACGCATCATTCAATGCAGCAGCTGCAGCAGCAGGCGCAACAGTTCTTGACGCTGTTAATATCGACCTTGGTAAGATGGCAGGCGGTAAGTTCAGCGATCTTCCAGCAGGCGTAACAGTTCCTACAACAATCGCTGTTAAGAACGCTGGTGGCAGAACTCTTGCAGTAGTTAAGGTTCTTCCTGGTGGAGCAACAGAAATCCTTCAGGATACAGATGACAACCCTAACACTGTTACATTCCCTATTACAGGTGGACTTGCTGCATATGCAGTTATCGCTTACTAATTAATGGATAATAAGAGTTTAGATAGAAGTAAGGAGCAGTCCCACAAAGACTGCTTCTTGCTTTTAAAAAATAACATATTTTTACTTTTGGGGATGAGTATAGCTGTTGCTATATGTATGTATGGAATTTTAGGTATTTTTGGGTTTTCTGCATTTCCGGACGAGTTCGGTTACTGGTCGCCGGCAGCCGCTATTCTGGGTTATGACTGGTCAGAGATAACGGGACTTGGTTCGTATTATTCTTACGGATACAGTGTTCTTTTAGTCCCGATTCTATTATTATTCCATAATGCGATAACTACATATAGAGCTGCAATCATACTCAATCTTGTGCTGCAATGTCTGTCAATGGTCTTATTGTTTCTCATAGCAAGGGAACTTTTTCCTGAGGAGAACAGAAATGTCCTTGCAATTATTGCAGCTATTGCTGCGTTATACCCCGCCTGGATGTTCTACGTCAACACAACCATGGCGGAAGCTCTTTTGTACTTTGGTCTTATTTTATCGATTTATCTGATGTTTAGGTTTGTCAAAAAGCCTGGCGTCTTATTCGGAATTTTGTACGCAATTTTGCTCGTCTACCTGTATATGGTTCATATGAGATGTATCGGAACCATAGCTGCAGGGCTCATTACAATCATCATCTGGGCTGTGGCCCGCACCAAAAATCATACACGCAAAGGCTACAGGATATGGATACTGATCGCACTGGTGATAGCTCTTTTTGCAGGAACATTTCTGTTAAAAGATAAGATCATTCAGATCCTGTACCACAGAACATCAAGCGACATCCTGAGTTGGAACGATTACTCAGGGCTGGCTTACAGAATTAAGAAGATAATAAGCCTTCAGGGCTTTACATATTTGGTAAAAGATATATGCGGAAAAGTGCTCTATTTAGGACTTGCCACCTTTGGAACAGCGTATTTTGGAATAGCGCTTTGCGTTCGAAAATTTGTCAGTTCTTTTGGCAGGATCAGGAAAAGAGAAGCTTCTTACACAGACTTTTTGTGGATATATATCTTGTTGATAATAGTTTTTCAGTTTCTGGTGGCACTTGTATATTTAAATGGTGCTTCGGCGCCGGAAGCAGACAGACTTGATAACTTCCTTCATGGCAGATACATAGATTTTTTTATTCCGATATTATTCGTTCTGGGATTTGAAGAGATGCTCTCAGGGGAAAAGACATACCTTGGGATGGCGATAGTTCTTTTGATGTATCTGGGACTTGGATTTGTAGCTTACAGGGTAATTGCTGAAAATAACCTGTTCATGCGAAATGCTCATGGATTTACCATGGTCGGAATGAGCTATTTTATCGAATACCCGTTTACAGATACTTTTGCCTTTTTTAGAAAAGAACTGCTATTGCAGATAGGGCTTACATTAGTCGTGGACCTGATAATTATCCTGTGCAGGCGCTTTAGGCAGAGACTTTTAGTTGCACTGTTTCTGATAATTCAGGTGTCACTTGGAGTAGTTGCCTGTACTAAGTTTATTTTCCTGAATCAGAGCTATATATATGAAGATGTGAGACTGGCGGATGTTCTAAATGACGTCACAGACATGTATCCGGATAAAAAGGTTGTTCATATATATGAGGGAGAAGTCCCTTATATACAGCTGGTTCAGTTCGGCAGCAGGGATACGGATATTCAGGTAGTAAACGGAGATGAAGTTGACGTAGATATAAATGAATATCTTCGTGATGACACAATACTCATAACCTGTGAATGCCAGGACTACGCCCAACAGGTTAGAGATTACTACGACGAAGAATGGATGCTTGGCCATTTAAGGCTATATTATAACCAATAAAAAGAGGGACAATTATGAGAAGAGTATTGCTAAGTTTGGCAGTTTGTATCATCTGTTTAGTGTTAAACGCGGTTCCTGTTATGGCAGCGGCGGATGAAGGGGTATCTTTTTCCCAGGATATGCAAAGCTTTTCGGGACAGGTAATGACTCTTTCTCAAGACACCAGAGCGTATGCAACTCCTGATGAATCAAGTACCGGAGGAAGAGCTTTTTCAAAAGGAGAGTCTGTATATGTTGTCGGTGAGACTGACGGATGGTATCAGATCTTTTATAAAGGAGAAAATCTCTATATCCCTGTCAGCAGCATTAACAGCGAAGATGCAGAGGAAGCCCAGGCCCAGGCGCAGGCTCTTGCAGAAGATGTCGAGGTGGAACTTAAGAATGCGGAGAAAAGAGATACCGTGGAAATTGAGAACGCCTGGAGAGAAGCCAGAAGCCGCAGAAATGCTACCATTTGGAGAATTGTGATCGGAGTACTTGTAGTAGTTAGTATCGTCGTTTCTGTAATAGTCGGTTTGAAGAGCAAGGAAGTTGAAAAGGATAACAAATGAAGCTGATAATTCAGGTTCCATGTTTCAACGAAGAAGAAACCCTTAAACAGACACTTGATGATCTGCCAAAGAGTATTGAAGGGGTCGATGAAATTGAATATCTGGTAATTAATGACGGAAGTAGTGATGAAACCACAAAAGTTGCCAAGGAGTGGGGAGTCAACTACATCGTTAACTTCACCCAGAATAAAGGACTGGCCAAGGGCTTTATGGCTGGTCTTGATGTTGCGCTTGAAAACGGCGCAGACATAATCGTCAATACTGATGCTGATAATCAGTATTGCGGCAAAGATGTGGAAAAGCTTGTAAGGCCTATTCTGGAGCAGAAGGCTGACATCGTTATCGGAGAAAGACCTATAGATGAAACCGAAGATTTTACCTGGATCAAGAAAAAACTTCAAAGGCTTGGAAGCTGGGCAGTAAGGCAGGCATCACATACAGATATACCTGATGCACCAAGCGGTTTCAGAGCTTTTTCCAGAGAAGCCGCTATGAGGATCAATGTGGTAAATGACTATACATATACCCTTGAAACGATAGTTCAGGCAGGAAGAGAGAAAATTCCGATCATAAGTGTTCCGATTGAGACAAACTGCGCTCTTAGGCCAAGCCGCCTTGCCAAGTCAATGATGGGGTATGTACGTACATCAATGCTCACAATACTGAGGGCGTATCTGGTATATAAGCCTCTCAAGGCATTTTTGTTCCTTTCAATATTTCCGACCATTCCGGCTATTGCCATATGGATAAGATTTCTCTATTACTTTTTTACCGCCGGAGGTGCGGGACACATCCAGTCCCTGATCTTTGCATGCACAATGCTCATCATCGGCTTTGTATGTATGATGATTGGAATTCTCGGAGATACAATTTGCGCTAACAGAAAAATCCTACAGGACGTTCAATACCATGCAAGAAAACAGTATTACGACGGCGTCAAGATTTCTAAGCCAGATCAGAAAGAAGAATGTCGTATATATTACCGTTAAGAATAAAGACTATATAAGGACCAGTCAGATCAGGCACATCCTGGAGGAAAATTCTGCCTTTTTCAGAATCTATAGTTCGGAAAAAAGTAATCCTGTTTCAAGGGCATTGGATTTAAGATGCAGGATCTCTTCTATGGATATACGCGAAGCGGATGTGGTTATCATAGGCTTTTTGCCCCAGCTTCTATTGAAAGCAGTCAAAAAGAAAATAGCCGGGAATGATGCTTGTTATAGGAATGGTGCTGCGATTGGTGATGGATCAGATGCCTGCCATAAAACGTTTCTGGTAGCTGAGATGTTTTTGTCCCTGTATGATACTGTGATTTCTGATAGACACCTTTTTGCAGATGGCGGAGTGCTTTCCCACCTCTTGAAAAGACTTGATAAGATGACTATCGAGGCAGCAGACCTTGTGGTTACTGATACAAAGGCAAATGCGGATTACCTGTCCCGGTTATATGACGCTGGCAGAGATAAGTTTGAAACGCTATATCTTGAGGCAGATAAAGAGATATATGGGGCGACTTATAGTAGTTCATCTCTGAATGTCTTATATTTTGGCAGCGGACTTCCGCTTCAAGGAACAGATATAGTACTGGATGCCTTTGCCATGGCTGCCGGAAAAAACGTTAGTTGTACAAATAATTGCTATGGAAATGCAGATAGTGGGATTGAGGATCACAGTCCGCGTTACATAACATGCACATACGTCGGAAGTACCAAGGAAATTCCAAGGAAGATCCTTGATAAGGCGAGAAGCAATCCGTACATAGAGATCATCCCATGGCTTCCTCAAAACCTTCTTGCCAAAAAAATAGCCCAGGCAGATTTGTGCATAGCAGGGCATTTTAATCCAAATATTGGAAAGGCAGACAGAACAATCCCCGGAAAAGCCTATATCTATGAGGCAATGAATAAGAAAATGATACTGGGAGATACAACAGCCAATCATGAGATATTTGTGGAAGATAACAGGCATTTTTTTGTAAAACGTGGGGATCCACAGAAACTTGCTGATGCAATAGCAGAATTTATAAAAGATAACTCTGACAATAACCAAGAGATAAGTCAAGCAGACGCCAAGCTTTAGGCATGAAAGGACAGCACAAGGCATATATGAGTGACAAAAAAGTTTCCATGATAGTACCTGTATATAATTCGGCCAGGTATCTGGCTGGATTTGTGGATAGCATCATTACTCAGACTATGCCTCAAAGCGACTATGAAGTCATTTTCGTAGACGATGGTTCATCTGATAATAGCGGCGATATCCTTGATAAATGTGTAAGTCAATATGGCTTCATGCAGGTGATCCACCAATGGAACTCAGGTCCTGCAGCAGCCAGAAACGCAGGCCTTAAGAAGGCTACCGGAGAATACGTTGCCTTCGTTGATCCAGACGATCTGTTAACCGAAAAATATCTTGAAAGCTCCTATACTAAAGCTACTGAAACCGGAGCTGACATAGTTCTTTTTGATGCCTACAGGGAAACAAATGCTGCTCCTGCATATATAAAAAGAGAATTGACGCCTCATGCAGATTATGCATTCTTGACAGATGATCCATCCAGTATCCGCTCTATGCAGATGCAGATACTCTATCCCTATATGCCCGCCCATGTCGCAGACTTAACCTTTCATAGAAATGTCCCACTGGCTGCACCCTGGGATAAACTCTATCGCAGACAATTCCTCATTGATAATGACCTCTATTTCCCAAGAGACCTTCGGGTCCTTGATGATATGTGCTTTAACTTCAGAGCCTTCGGCGCTGCCAGGACAATCTACTATTTTCCAACATTCCTCTATCGCTATAGAGTTGGCAATTCCTCAATAACAACCAGCTACCGCACCGATAGGATTATTCAGGATAAGAAAGTCTTCGATTATCTGGAAAAAGAGATTGCGACTATAGCTTCTATGAATGAAAAATATAATAATAAAGATAATACAGAAATCGATAATCCAGAAGATGCCAGCTTGAAGCATGTGTCAAATAATGAATTGTTGCATTTAAAGCAGTCTTTTTATGCCCGTATAATAAAGAGCTTTGCCATTGCAACCAAACTCTATTTCTTCAACCCCGGTAACCCAAAGAATCAGCAGCAAGTAAGAACAGAAATCATAGACTGCCTATCTTCAGTGCCATATAAGACAGCGCTTACAGGCATCCGCCTCCATAACCTCGAGCCCAAACTCATCGCAGTAGCCCTTGCCTGCAAACTAAGAGCAGTCGGAGCACTTAAGATGATGTACAGACTTCAGTACAATATAGCTAATTGGGGGCGTCTATGAATCTGCAATCTATTCTTTTTCCAAATTCTGAAATATGTGATGTCGAAGAACTGTATTTTCACAGAGATGGGGATACTCTGTTATTTGACGGATTTTTTAATCTCTTTTACCTGGAAAAACATCACAAATACTGTGATATAGCAAAGCTTGAGCTGGTCTTGGAAGTGAAGGGCTTTAGGAAACTGGTAGTGATGCATGATTCAAGCGAACTTCATACGGAAATTCTTGAGAGCAGGCCTGTCAGCGGGCGTGAGAGAATCAGAGCCTTCAAGGAAGGACGCGAAGTTGACAGTGGTGATAGGGCGAGCGAGCTTCGAAAGGTCAGGGTAGATATTCCCTACAAGATGTGCAAAAAAGGCGTGATCTGGTTCAAACTACAGATTGATCCGCGATTTATTGAGGATGACAGCTGGATTCTAAGAGGCAGCTATGATGGTAGTGGCAGCTTCTTGCAGAAAAAGGATAATGCTGAAAATATAGATTCTAAAGGGGAAGGCACCGATGGCGGAGGTATTTCTGGAGATGAGAATGGAATAACAATTGGTGTAAATATCTGTACCTATAGAAGAGAAGCCTATGTTATTCGGAATATGAGATCTCTTTTACGGGCGGCAGGTAGTGAGGGCGCTGAGGAAGCTTTCAGGCATCTGCATGTATTTATCATAGATAATGGGCAGACGCTCTCTGATAACGAGGAGTTTCAAGCTGTTTTAGATTCTGCTAAGAGAATTATGGAGACAGATCCTGACACAAATGCAGACTCTGACTGCCAGGGCGAGCATAGAACAGATAGATTTATAGAAGTTATTCCTAACGCCAACACCGGCGGAACTGGCGGGTTTAGCCGCGGAATGGTTGAGGCAATGAGGAGAAAAGAGCTTGGGCTTACGCACCTTCTGCTGATGGATGACGATGCTGTTTTTGACCCGGAGTTGTTTGTTAGGCTATATGGTTTCCTTAGTTTTCTCAAAAAGGAATACCGCGACATCACTGTGGCAGGGGCTCTTATGAGAGAGGACTTTCCTTACATTCAGCATGCGGCCGGGGAGTGGTATGGCCAGATGAAACTCCACAATGAGTATATGATGGCAGACTTGAGGGATTATGCTACATGCACATCAGACTGGATGACAACCTGTGAGTATCCTGATACGACTTATGGCGCCTGGTGGTGCTGTTGCTATCATATGAGCGCGATCACTGAGGATAAGCTCCCGCTTCCGCTTTTTGTACACCATGATGATATTCAGTTTGGTCTTATAAACAGTGATAAGGGGATTGTTTTCTTAAACGGAATTAATGTATGGCACCAGGGGTTCGAGCTTGTTTTCTCTGGAGTTAAGCAGTATTACAATATGCGCAATAACATAATTTCGTCATATCTTTTTGAGAAGGATTATCTTAAAAGTCATCTCAAAGCATGGACTATAAGACGATACATCGGCATGCTCATAAGTTACAGATATGCAGACTGTGATTTTATTTATCGAGGTTTGACGGACTTCTTGAGAGGAAAAGAATGGCTTCTAAACAGCAACCCTGAGGCTATCCACAAGGAGCTTATGGCTCACTACTTAGAAGTCTGTCCCTTTAGTAAGGCCGCGGCCAAAGAGATATCAGCTTATTATGTGCCGGATAAGATGACTATAGAGATGCTGCGTGAATACTATGATCACTCCAGGTATGAGACTTCTATATTTAAAAAGATATCTTTTAACGGCTGGTTTCTGCCTGGTGATAAAAAAATGGAAGTGATTACTCCTCTTGATTCCCCATGGAAGACTTACAGGCATAAGAGGGTGATGCTCTATGAACCCGGATCAGGAAAAGGGTGCGTTATGAGCAGGAGCAATGCGGAGTTTTTTAAGGGACTCTGGCGGATCGTCAGGATGTCTTTTGCCATAGATATGTGGAAAATAAAGGGTGCGAAATGGTAAAAAAGTGGCCATCTATGATACTTAAACCAAGTCATAGATGGCCTTTAAATTTGCAAATGATGATCAGATATTAAACAGCCTGCTGGTTGTTATTCTGATCAGATGACTGCTGTGCATCCTTGTTCTTTTTCTTATCAAAATGAATGATAAGAAATATGAACAGGGCACAAACAGGTGCACCAAGTATAAGACCAAGGATGAAGGAAGCGATGATGCAAGCAACGAAACCGCCAACTCCAAGACCTACCTGTTTCTTCTTGATACCCATTATAAGAGGAGCAGCTCCAAGGATAAATCCCATCATGATTGATCCAAATACAGCCCCAATTGCGTAAGCACTACTGTAATCCATACAACTTAACCTCCTTAAAACAATAGTGCTCTCATCATACACTACTTCAGACTCTATGACAAATGAAACTCTATAAATCTTCCTTCTATTCACGGATAATACCTGCGCCACGAGCCGCCTGCAGGCGGCTTGGCTGCGGGGCTGCGCAGTGGATAGCAATATTTTACAAAAATGTGCACTAGGGCAGACGTTTTGTGGTATGGTAGATACTATGACGGAAAAAGATTTTTTGGATAAATATGGACAGAAATTAAATAATGAACAGCTTATGGCTGTGCGAACTATAGAGGGGCCGGTGTTACTACTGGCAGTGCCGGGAAGCGGCAAGACTACGGTACTTGTCAATAGGCTTGGGTACATGCTGAGTGTTAAGGGGATAGCTCCTGAGAACATTCTGACGCTGACTTATACGGTTGCAGCGACAAGGGATATGGCAAGGCGTTTTGAAGCTCTTTTTGGAAAAGAGATGGCTCAGGGCCTTGAGTTTAGGACTATTAACGGGATATGTGCCAAGATAATCAGCCACTATGGAAGGCTTATAGGCAAGAAGTCTTTTGACCTTATCACGGATGAGAAGGTTTCGGGCAAGATACTGACTGACCTATACGTCAAGGTCTGCAGGGAATATCCTACTGAGAGTGATATCAAGAATATCCGCACGCTCATCACCTACTGCAAGAACATGATGCTCACGGAAAAAGAGATCAGAAAGCGCGGCGAGGATGAAGGCATAGAACTGTGGGATATGTATGACAAGTACAATGCTGAACTTAAGGCCAGAAGCCTTATGGACTATGACGATCAGATGATCTACGCCTACAGGATGCTGAAAAGTTCACCGGATTTATTGGATTATTACAGAAAACTGTACAGATATATCTGCGTTGACGAAGCGCAGGATACCTCCAAGATCCAGCACATGATCATTTCACTTCTTGCAGGAGAAAATGGAAATCTTTTCATGGTTGGTGACGAGGATCAGAGTATTTATGGCTTTAGGGCGGCTTATCCGGAGGCTCTTCTTAACTTTGAAAAAGAGCACAGAGGCGCCAAAGTCCTTGTCATGGATCAAAACTACAGATCAAATGCCAAGATAGTTAAGCTTGCGGATATGTTCATTCAAAAGAACTTTAACCGCCACGAGAAGCATATGCGGGCCACAAGAGACGCGGCTGCTGATATTAGTTATGTAGTTCTGGATACTAGAAAAAGACAGTACAATTATCTTCTGGATATGGCTAAGAGCCTGGATACTGAGACTGCGGTCCTGTACAGAGATAATGAGAGTATTCTGCCGCTTGTGGATATGCTTGATCGTGAGGATATGCCATATAGGATCAAGAGCGCAGATATGGCCTTTTTTACCCACAGAATAGTTGTGGACGTAGTCAATATCCTAAAGTTTGCCCTAAATCCCATGGACCCTGAACTCTTCATGAAGATATATTTTAAGTTCCAGACTTATTTGAGAAAACCTGATGCAGAGCAGATGTGCCAAATGGCTGATTACAAGCATTACGGAATTCTGGATGCAGTTGAGGATATTGAGGTTAACAAGAATACTCTTTCAAATGTCAGATCCCTTCGCACTCACTTTAGGAATATGGCGGCGGACAGCCCGGCCAAGGCTATTAACCGCATAAACAAGTACATGGGCTATGGCGATTATCTTCGTGATAACAACATGGATGACAATAAGCTTTTTATCCTTGAGATGCTGGCTCAAAATGAAGCGACAATCCAGGGATTTCTGGATAGGCTCGAGGAGCTTAGGACTATTATTACGGAAAAAGAAAATGACTATAGTGCAAAACTCATTCTTTCAACTGTCCATTCCAGTAAGGGCCTTGAGTACAGTAATGTCATTTTGATAGATGTGATAAACGGAGTTTTTCCGAGTAAGATGATCAAGAATTTTAAGACTGCTCTTCCTTCCGAGAAGCGTGACTACGAGGAAGAGAGACGAATCTTTTACGTCGGAATGACAAGAGCCAAGGATAAACTGACCATATTTAAGTATGGGGATGCACCGTCGATTTTTGTAGGGGAGCTGATAAAGGGAAACAAGGCCAAGACGGGCACCGGAGTGGGAAGTGTGGAAAGTGGCGTCAGAGAAACCGCCAGCATCAGAAGTGTAAATAGAGCAAAGGCTAAGATCAGAAGTAGTGAACATAGTGCCACAACAATGCTCCTTAAAAAGAAGGCTGCACCTGTGACTTCGGGCGCAAACGTGCCTGAAAATCTTGTCATGGGAGAGCGCGTCTATCAGGAAAGATATGGTGAGGGCGTTATTAGTGATGTGACCTGGGATGAAGATGAAATACCGACCAAGTTCACTGTTGAGTTTGATGATGGTTCGGAGCGCAAGTTTATATATCCCTTCGCCTTTACAACCGGTATGAAAATATTAGAAGAATAAAGATCAGGAAGATTTTAAGTAACAAAAAGGGCTGTCACACTAAATTAGTGCGACAGCCCCTCTTTATAGGAATTGTAACTCAGCTGGGAGAGTAATGGTTTCCTAAACCATGAGTCGTGGGTTCGAGCCCCTTAGTGGAAAATAGATAGTTGTGACAATGATGGGATGGTAGAAATACCATCCTATTTTTGTTATTATAATTGTACCAAGACATCATTAGATACATTCGATATCATAAAAATCAATGCCTTGTTTTGAACCCTTTTGGGCTATTATTTGCGATGAAAGGAGTTATCATGTGCAATATTGTAACAATGAAGAATAATGTTGGTGACTCTTTTGGAGTTGCGGACATAAAAAAGGATATTATCGAGGAAATAATCAAGATTGCAGCAGAATGTAAGCTAATTGATACTATTTATCTGTTTGGCTCATCTCTGGAAAAGAGATGCACTAAACGGTCAGACATCGATCTTGCTATTGTGAGTAATGTAACAAGGTCAAGATTGTTTAGATCGAAGTCGTATGATGACTTCAAGACTAAACTCTATAAGATAAACGAAGATCAAGACTATGATATCCTGACATTTAATTCTCAGGCAGCTCTTGATAAAAGCAAAGAGTTTGTAGCCAGAGATATACTAACGAAAGGGAAGATTATTTTTAAGAATGTTTGAAGAATATCTTACAAAATCGTTGTCTGATTTAGTGTTAGCTCGACAGGCAATTTGTAATTACCAGAGTAATAATGGACTTAAAGACATGAAGAATCTAGCTTCATATCATGTTCAACAGGCAATCGAGAAAATGTTGAAATACTGCATCTATAACAAGCAAACAAGTGGAGTGAAGGAATTATATATCCATGACTTGGATAGACTTATCAAAGATCACTGTGTAAAATATGGCATTTCAGTTCCCAAAAAGATTGTCAAAAATGCAAATGAGTATACCAGATGGGAAGCCGAAAGCCGCTATTCATTAAAATACTCTGTGAGAATTACATCTATTATCGGTGCATTAGTTGAAGCAGAGGATTGGCTTCTTACGTTAAAGCCTGCCTACAAGAAAAATATTATGCATTATAGAAGCAAATACAAGTTCAAATAATCTTTTTTAATACGATTGACAAGCGATTTACCACCCTAAAATCACCCTGAATTTACTGTTTCAAAACGTACTTTTTTGAACTAAAACAGACATTTACAACAAAAGATTTTTATCAACAAAAAAGACTGAAACTCCAGTAATTATCTGGTTTCCAGTCTTTTCTTTTTGAGCAGGGGAAGCAGGATTCGAACCCGCATGAGCGGTTTTGGAGTTAGACTCACTACCTGCTAAAAAACTTGAAAATACAAGGATTATCAACTATCAACTCAATCTGTAGCCACATTTGTAGCCACATTTGTAGCCACATCTGTTGGAGAGATTAAAAACATCTCTAATTCAATATAAGGCGAATTATAATTTGTGGAAATAGGCTTGTCAAGAAAATGCGGTAATCGAGTATGCTAAGGATTTACATTAGTATTATAAGGTTTTTATACTTCTTTAATTGCCATTTTCTTTTATGGGAATGATAGTAATATGTATGAGAGTACATATAAAAAGTCTTTTCAAGAAGGATTATGTCTATGGCAAGACCAAAACGAATTTTAGCTAAAGAACGCCCTGATTTACTTGATGAATGGGATTATAGTAAAAATAACGAGATATGTTCTCCTAATGATGTGTCTGTATGTAGCACTATAAAAGTATGGTGGAAATGCCTTAAATGTGGTCAAACGTACTACAAAAGAATTGTTGATGTTAGTTATGGACATAAGTGTAATGACTGTGCCAGAAAGAGCATAGGGATTAAGAATTCTAGTCCACATGGAAAAAGAAATCGTAATTCGAAAGTGGTATCAGATTTTCCAGAAGTTGCAAAAGAATGGGACTATGAAAAGAATGGTAATCTAACACCGGATGATGTAACTGCATCAAGTGAAAAAAGAATATGGTGGGTTTGCCCTAAAGGACACAGCTATTCAGCTATTCCTAGCAATAGAATCCGCTTGAACAGTGGTTGTCCATATTGTTCTGGTAAAAAAGTTTTAGCAGGTTTTAATGATTTACAGTCGCAATATCCAGAGATAGCAAAACTATGGAATTATCAAAAGAATTATCCTCTTTTACCAAATGAGATTACAGCGCATAGCAGCTCAAAGAATGTTTGGTGGATATGCCCTAAAGGTCATGAATGGAAAGCTAAGCCTAACAGTTTGGCTAATGGTACATATTGCCCTCATTGTAGTTCCAGTTTACGTACTTCATTGCCTGAACAAGCAATATTTTATTACCTTAAGCAAGTTACTAAGGTTGAAAGCAGGAAACAAATATGTGGGTGGGAAGTAGATGCTTTTTTGCCAGAATACAATATTGCTATTGAATATGATGGTATTTATTTCCATTCATCAGAAGAAGTAAAAGAAAGAGATAGCCGAAAGAATAAGGATATGCTTGCCAATAATATAAGGCTATTAAGAATAAAGGAAGTACTAAGAAATAAAAAAGATGAAGGTAATATAATCTATTATGACAGAACGCGACATTACAAGGAGTATTCTGGAGCACTCAAACGACTACTAAAAAGAATAAATGAATTAACTAATAATTCTTTTGAGGTAGATATTGATTTTGAACGTGATAGAACAGATATTTTAAAAACGTATAAAACACATTTAAAAAAGAATAGTATTGTCGTTACTAATCCTGAATTAGAGGAAGAATGGAATTATAAAAAAAATGGCGATATGCTTCCTGACATGTTTTCTAAAGGAAGTGGCGAGTATGTGTGGTGGATTTGTTCTAAAGGACACGAATGGAATGCTACTATCGCAAGTAGGGCGTATGGAGCAGGATGTCCATATTGCTATGGCGTAAAATGGCAAAGCGGTGAAAAGGATTTGAAGACCAAATATCCTGAGATTGCTAAAGAATGGGATTATGAAAAAAACTATCCTCTAAGACCAGAGAATATAAATGCTGGTTCTCGAAAAAAAGCGTGGTGGATATGTGAAAAAGGTCATTCTTATTATTCATCAATCTTAAATCGAACAAATGAAAAAAGTCATTGTGGCTGTCCTTATTGCGGTAATAAAAAGGTATTGAAAGGCTTCAATGATCTAGAAACACAATTTCCTGATATAGCCAAAGAATGGAATTACGAAAAGAATGGTAGCCTGCTGCCGCAGGATGTAGTTTCAGGCAGTTTTAAAGAAGTGTGGTGGAAATGTTCCAATTGTGGAAAAGAGTACCAGAAAAGGGTATTGTATAGAACACGTAACAATTCTAAGTGTTCTTGCTATCAGCCAAATAAAAAGAAAGTTCTGTGCATAGAAACTGGCGAATTGTTTGCAGATATTGTTAGTGCTGCCAAGTCAATCAATCGTAGTTATAGTTCTTTGAATATGTGTCTAAATGGAAAACAAGAAAAGTGTGGTGGATATCACTGGAAATATGAATAGCGTGTAGATAAAACAGCTTGTATTATTACAAAAAAAGGATAAGCTGTTTATGCGAAAAATACCCCTACATATTAGCTAAGTAAGAAAAAGACTGACTATACAGAGAGTCAGTCTTTTGTGCTTGATTATTCAGATACTAAATCGCAGTATTTCTTGAAGGTGTTTCTGCTTATATTATGCTTTTTCATTAAATCAATTGCTTTGATAGTTCGGTCTTTCTTATATTTTAGTATATCTGTCTTTAGTTCATCAGTTAGCTTGTCTACATTTCCAGTAATTCTACCGCTTTTTTTGTCACTAGCGTTAATTCCGTCTTTTATTCTTTTTATAAGAATCAGCCTTTCTTGCTCGACTCTATCAAGCTCGACAATTAGTAGAAGTTTAACGGTGCTTTCTAAGCTTGTTTTGGCTACGAGATTTTGTTTTTCGGCAACGTTCAAAAGCTGTTTGATATATGGAGTGCTGATAGTTTGATTATCAATGAATATAAGCTCTATTCCTTTTTCTAGTAGTTCCATATATTTTTGATAGCCCTTTTCAGCTTCTCGAGTAAAACGGCTTATATCTTTAAATACTATGGTGTCTCCAGATTGTACGAGCTTTTCGAGCTTCTTCCATTCTTTACGATTACTGAAGCTTTTTCCACTTTCGTCTTCTTTAGCTATAAGGATGTATTCAAGGTTATTATCTTTAGCGTATTTTGTTAATGCTTTTTCTTGTCTTCCGTATTTCTGAAGCCCTCGTTCTTCTTTTGTGCTTATTCGCATATAAGCAAATGTATTCCCCATAGGTATATCCTCCAATGAATAGTGTCATTTAAACTAGTGTTTAATTGATATATCAATAATACTGTCAAAATATCTTTATGTCAATATAAAATGACACTTATGTATCGTCTAGAATTCAATAAGGATAGTTTGACACAAAACTCAATATAGATTTTGCTAAAACTATTCGTCATTAATGACGAACGCACCGATAATACGTTCGCCATTGATGGCAAACGCATGGTTAAGCCATTCGCCATTAAGGCGAGACAACTGCTGCCCAGGATTATATTAAAAGTGTAGCTTTTAATATCGTACAACCTCAGTTTCCAAGCCGCTTTCAGCTATTTTAATGCTTATATTTATAATGATTATTTACGGCTAAAAATGATGTAATCGGCATGAACACTAACTTTGTGCGATAATAGACCGATATGAATTTTTTGGACGATTTTCTTTGAAAACCAGTATTTATGCTGCTTTGTAGAGAGTTTGCTTTGAGTTATATAATAGCGGATTTAAGAGATTTCCATAGCTGTAGAGTGTTAGAAAACATATCGCGTTAATTTTTGTGACGCATATGTCATTATTGCAGATATAAAAAAGACAGCATGACTGCTGCCTCTTTTTATCATCTATTAAGTTGTTTTTCCAACATTGCTTTTTCCCATCGAATCTATACCACTTGCTGTTGCTTTTTCAGGATATTCTTTTCTAGAAAACCATGAATCACTCTCTGCATCATATTCATAGTCATCAAAGTTATAGTCATCATCAAAGCCATCATCAAAGTTATCCTCCTCCATTCCTAACATATAGATATCCCCATCTTCACCTACAGTTAGAGCTTGTATACTACCAAGAACTTCGAGAATATTTAGGAGTCTGCAATAATAGAATTTGCGATGTAAGTTAGTTTGATCGCCAGTCCGCATACACTGAACATGCGTACTTTCTAACATTGTGTCCATCAACAATTGCGATAGAGATTCTGCAAATCCTCTGATATTGTTAACCTTTCTTTTAATGTCAAATGTATCCATGAAACACTCCTTTCATAATTAGGCGCTCTTTAAAGCACCAAATACTTGTTCTTTCAAACGTTTTTCAAGAACAGATACTAACCAATTAATAATTTGTCACCTTATTACAGTATTTAAACTGCGCAGGGATAAATCTAAAGATTTATGCCCTTGCTCGTTTCGCTCTGGTAGTGCGCATTTGTTCATATGAATTGTTCTGTCGAACAAGTTCATACGAAGCAAATTGCTGCTCCCAGAAGCATTTATATTTTTCAATCTAACTTATTTGCGAAAACAACTTGTTGTTGGAGCATGGCACGAACCACTTGTGTTCGTGTCATACCAACTAACTGGAATCATAAAGAAAATTTTGACACTTTAGAAAAGTATAATAATACTCTTAGATATATAATATTTTAAAGTGTCAATTTTTATGCAAAGAGTTCTAGTTCATCTGCTTCCCAATCATTCCTCAATAAGAAATATTCCTCAACTTTCGCCTTGTTTGTACTTAATAGTTTCATAGCTAACATCCTTTGTATATCCATATAACTCCTATGGTATCTAAAGGACGTTTCTGGATCATTGTTGGTCTGTTCACATCTTTGCTCAATCGTGTCTAACACTTTATCCATAGATTTATCATTTAACTCTTGTTTAAGAGCTTTCAGGTTCTCAACAAGTCCCTGATTCAAATACTTTGGATTGCAAATAATGTGATACCTTCTAAAGATATACTGGATTCCCAAACGACTTTTTAATTTCTCGTCTCGTAACTTCATATATCTCGCAACTGATACTTCTTTATCTGAGTTATAGATAACATTACTCATCGAAGCACAGTTTAATTCATTTAAAGTCTCTTTTTCTATCTCCAATATTTGAGTTCTAAGCTCTTTATCTTTGACCTCAAAATATGAACCTCTCTTATCTTTGGCAACTAATACATTGTCCTCAAATTCAATCAGCTTTCGATTTCTTAATGACTTTAATGCGGAATTGACAATATTATTCATTACTCTTCTGCTATCAGCATAGAAGTTTTTAATTTGCCAGTCCTTTATTCCACAATCATACAACTGTAATTCTCTTTTAAGTGGTGCATAGTTATCGTCATATTTTCCATACTCTGGATTAACGAGTCCTAATATTTCCCATAATTCTTTTTTACGAAAATTTGCAGTAGTAAGTTTGTGTTCAATGAAATAACTCAGCAGTACACTCTCAACAAGAGTTACATATACTTTATGGTTCCCATCTTGTCTTTTATCAACTTTTACCTTAGGAACATCATAAATACTATCAATAATAATCTTGTGACCTTCTTTATGATAATCACAAAATCTCTTGAGCTCTTCCATACGAAGCTCTCGTTTTCTACCGCCAGTATTATCCCACTCAAATATTTCACATAGCTTTTTATAGTTGGCTATCTCAACTCTTAGGCCATCCAGCCCGTCTACCTTCAAACTACGAAGGCGCGCTAAAATAAATGCATCATTCATAATAAATCTGGGTTTGCAGATATTCTCTTTTCAAGGTACTTTATGATTTCAGCAAGAGAGTACTGAGTATAGTATCCATTATCAGAAGCATCATTTTTCAAAAAAGGTCAGGGAATCATTTTTGTTGAAAACCACATAGTATAAATGGGAACTAATTGCATCTGATAGTGTATAGACATCAGTAAAGTATTAAACAACATATCGTTTTCCTAAGGCACCATGATTTAGCCATTGCATAAATGCTTCTTTGGGAACAATGCGTTTCTTTTTTCCAATCTGGATAGAAGGAAAATCACTTCTATTTACAAGTGCTCTAGCCTGATTGATCCCTATTCCTAATATATTAGAAATATCTTTTATAGATAGAACATCTTGAAATACCACTATTTTATCCATTTTTGAACTCCTTTCCATTATTTTTAACAGAAAATATAATATCAGCAAGCTTGTAAAAAGTCAATAATTTTACGTAGAAAATAAAAAAAGTACAAAATATCCATTTACAAATACGCAAGAGAGCAATACAATATAAATACAGATTTTTTTGGAGGAGCTTTTTTATGAATGGAAATAAAATTATTTTGAGTGAACGAATGATTTCATATATAAAGAGAAGAAGGAAAGATTTGGGCATATCAGCTTATAAATTATCTGCTGATTGTGGTCAAAATAAGTACTGGGTAAACAATATAGAAAACGGACGAACAAAGACAATTTCAGAGGAATCTGCACATAAGATTTTTGAAGCTTTGGATGCGATAGAACATAATCGTGTGTTGGATGATTTCTTGAAGAAAATTGAATCAGGCGAAGCTGATGCTTCA
Source organism: Butyrivibrio proteoclasticus B316 (assembly GCF_000145035.1). NCBI lineage: Bacteria > Bacillati > Bacillota > Clostridia > Lachnospirales > Lachnospiraceae > Butyrivibrio > Butyrivibrio proteoclasticus. Next base: position 948,298 of record NC_014387.1, read on the forward strand.
TTAGCTTTTTTCGCGGAAGATGGAAAAAATATTGAAGAATTAGAAGGCGGAGAGCATTATCATTTTGACGCTGAACAGCATAAGAAAGAATTAAAAAAGCAAATGAACGTAGCACATAATAAAATGCTAAAGTTGCTCGAGAAGATTGACTATGATGATGCGAATTCAATTATGAAATATGAGACATACATAAGGACTTATATAGCTTTATTAACATCTATAGGTGGACAGGCTTTCTTTAGAAAGATTATGAAGTATCCTTTGCACTTTGCTTCATATTCATGTGTGGATGGGGTGCAAAAGAAAATCAAAGATGATGCGATGTATGAGTATATGATTAAGAAAGACGAAAATGGAAAACCATATATGATGGTTAAATCCCTAATATCTGATGAAGAAAATGAAAATCTGTTTGGATAATAAAGGCAGCAGGCTATATACCTGCTGCCGATTATAATGCTTTATGCTGCCTGATTTTACATTAGTGCTGTTATATTCAATGCAGCTTTTCTTTCAGCGGCATATTCTTCCTCTGTAATAAGGCCATCACTAAGTTTCTTCTTAAGATCTTCTAACTTATCATATAAAGTGATTTCCTTAGGTTTGACCTCTTTTTGTGATGTTCCGCTAATACCGCCATGAGCCATTATATATTTGTCACTTTTTAATGGTAGCTTGTTATGTAAAAATTCTCCAAATTCAAAGCCTTCGCCGGTACTTGACTTTGAAACCTTCATCATTTTTGTTACATCATACTGATCTTTATAATAAATGTAGACCACTCTTTCATCGACTTGCTCAACTTCTGTATCTATATGATGTCTATCTTTCGTTGCACCAACAGCCATTCCAGCTGATCCAGCTATGATTCCACCAACAACAGCTCCTGAAAGAGATATATCTTTTCCAGTATTTTTTACTTTTGATATGTATGAAACAGAACCATCCTTGGTGTACATCTCAATCTTTTCAAGTGGAATCGTAAGCGCTTTCTGTGTCCCTACGAAACAAAGCTTATTCTTCTGACTATCTACCCAATAATATGCTGGACTAATCTTACTTGATCCATTTTCTACAACGACCTCGTTTTGAAATATATATGTATATTTATAGTTTGCATATGATTGTCTATAAGATGGCTCAACAAAAGTAATATCTGCATCTTTACAACTTCTTTTCAATTCTTCAAAATAACGATTAATATAATCATTTTCCTTATCTGATTCATTATTAGACATGCTAGCTACGCCAATAAAAACAACTCCTACAATAATAATAGTCAATAATACTGTTCCCAACATAATCTCTCATTCCCTTTAATTTGCTTATTCGCTGGTGCATATTTTATCATATTCTCATTGAAAGTTATATATGGAAATACAGTATTCATAAGCTCTGTATTTCACACACGTATAACTATCGATTCTTAAATCTTCTTATTTTTCTTTTGAACAATATGTAAAGCTCAACCTTCTGTGACAATGAGGGTTGAGCTTTAAATGTATTTTATGCACTTTATAAAAATGCTTCATGATAATCATGCAATATGGTCGAACATGCTCATTTTCTGTTCTTCAATGATATTATAGTAAATCTTCATTGTAGTAGAGATATCAGAATGTCCTGCCGTACGGCTGATAAGTGAGATGTCTACTCCGTGCCTGATGTAATAACTGATTCCAGTATGCCTCAGACCATGCAAACTGATATCTTTAGTAATTCCTGCGTTCACAAGAGCTTGTTTAAGTTTCTTGTTTAGATGCTGTAATGAGATAGGATTCCCATTTTCGGATTGAAAAACAAAACTACTTGCCTCAATATTGTTGCACCAGAGTTTAATGTGCTCTTTTAAACAAGCTTGAGCTTGAGAACTGAGTGGAACAGTTCTAATGGCGTGTTTAGACTTTGGAGTAGTCAGCTTCCATTCCTTCTTTCCTGTGTCGTAGTTCATTTCTTGGCTATATTCCCTTGATATTCGCATGGTACAACGAGTGTTGTCTGCGCATTCTAGGTTGGCAATATCTCCGTATTTTAAACCTAGAGCTTCACCAATTCTGACGTAAGACCACATGATAAATAGGAGCATATATCCACATTTATATCCTCCAATACCATTCTGATAGGGTTTAGTTAGCTCTTTCGTTAATAGTTCAATTTCTTCGTCTGACAATACTTTGTTGTTATCAATATCTCCTGCATCCACAACAGAATAGTCAATTTGCTTTTGAGGCTTATCTACAAGAAGCATGGGATTATTGTTGGAATCCCTTTTGTAGTAATGCTCAAAGAACTGATTAAGCAATCCGTGAACCTTATTCACAGTTGATTGTGATCTGCTGTATGAAACTTCATTTAAAAGTGACTGGATGTCATTAGAACCAATATTATCAATAGACATCCTTCCTATTGGCATTTCCTCGATATATGTGTGGAATATCTGCATATTCCTATCGAATGAACGGCCTTTGAGTTTACCCTTTCTGTACGTCTCTAACCAGAACAGAACGGCATCTTTAAACAAAGCACATTGTTCGATATCAGAAGGGTGCATTAGCTTTTCTTTCTCGAGAAGCTGTGATTCTTTCTCTTTCATTTTTTTGATGCATTCACGTTCTGACTTTCCGTAGACACTAACATACTTGCCTAGAATGCGCTTCCTATACCTGATAGGAGCATTTGGACGATTTGTCACTTCGGAGAATGTTCCTTCTCCATAAATACCTTTAGCCATAAATAACCTCTTTCTTGTAGCCACATTTGTAGCCACATTTAATAGTGGGAATTAGTGTTTTTGAGTGTTTTTTAGTTGAAATTGGGAATTTGTTTTCAGACCTGAAAACAACAAAAAAGCCTGAAAACATGTAGTTTTCAAGCTCTCAATAATTAGCAGGGGAAGCAGGATTCGAACCCGCATGAGCGGTTTTGGAGACCGGCATACTAGCCATTGTATGATTCCCCTTTATTTATTTGTGTCAGTATCTATCAGCACCGACGAATGTTAGTTTATCACATTGATTATTGATTGTAAATAATTATTTTATAGTTATTTTATTTACTAATAAGTGTCCTATGTTAAAAGCTTTATATGTTTTGCCCCGAAAAAATCAAAAATATTAAATTCGGGTATAAACCTCTCAGAAAACTACAATCCTTAAAGTCCGTATAGCAGACGCAGGTGATATTTAATTGAGCTCAATTTCCTTCTATACGAGAAATACAATATGATGTATAATAATAAGTGTTATATAATAGATATAGTGCTAATGCTATGAAATGAATAAAGTTATCAGATGACAACAGCGCTATAGACTGATAACTAAGTCTTATAAGGCAATTTATCTCATAAGGGGGATTTGTATGAAAAAAAGAGCTCTTTCGATATTTACTGTGGCTATTATGTTATTTTCTATGTTTGCCGGTGTTATTCTTTTTCCGGTGAGGATTGTAGCTGCAGAGTCGACCTTTTCAGGTACGGTTTCAGACAAAACAAATGCAGAAATGCTATACCTTAATACCAGCGGTGGAACAATGGAGATTAAGATTGATTCAAATGTAGCTGTTTCGGGAACCAAGGTTATCCTGCCCGGTAATTCAGTAGTTGCCACCTGCTATGTGGGAAGTGATGAGTACTGGCATGTATCCAAGTTATCTGGAAGTACCCAGGTTGGTAAGCCGGCAATTGATCAGAGTACCAAGGCAACTGTAAAGGGCAGAATTGCCAAGGGTACATCAGAGGAACTTCTGTATCTTGTTGTTGATAACGGAACAATGCAGATCAAGATGGATGCAGATACTGATCTTAGCGGGACTACAATGCTGATAATTGGTAAGCAGGTACAGGTAGTCTGCGCAAGAGGATCTGATGCTTATATGCATGCTCTTTCAATATCTGATGTTGCTACTGCAAGCTCAAGTGTTTCATCGGCATCTTCAACTTCATCTGGCGGATCATCTGCCAATTATGTGAGCGGAACAGTTGAAAAGGGAACAACTGCATCAATGCTGTATCTTGGTACATCAGGCGGTACAATGGAATTTGTTCTTGATCTTGCTACAGATGCAAGCGGATGCAGAGTATTGATACCGGGGCAGTCTATTTCAGTTAATTTCTACAGAGAAAGTGATGCCTGGAATCATACTTCCAAGATAGTTAATAATTCCTCCAAGGCCGCAGCGGAGGTTTCACTTGATGCTTCTTCCAAGACAACAGTTACAGGTACAGTTGATGGAGCTACTACGGAGAATACACTTTTCCTCAATACCAGTGGCGGAACAATGCAGATAAGGCTCGATGCTTCCACCAATTTTTCAAGATGTCCTGTAATTCTCCAGGATAAGAATATTTCTGTAACGATCGAACGTGGAAGCGACGAATATTATCATGCTGTTGCTATCCAGTAACAATCATATGATGTAAAAGATATAATAAATATGCGAATATTGTAGAAGTAAGAGAGTGTCGTGCTTGGAGAATATAGTACGACACTCTTTGTTCTGTATATTGAAAAATGACGTCAACTTGAATATCACGCACATAATATCGTAAAATAGTGTGTGTAATAATATGCAATCGCCCTCTATTGTACATCAACCACAGGAGATCTTGCGAATGGCAATTACAAATGACAATATGCTGACGCTGCTGAATATAATGCATTTGATGGAAGCTGATCAGATTGAGACGGCTCTTTCGGATGCCTTTGAGGCGCTGCTCAAAGAGGTATCTGCTTCTTCCGGTGGGATTTGGCTTAAAAGTCCTGACACTATGCACATTTACAGCATAGTGTCAGTTGGCGAAAACAATATCGCCGGCTTTTCGATTGAATATGGACAGGGAATTGTTGGAGAAATCTCCGATGGGAATAAAGAACTGTTCATAGCAGATACAGGGGGAGATTCACGGTTTCCGGGAGGAAAAGATGATATCACGGGAAATGTGGTTAAGAATGTCCTGTTATTCCCGATGATCCTTCGAAGCCAGACTATAGGCTGTGTTGAAATCTTTGATAAAGCTGATGCTGCCTACACGGAAGATGAGATGGCACTTATGAAGTCCTTTGCTGCGCTGGTTGCGATGAACATTGATGAGAGAGGGTATGTCTATAATACCAATACTGATCGCAAGGTGGTCATGTCTCTTAGAAACATAATCAAGGATTACCCGTCAGGCCAGGAAGTTGCGCATATTTTAAAGGGTGTCGACCTTGATATATATGAAAATGAATTTCTGGTTATTTTGGGAGAGAGTGGCTGTGGCAAGACAACTCTTCTTAATATAATCGGTGGAATGGACTCAGCGAGCAGCGGAGAGATTTTTTTTGATGGAAAAGACTTTTCGAAACCCACGGAAAAAGAGCTGATTGATTATCGAAGAGATGACGTTGGCTTTATTTTCCAGTCCTATAACTTAATGCCAAATCTCACGGCACTTGAGAATGTCAAATTTATCGCCGAAATCTGTAAGAATCCTGCAGAGCCGGAAAAGGCACTTGATATGGTTGGACTTTCAAACAGGGCAGGCAATTATCCTTCTATGATGAGTGGAGGTCAGCAGCAGAGAGTGTCCATCGCAAGGGCAATTGTCAAAAGACCAAGGATCATACTTGCAGATGAACCTACGGCAGCTCTTGATTTTGCTACAGGGCAGGAGGTTTTGGAACTTATTGAGAATCTTATCAGCAAGAAGATCACAACAGTTGTTATGGTCACTCACAATGCTGAGATTGCCAAGATGGCCAATCGTGTGGTCAGGGTCAAGAACGGCAAAATCTCAAGTATACGCGTAAATGCATGGCCAATGCACGCTTCAGAGCTTTCATGGTAAATGTTTTTGGGAGATCAAATGAAAAAGACCTTTTTTCTGGACACTGTCAGAAACATTAGAAAACGTCTGGTGTCCTGGCTTTCTATTTCCATAATCATTTTTATAGGTATCAGCGGGATTCTGGGAATAAATTCAACAGCTTATTCCATAGAAAGATGCGTAGACGGATACTATAAAGAGCACAATTTCAAGGATTACGATATTACTTCCAATCTCGGGATCAAAGAAAGCGAAATTGAGAAGTTTAAAAGTCTTGCCTACATTGCTGATGCGGAAGGAATGATCAGTATAGCAGGCAAGATTTCTTTTGCCGGAGAATCTTCTGACGCAACGCTTCTGACGAAAACCAGCATAATAAGCGTTCCTTATGCAACAGAAGGCCGGCTCCCCCAAGCTGACAACGAAGTTGCCATAGGAAAAGAACTGGCGGAATCTATTGGGGCATCAATCGGCGATACAGTCAGCATTTCTCCTAATTCAAGCAGACTTTCCGGGATACTCAAAAATCAGGAATATGTAGTTACAGGGTATGCGTATCACCCTGATTTTGTCTATGACAGTGTCTTAAATAACTGCATTTTTTCTATAGATGCGTTTGATACAAGCGGTTTATCTTTTGACTATACAAATGTCGTTCTTGACAGCGATGTGCCGCATTCTGCCGGCTCTCTTAGCAGTGCATATGTGAACAATGTAAGGTCACATATGGATGATCTGAATGCTGCGACTGATGAAATGTCAGCAGATCGAATTGAATCTTTTTCCCGTGAACTTGATGATGAATATGCGGCCAAAGAAAAGGAGGCAGAAGATAAGCTCTCCGAGGCGAGAACTGAGCTTGACAAGGCACAGAAGGAGTACGATGAACAGGTAAAAGAGGCAGAGGATAAGCTTGAAGATGGAAGAACAGCCCTTATAGATGCTAAGAAAACGGTCGATAGCGAACTTGCTAAGGCGTGGAAAGAAATCACTGATGGAGAAGCCGAGTACAACAGACAGGTGGCAGAGGGCGAAAAACAGCTTGCAGATGGCAAGAAGCAGCTTGAGGATGAGCTTGCCAACGGAAAATGGAAGCTCTTTGCCGGCTTTTTGGAGCTTGATAATGCTGAGAAAACTTTGAATGAAAAAGAGGCACAGTACAAGGCTGCGGAAGACAGAATAGCAGGCCTTTATGAGGAAGCCAGAAACGGAAGGGACAAACTTGATAAAGCTTGGGGAGAATTTAACAGTCAGACAGCTTCTATTGATAATGAGATATCAAATGACAGGATAGATATGGTAGCCGCTCTTATGATCGACGATTCCCTGAAGGCCAAGTTCTTGAATCTCAAGAATTATTCAGGCTATGACAGGGGTGTGCAGGTTCTGAACCTGTATGAGTCTGACGCAACAGTCAGGACAACAGTTGATGCCTATCCTGAACTTGGGTCCAAGATACCTCTTATCAGAAATATGATTGCTGCCAAGTCAAGTCTTGACGCAGCAGAGAGTGAGTACGGCTCCAAGGTGGGAGAACTTGATAGTGCCAAAGCCCAGCTTGATGCAGCCAGGAAAGAGCTGGATCAGGGCTGGTTTACACTTGAACAGGGAAAGAGACAACTGGCAGATGCCCAGGCTGAATACGATAGAAAAGAGCCCGAGGCCAGAGCTGAACTTGCTTCCAAAGAAGCCGAGTTTGAAAAGCAAAAGGCTGAAGGCGCAGATAAGATAAAAAAGGCAAAGGGCACCTATGCATCAAATAAGGCTAAGGCTCAGGAGGAGCTTACTTCCAGGGAAAAAGAGTTTGATGAAGCTGTGGCTGAATTTGAAGAAAAGAAAAAAGACGGTGAAGAACAGCTTTCACAGGCCCGAAAGGAATACGCTGATGCCAAGGCAGAAATTGCCAAGGCACTTTCGGATGCGCGAAAAGAGATAGAGGAAGCCAAGAAGATAGGCCTTAAGTGGATAGTTCAGACAAGAGAAGCAAATCCCGGCTTTCTGCACATCAAGACAACCCAGGGCGTTCTTGCAAACTTCTTCTTGTATTTTACCCCTTTGTACGTGATCATAGTATCTCTTGTAGTTTTCTTTACAATGACGATCATAGTTGAAGAGCAGAAGCTTGAAATCGGTGTGGTTAAGGCATTTGGAATGTATGCCTCAGAGATTATCCGCAAGTACCTGACATTTGGGATTACTTCTGCAATCTTGGGCGTGATCATGGGAATTACAGGAGCATATCTTATAGAAAATCTATTTCTTCATACAATCAGAGGAAATTATATATTTGGAAGTTTTCCTGCGCTCCTTAGCGCTATTCCGACAGCTCTTTTGGCTATTGGTTCTGTACTTCTGACAGCGATTGTAGTTAGAAGAGCCTGCGCCAAGATGCTGTCTTGTTCGGCGGTTGGCCTTATGAATGGCACCGAGCCTCCGATAAAGAGTATCAATAAATCAAGAAATAAAGTCGGAAGTAGCATTTACTTTAGCCTTATCATCAATAATATCCTGACGGATCTTGGCAGAGTTATAGTGTCTGTCATTATTATTCTGGCTTCGTGCCTTATGATAGGCCTTGGCTTTACCACAAGAAATGCCCTGTACATGGCAATTGACAAGCAGCTTGACGATGTGTGGCATTTTGACCTTTTTGCAGTCACAAAAGGTGATATTACTGACGAAGAATCCCAGGAAATATCTGAATTTCTTGAGAATTACAGGTATGATGAACTCTATAGCTTTGAGGGGCTTGCTGAGCTTGATTATCAGCAGACGCCTCTTAACGTGCTGGTGGTAGACAGTCTTGATGATATCAGCGAAAGGTACACGGTTGCTGACGATAAGGGAAAAGAGCTGTCTCTTTCTGATGATGGAATCCTTGTGACAAGAGAGATGCTTGAGAAAAACGGATACACCCCCGGAACTGAGATCAAACTTGTTAATTCAAGCTTTGACGTGGCAAACGTGAGAGTTTCGGATATCTTTATCCAGTATTTTGAGAAGACCATGATCATGTCGAGGAAGTATTATGAGCAAATGTACGGAAAATCTCCTGAGAATAACACATTTATAATTAGCGCAGGGGGACGGGACGTTAATGCTATGGAAAAAGAGCTGCAGAGCCTTAGCGGTATAGAAAAGGTCACGATAGCATCCGCAATCAAGGAAAATTACGCATCAATTCTGACTCTTTTTAACCTGCTGGTAATTGTTATCATTGCACTTGCAATTCTTCTTGCGTTTATGATCCTGCTAAACCTTAGTAATATCCTGGTTCTGCACAGGATGAGAGAACTTCTCACCATGAGGGTAAATGGATTTAGTAACTCTCAGGTGATAGGATATCTGGCGAGGGAGACAATAGCTACAGCAGCTCTGGGACTTATATTGGGAGTTGTTGCGGGCGTTCCATTCTCTGCTTTCCTCATCACCAAGCTGGAAGCGACTGCTGTCATGTTCTATAGACTGCCATTTCCCCCTGCCTGGATAATTGCTCTTGCTATATCTGCCTTTTTCTCGGTATCTATCAATGCCATAGCATTCAGGAAAGTTGGTAAGGTGCCTCTTACGGATATTTCCAAGTACTAATTTTCTTTTTGGAAAACGTTTTCTGGAACAAGTCTTTGTGTTATACTTCGAGAAGATAAAAGCCATATACATACAAGTAAAAGAAAGAAGACTAATGATGAGAAAGAAAATATTTTCACGCTTTGGATCACTTAATAAATCAGGAAGGAAGGCCAATACCAGAATTGTGTCCCTTGGAATGGCAGCTCTTTTGCTGACTATGACAGCCTGTGGACAGAATGCAGCCGGAGACTTGAGCGGAAATGCAGATTCCGTTTCTGATACATCCTTAAGTAGTGATGCAGGTGTCAGCGCAAGCTCTGACCTCCGCAGTGATGTGGATGCAGATGCCGGCATTGGCGGAATTACAGGTGCTGATGCGTTTAATCTGGATGATGTTGCAGACAAGGAACTCAATATTCTGGATGACAAGTACCGCACTACCTATGAGATATTCGTTTATTCTTTTTACGACAGTGATGGGGACGGCATTGGTGATCTTCGCGGCGTAATAGATAAGCTTGATTATGTTAACGACGGAGATGACAGCACGAGCACAGATCTTGGCTGCAATGAGATCTGGCTTATGCCGATTTCTCCATCGCCAACATACCATAAATACGACATTACAGATTATAAGGAGATTGACCCTGAGTATGGAACTCTTGAGGATTTTGATGAGCTGGTCTCTGCCTGCCACAAGAGAAAGGTAAGTCTCATCATAGACCTTGTGCTCAATCATACGTCAAATGAGCATCCTTGGTTTAAGGAGGCTGCGAATTACCTCAGGGAGCATCCTGAGCTGACAGAGATCGGTAAGACCCCGGAACTTATGGATGCGTGTCCATATCTGTACTACTACAATTTCTCTAATGAGCCCCAGACCGGCTATGAGAAGCTAGCGGGCACAAACTGGTACTACGAAGCCCGCTTCTGGTCCGGAATGCCAGATCTTAATCTGGATAATGATATGGTAAAAGAGGAAATTGCTGATATTACACAGTTCTGGATTGACAGAGGAGTAGATGGATTCAGGCTTGATGCGGTTACTTCTTATTATACCGACAACGATACATCAAATATTGAGTTTATGACCTGGCTTAATGACACTATTAAGAGTCAGAAGGAAGATGCCTACATTGTTGGAGAGGCATGGACAGCTCTTTCAAGGTATTCCAAGTACTACGCAAGCGGAGTAGACAGCTTTTTTGCCTTCGAATTTTCAGGAACTGAAGGCGTTATAGCAAGCGTGGCCAGATCAAAGAGATCGCCCCTTTCCTATGCCAAGGCCATTTCAGATGCGGAAAAAGAGCTTTCTTCTGTTAATGAGAGCTACATCGATGCGCCGTTTTTTACCAACCATGACATGGCAAGGGCTGCGGGATATTTTGTGGGCCGCAGCTCAGAAAAGATGGTTAAGCTTGCAGGAGCATTGAACCTTCTCATGGGCGGAAATGCCTTTGTTTATTACGGAGAAGAGCTTGGAATGAAGGGCTCAGGCAAGGACGAAAACAAGCGCGCTCCAATGCAGTGGGAATCTGCAGATGCTACCGGAATGTGCCAAGGCCCCAAGGATATGGAGAAATTTGACATGACTTATCCATCCCTTATGGAGCAGGCTTCCGACCCATATTCTATCTACAACTATTACAAAAAGGCTATCCGCCTTCGCAACACCTACCCTGTGATAGCAAGGGGCAAGACCCAGCCGGTTGAAGCTTTATCTGATGATGACATCGGAGCTTTTGTGAGATATGGAAATACAGGACTTTCATCAGATTCCAATGATTATATTGCTTTTGATGAAAACGGCGACAACATAGGAGTAGACGGCGTTATTTCACCAGTTCTCGGAGCTAAGGATCCGTTATATAAAGAGGCAGCTCTTTTGATAATAATTAATAACGCAGATGAGGCGAAGACTGTCGACCTTGGCAAATGGAGCGGAACAGGCTCTTCACCTAAGCTTTCATATCAGCTTAATGTCGGGGAAGAAGTAAGTACGCTTGATGGCACGAGTTTGTCGATTCCTTCCTATGGAATTGCTGTGATCAAATAAATTACACTAAGGCCAAAATGAGGAGAATTATGAAAAGAGAGTACGACAACTATATTTTTGATTTATACGGAACCCTGATCGATATTCATACTGATGAGCAGCAGCCGCTTTTATGGGAAAAGATGGCGGAGTATCTTGATGAGCATTTTGGAGCCAAATACGAACCTTCGGCCCTTAGGAAAAGATATCTCGAAATCTGCAAGGATGAGGAAGATAAGCTTCAGGCAAAAAATCACGCCAAGTGGCCTGAAATCAGGATTGAAGATGTATGGATCAGGCTGATTGATGAAAAAAGAGAGAAAATCTGTACTGAGAGTGTGACAGCAGAAATAAAAAATGATCATGCCTACGAGGAAGATGAAATCCGTGCTCTTTGCATCTATTTCAGGGAAGAGTCCCGCGATAAGCTGGTTGTATATGATGGCGTCCTCGAAACTCTGGATGAGCTTAAGAAAGCCGGCAAGGGCATATATCTTTTGTCTAATGCGCAGCGCGTCTTTACGGAAAAAGAGCTGGAAAAGGCCGGGCTTACCAAATATTTTGACGACATATTCATTTCATCCGATAAAGGTATCAAAAAGCCCCAGAAAGAATTTCTGGAGCAACTAATTAATGAAAACACACTTATTTCAGACAATTGTGTTATGATAGGAAATGATCTTCTAAGCGATGTGGGCGTTGCCTTTAAAAATGGCATAGACAGCGTCTTTTTGAACACTTATGATTATTCTGACAAGAAGATCGAAGAAGAGCTTACTGAGCTTGGGATCAAGGGCTCTAAGTTCATGCCCCTTATAGTAGGAGATGGAGATATTCGCAAGATATTGTGATGGCAAATAAATGTAAAGAGAGGATACAGTATGCAGGACAGATTACCAAAACGTGATGAAGTAGCACTCGAGCTCACATGGAGACTTGAGGATATTTATGATGATGAGAAGAAGTGGGAGGAAGAACTTGCCAGGATTACTGAGTATGCAGATAAAGTTGCTGCTTACGAGGGCAAGCTTGCAGATAACAGCAAGGACCTCCTTGCAGCTCTTAAACTTGATGAGGAGCTTGGTCTTTACATCGACAGAGTACACGGCTATGCCCACATGAGAGAGGATCAGGATACAGCTAATTCCAAGTATCAGGGAATGAAGCAGAGAGCAATGTCAGCTTACATGTATGCATCTGAAAAAGAGGCATTTATAAGCCCTGAGATCCTTGCAATTTCAGATGATAAGCTCGAGTCATTCTACAAGGAAACACCTGAGCTTGACAGATATAAGAGAGAAATCGCTGAGATCAGAAGACTTAAAGATCACATGCTGAGCGCAGAGATGGAACAGCTCCTTGCCAGCGCAGGCGAGATGCAGGGCGCATCACAGAAGGCATACGGAATGCTTTCAAACGCAGACCTCAAGTTCCCTTCAGTCAAGGATTCCAAGGGTGAAGAGGTTCAGCTTTCTAATGGAAGATTTGTTCCTACCCAGATGTCCAAGGACAGAAACCTCAGAAAGGCCAGCTTTGAGGCTTTCTATGGCAAGTATGAAGAGTTCAAGAATACCTGGGCTGCAATGTATGACGGCGAAGTTAAGGGACGTATTTTTGAAGCCAAGGCTCGTAAGTATAATTCAGCTTTTGAGGCAGCTGTTAACAGCAATGATGTTTCACCCAAGGTTTGCGACAGCCTCTTTGAGTCAATTCACGATAACATGGACAAGATGCACAGATACGTAACTCTTCGTAAGAAGCTTCTTGGTGTTGACGAGCTTCACATGTACGACGTTTACGTTCCAATGCTTGCTGACTACGACATGAAGGTTACTTATGATGAGGCCAAAGAGCTCTCACTTAAGGCGCTTGCTCCTCTGGGCGAGGACTATCTTGATGTGGTAAAAGAGGCATATGAGAACAGATGGATCGACGTAGTTGAGAATGAAGGCAAGAGAGGCGGCGCATATTCATCAGGCGTTTACAATGTGCACCCATACATGCTCCTTAACTACAACGATACTCTTGATGATGTATTTACACTGGTTCACGAGATGGGCCACTCAATGCACACATGGTATTCCAACAAGGCACAGACAATTATTGATGCCAACTACAAGATTTTTGTAGCAGAAGTAGCTTCTACAACTAACGAAGTTCTTCTCTATCACTATATGAAGGATCATGCTTCCAGCAAGGAAGAGAAGGCATTTATCATCAACCACTTCCTTGACAGCTTCAAGGGAACAATGTTCCGTCAGACAATGTTTGAAGAGTTTGAGCGCAAGACCTGTGAGATGGCTGAGGCCGGAACTCCACTTACTGCTGAGTCATTGTATGAGGTTTATCTTGACCTTAACAAGCAGTACTTTGGTGCAGACATGATCTCAGATCCTCAGATCGGATGGGAGTGGTGCAGAATTCCTCACTTCTATTACAACTTCTATGTATATCAGTATGCTACAAGCTTTGCAGCTGCTGTTGCTATCGCTGACAGAATCCTCAAGGAGGGCGCTTCTGCAGTAGAGCAGTACAAGAAGTTCCTTTCAAGCGGATGCACACAGGATCCTGTAAGCCTTCTCAAGATTGCAGGCGTAGACCTTACAACCAAGGCACCTATCGATGCAGCGCTTAATGTATTCGGTGAAGCCATCACTGAGATGGAAGAGATCATGAAATGATGTGATGTAGAATTGCGAGAATAACGAAGTTATGGAGCAATTCGTATATCATATATAGGTGTCAATGGTCAAAAATGCGTACATACTTGCATGTTAAGCGTTTTGACTGTGCTTTTGGAGGTCTTATGGCAAAAGAGATATGGCGCCCGGGAAATATGCTATATCCGGCACCTCCCGTTATGGTGAGCTGTGGCCGCGAGGGCGAGAAGCCAAATATAATTACTGTAGCATGGGCAGGGACAATATGTTCTGACCCTGCCATGCTCTCTATATCTGTGAGAAAAGAGAGGTTTTCTCATAGTATCATCAAGGAAACCGGTGAGTTTGTTGTAAATCTCACCAGCAGTAAACTTGCATACGCAGCAGATTGGTGCGGTGTGCGTTCCGGAAGAGATTATGACAAATTCAAGGAGATGAAGCTTACTCCTCTGCAGTCTCAAAAAATCTCAGCACCCGGAATTGCAGAAGCTCCTGTCAATATCGAGTGCAAGGTTAAACAGATCCTTGAGCTTGGAACACATGACATGTTCATCGCAGAAGTTGTGAGCGTGTCAGTTGATGATAAGCTTCTTGATGATACCGGAAGACTTGACCTTGGTAAGGCAGGACTTGTGGCTTATTCACACGGCGAATACTATAGCCTTGGCGAGAAACTGGGTAAATTCGGCTATAGCGTTGCCCGCAAGCATAGTCAAGGACAGAAGAAAACTGCAGATAAGCAGGGCACTAAGAGAGTCAATACAGGATTTGGTGATAAAAAGAAAGCTGAGAAGTCTTCAGTAACTAATAAGACCGGAGCAAATAAAAAATCTTCAGTTAATAAGAACAAGAAGAGAAATAAATAATTAAAATAAGAAATATTAAGTAAGAAATAATAAGTAACAAATAATTAGTAAGAAATAATTAGTAAGAAACAGCAATAAGATTTAAGGAATATAGAACGAGTAGTACATGAAATATTTTCTTTTATATATTAAGCAAACATTGCGGTTTGTACTAAAGCCCTTGTCTTTCGTGCCCGCAATCATAATGATGTGTCTCATATTTTCTTTTTCCGGACAGGATGCA
The DNA here is from genome assembly GCF_000145035.1 of Butyrivibrio proteoclasticus B316. NCBI lineage: Bacteria > Bacillati > Bacillota > Clostridia > Lachnospirales > Lachnospiraceae > Butyrivibrio > Butyrivibrio proteoclasticus. Next base: position 963,455 of record NC_014387.1, read on the forward strand.
GACACTTCATCAGAGTTGAGTTTTCAGGTTGGAATCAAAGTCTTTTCGGTAGCAAACGAGACCTTCGATAAGGGCTGGAGCAGCCAAAAGATTGAGCAGCTCTCAGAAGCCTCACAATATTACATCAGGAAAACAGCGCATTTTACAGAGTATTTGATCCTTGCCATCACAGTGGCATTTCCTCTTTATGTCTTTGGAATAAGAGGGCTGTGGCTTGTGATCCTGGCGGGGAGCTTTTGCATAGCTTTTGCGGGACTTGATGAGTACCACCAGTCCTTTGTGGCAGGGCGAAGCCCACAGAAAAAAGATGTGCTGATCGACAGCTGCGGAGTTATCGTCGGAGTTATCATGACAAGAATTATCGGCTGGACAGGCAGGATGACTGTGTTCAGACCGCTTGCGAACAGGTCATGACGATGATTCGAAATATTTCAATCCAGACAGGTTGTTTTGATCATTCAGTTCATTTCGGAATTATGAATTCTGATTGGTCCTTCGGTCAATTCCGGCTTCTTTATAGAATAATGCTTTGTCTTCATACATTCTTTTATCAGCGATCTTAGAAAGATCATTAATAGAACAGTCAGGATTTTCCCAGACGGCAGCACTTCCAACGGCGACAGTGATGCCGTCTATATATTTGCCCTTCCATTTTCCGAGCATTATTTTCATATTTCTGATCCTGGTTTCAACCTCAGCTTTTCCCGCAATTATCAAAATAGCAAATTCATCGCCGCCCATTCTGCTGATTGTGGTAGTGGGTGAAGAAGAAAAAGCGTTTTTAATGCACTGAGCAGTGCCAACTAAAAGCTCATCCCCGGCATCGTGGCCAATGTTGTCATTGACGAATTTGAGCTTGTTGACATCAATCGCAATATAAGTCAGGTTGTGGGGAAGCTTATTCTTTTCATAATCATCTATCATTGTATAGAAATGGCGCCTGTTTCCAAGCCTTGTGAGTTCATCGGTAAATGCAAAGATCTTGGCCTGCATGAACTCTTTTTCCTCTCTGACGTTGAGACCTATTCTCCTGTAGACAAGCCCTACCTGGACCATGATATAGATCATCAGATCGATTATGATAAAAAATGTATAGTTATTATCTACGTTGACTATGTACTTAAACAGGGCGTAGCAGGCAATCATGATGAAAAGGCCGTTTGCGAGGGCAATGCCTGTTCTTGCGTTGAGCTGCTGTTCTTTTTTGATACTGGAAAAAGAGTAGTAGGCAACCATGAACATAGCGATAACATCAAGAACGTGTGCGACATAGATGAGCCATCCCCACTGAATATAGCCAATAACAGCAAGCAGACAGGATATGAGGATAATAACTATCATAAATATATCTATGGCGTTATCGACAGGATCAGTCCTGAGATAAATAGTTCGTGAAATGCTATAGAACAGAAGGGGCATCAGGAGAAAAGAAATAATTGTGAGCACGGAAAAGCCTGTCATAAAGCCAAACAGGATAAATGGAAGCCTGGTTTCGTTTATGATCCACTGGGCAGATATGATAGAGAACCAGCCTGCGTAAAAGAGTGCCTCAAAGGAAAGCTTTCTGATAAGATGAGCTCTTTTTAATATAAAGAAGGCAGAAACAATTACTTCAAAAACGCCGGTGACTGTAAAGAGAACGAAAATAACTGCAGAAAGAGCATTACTCTTAAGCTGCATGATCCCATAGCCTGAACGTGTTGTGATAAAGCCCTCGGACAGCTCTGAGCCATAGAGGGCCTTTTGCATCTCGAGGTGAATTGAGATGGTTGACCCGGAGTAGTCCTCTGAAAGAGGGACCCAGATTTCTTTTTTACCAACATTTGTCTCCTTGCCAAATAACTTGTTTGGGCGGTCCTCAAGGATTTCTTTTCCGTCAATGGATACGATAAAGTGCTCGTAGTAGCAGCGCAGAACCAGGATCTGATCGCCGTAGACTTTGGGCAGAGTGTTCTCTATGGTGAATTCTTCATGGTTACTATAGGGAAAAGTGATGAGCTTGCCGTTAACTGTCCAATAATCATCAAAACGGGAAGCGTTTTCGCGATAGTAGCTGTTGGTTTCGTTGGAATAACAAAAGCCAAGCCCTATAAATAATAGTATGACAAGAGTATAAGTGAATCCGATGATCCGGCGCATTAGTCCATAATTCATGAGATACCTCGCAACTACTTGAAAAGACAATTGACTTACAGTAAAATTATAATTCCGAAGAAATATTTTTTGTTAAAAAGTCGCGAAAAATAATACAAAATTGAGAATATTTAATTTATATTTAATAGTTTGCTATAAAAATATGTTGACATTGTTATCACGATTGTGATATTGTATTACAGTATTTGAAAACCAAGCAGAGTATCCACTCTCACCCTGCGGCCTAGCTAGCAGGCGTTAATATCTTTTAGATACAGCCTTTTGGGTTTGTACTTTTATGATTATTCAGTGGATACATTGCGAGTGTATCCACTTTTTTATTTTTCTTTTATTGTTTGGAGGTATAAGGCCATTAGCGAATTATTTATTAACGATCAGATCAGAGCTAAAGAGGTAAGGGTTATCGGTATCGAGGGAGAACAGCTTGGAGTAATGTCAATCCAGGATGCCAGGAAGATTGCTGATGATGAGGGTGTTGATCTTGTTATGATCGCTCCTACAGCTAAACCACCTGTTTGCAGAGTTGTTGATTATGGAAAGTTCAAGTATGAGCAGCTTCGCAAAGAGAAGGAAGCCAAGAAGAAGCAGAAGACTGTAGAAATTAAGGAAATCAGACTTTCACCTAACATTGATACCAACGATCTGAATACTAAGGTTAATGCAGCTAAGAAGTTCCTTGAGAAAGGAAACAGAGTTAAGATCACACTTCGTTTCCGCGGACGTGAGATGGCTCATATGGGGGCAAGCGTACATATTCTTACAGATTTTGCAGAGGCACTTTCTGATGTCGCTGTAATTGAGAAGCAGCCCAAGGTTGAGGGACGTAGCATGACAATGTTCCTTACCGAGAAGAAGAACTGATTTTTCACCAATTTATTTGGTTGGAAATATATATGATATTGGTCATTACAGGCAGTTGCCTGAAGGTAGACCTATGGTGATTGTGAGAGCATAGCGGATCAATCGGATATCATATAGATATTATTATTTTAAGAGATATACAGGAGGATTTTAGTTATGCAGCAAAAGATGAAGACAAAGAGAGCTGCTGCCAAGAGATTCAAGGTTACAGGCACAGGCAAGCTCATGAGAAACAAAGCGTATAAGCGCCACATCTTAACAAAGAAGTCCACAAAGAGAAAGAGAAATCTTAGACATGCTGGACTCGTTGACGCTACAAATGTAAAGGCAATGAAGAGCATTCTTCCTTACGCTTGATCATTTTGCGTTAAGTTTTCGGTAGTACCAGTAGTATTTGATTATTTTAGGAGGATTTTACAATGGCAAGAGTTAAAGGCGCATTAAATGCCAAGAAGAAGCACAATAGAGTATTAAAGCTTGCAAAGGGCTATAGAGGAGCAAGATCTAAGCAGTATAGAGTTGCTAAGCAGTCAGTTATGAGAGCACTTACATCAGCATTTGCTGGACGTAAGCAGAAGAAGAGAGATATGAGATCTCTTTGGATCACACGTATCAACGCTGCAGCTAGAATCAATGGTCTTTCATACAGCAACATGATGCATGGTCTTAAGCTTGCAGGCGTAGACATCAACAGAAAGATGCTTGCTGAGCTTGCAGTTAACGATCCAGACGGATTCAAGACACTTGCAGAGCTTGCAAAAGAGAAGATTGCTTAATAGATTTATCTTAAATATAAAAAGTTTCCGGAATGATAGTTATTCTGGAAACTTTTATTGTATTAATAGTTTTTATAGGATAAAATGTAGGAGTATCGAGGATTTGATACTCCTTTTTTCATAATGATACAAAATCCGATTTGGATATTTGGATAAAAATGCTTTAGTGCATGGAGGTACTTATATGTCAGTTTTAGATAATTTACAGCCTGGAGTAGTATTCCATTTTTTTGAGGAGCTTTGCAATATTCCACATGGTTCAGGTAATTTGCAGAAGATAAGCGACTATCTTGTTTCTTTTGCCAAGGAGAGAGGCTATGAGGTAGAGCAGGATAAAGAGCTCAACGTTATTATCAAGGCTCCGGGAACAGCAGGATATGAGGACAAAGAGCCGGTTATCATTCAGGGACATATGGATATGGTTGCAGTTAAGGAAGATAGCTGCGACATCGATATGAAGACAGATGGCCTTAGAGTGACAACAGATGGTGAGTATGTATGGGCAGAGGGAACAAGCCTTGGCGGTGATGATGGTATCGCGGTAGCTTATTGTCTTGCGATTCTTGATTCCAAGGATATTCCTCATCCACCACTTGAGGTAGTTATCACAACTAATGAAGAAACTGGTATGTTCGGAGCTGCAGCAATTGATCTTTCCGGCCTCAAGGGTAAGAGAATGATCAATATTGATAATGAAGAGGAAGGCGTATTCATTACCAGCTGTGCAGGAGGAGCAAGAGTTTATTCAAAGCTCTCTATGGAACAGGAAAATGCTGATGGCACTAAGTGCACAGTAGCTGTATCAGGCCTTTTGGGCGGACATTCAGGCGAGATGATAAAGTGCGGCAGAGGAAATGGCAACCACATTGCAGGAAGAATTCTGTATAGATTGTCCAAAGAGATGAGTGTTAAGCTTATCAGCATTGACGGTGGTGTTGCAGACAATGCAATTCCTTCAAATGCTACACTTAGATTTGTAGTTGATAATGGGGATGTCGACAAGGCGCAGACTATTGTAAAGGCTGTTCTTGAGGAAGTTAAGGGCGAGCTTGAAGCCAAAGATGAAGGAGTAGATATTTCTTTTGCCACAGAGGGAGCTTCTAATGTTCTGGCATTTAACTGCAAGGATACTGAGGCAGTAGCTAAGATGATCACAATCATGCCTGATGGAGTTCAGGCTATGAGCGCTATGGTAGCAGGTCTTGTTGAGACTTCACTTAACCTTGGTATTGTTAAGACTGAAGGAAAGGTTGTTACACTTGAACAGTCAGTTCGTAGCAGCGTTGAATCTTCCAAGAAGGTTCTGATCGACAAGCTTCTTACAATTGGCGAGATGTTCGGAGCAGAGGTTACAGTAAGCGGTGAGTATCCTGGATGGAAATTCAGACAGCATTCAGGACTTCGTGACCATATGGTAAGAGTATATCAGGATATGTATGGCAAGGCTCCACAGGTTCAGGCTATTCATGCAGGCCTTGAGTGCGGAATTCTCAGCGAGAAGATTGATGATCTTGACTGTATTTCAATCGGACCTGATATGAAGGATATTCACTCAACGGGTGAGAAGCTTTCAGTTAAGTCAACAGCCAATGTATGGGCATATCTTGTTGAAGTATTAAAGCAGTTCTGATAAAGAGTGGGAAAAGAGTTATTTTGATGTGATGGGGTTAACATTTTAAGGAGGGCTACATGGAAGAGACAAGACAACAGATCATGGATGCGGTTATTGACCAGTTCAATGAGAAGGGTATGAAGTTCACTATGGATGATATTTCCAGGGAACTTCACATCAGTAAGAAAACTATTTACAAGGAGTTTGATGATAAAGACGAACTGTTTTTTGCAACAGTTGATTACGGTTTTTCTGCCATCAAGAAGAAGGAGGCAGAAATCATAGCGGATGAATCACTGAATCTTGTAGATAAGATTTCAAGGCTGATCGTGTGCCTTCCTGACAATTACAAGAATATTGATTTTAGAAGAGTTTATCAGCTCAAAGACAAATATCCCAAGGTATACATGAAGGTTGCCGAAAGGGTTGAGAGTGACTGGGGTGAAACTGAAAAGCTCCTTAATCAGGCTATGGATCAGGGACTTATAAAAAGAGTTCCTATTCAGCTCATCAAGCTTATGGTTGAGGGAGCTATCGAGAAGTTCTTAAGTTCAGAGGAATTGTCTCATACAGAATTTAGCTACGAAGAGTCGCTGAACATGATGATAGATGTCATCATGAACGGAATTAAGGCTTGAGTTACAGAGATAGCTATTATGTATTAGTGTAATTGCCTGAGCCATAAGATTTTTTTATGGGAATAGATATAACAGATATAGTTTTGGAGGGTAACGAATTGATTTACGCAGATGGAAACATCTTTTTGCTGCAGACAGCACATACATCTTACTTGTTCAGGAGGACTGCGTCAGGGCATCTTGAACACATTCACTATGGAAAATCCATTATTTCTGAGGATAAATATCAGAAAGCTGTAGAGGCAGGCGACCTTGAACAGGCCTTTAAGGATGGCAAGAATGGTCTTATGAGTATTGCTGATGCAATTGGACCTAAGCATTACCATGGCGGCGGAAATATGAATGTGTATTCCGATGACCATAAGGATACTTTTCTGGAGATGCTGGGCCTAGAAATGTCATCTTTTGGCAAGGGAGATATTAGAGAGCCGTTTGTGGAGCTGACTTATGCTGATGGCAATACTACAGTGGATTTCCAGTATTACAGCATGAAGGTCACAGATGGCAAGAAGGCGCTTAGGACACTTCCGTCATCCTATGATGACACGGATGTTTCCGGTGACAATAGTGCTGTCAAAAAGGATAAAACTCAGCAGCTTATTATCGTTCTCAAGGATCCAGGATATGGGACTAGCCTTGAAATGATCTATTCTGTATTTCCTGACAGTGATGTCATTACAAGAAGTGCAGTGCTTCATAATGACAGCGATAAGGAGGTTAGGATCGAGAGGCTTCTTAGTACTCAGATTGACTTTGATACTCGTGCACTTAAATTCACTTCTTTCCACGGCAGGTGGGCTGATGAAATGGGAATTCATACAAGTCTGTGCACCGGTGGCAAGGTTGTGTGTGAAGAACTTGCGGCAGGCGAGTCAGGATCAAGGTCTAACCCGCTTGTTATCGTGAGTGAACCAGATGCAGATGAGGAGCACGGCGGATGTATAGGCTTTAATCTTGTATACAGTGGCAATCACTATGAAGCTCTTTCTTCTAATGCCAAGAATATGAGCAGATTCGTATGTGGTATTCAGCCGGTAGGCTTTAACTGGCTTCTTGCACCGGGAGAGGCCTTTGAGGCTCCTGAAGCTGTTATGGCTTATTCTGACAAGGGCTTTAACGGCATGAGTCTTAGAATGCAGGATTTTGTAAGACGCCATATTGTAAGAGGCTCCTGGAGAGACAAGGAGAGACCTATCCTTATCAACAGCTGGGAAGCGTCATACTTTAACATTACACAGAATTCTCTTTTATCCCTTGCAAAAGAGGCAAAGAAGTGCGGTATTGAGCTCTTTGTAATGGATGATGGCTGGTTTGGCAAGCGTAATGATGATACTTCATCACTTGGCGACTGGTATGAAAATAAGAAAAAGCTTCCGGGTGGGATCAAGGAGCTTGCTGATAGAATAAATGAGCTTGGTCTCATGTTTGGTATATGGGTTGAGCCTGAGATGGTCAATGAGGATAGTGATCTGTACAGGGCGCACCCTGACTGGGCTGTAGCTGTTCCGGGAAAACCACATTCCAAAGGCCGTAATCAGATGAACCTTGATCTGTCCAGGACAGAAGTTCAGGACTATGTCATTGACGCCATGAAGAAGGTCTTTTCCGCAGGCAATGTGTCCTATGTCAAATGGGATATGAACAGAATCTTCTCAGACAGATTCTCTACAAGTCTTCCTGCTGACAGACAGGGCGAGTTTCAGCATAGATATTATATTGGCCTGTACCGTATTATGAAGGAGCTGACAGAGAGCTTTCCTGAGATATTGTTTGAGGGATGCTCTGCAGGCGGCAACAGATTTGACCTTGGCATTCTGTGCTATTTCCCACAGATATGGGGAAGCGATGATACTGATGCTTTCTGCAGACTTGATATTCAGAGAGGCTATAGCTATGGATATCCTGCAAACACAATTGGCGCGCATGTTTCAGCATGCCCTAACCATCAGACTCTTAACACAGTGCCTCTTGAGACAAGATTTGAGATAGCTTGTCCGGGATGCTTTGGTTATGAGCTTAATCTGTGCGAAATGTCAGAATCAGATAAGAAGATTGTTACCTCTCAGGTTGAGTTCTACAAGAAGTGGAGAGAAGTATTCCAGTTTGGCGACTATTACAGACTTCCAGACTATGGATATATGATCGTTACGAGGGACCAGAAGAAGGCTGTAGGCTTTGTTGTTGAAAAGGGCAGCAGACCTAATAATGACTATCGAAAGCTTAAGTGTGTCGGCCTTGATGACGATAAGCTTTATAATATCGTAAACCGCGTGGTTCCGCTTAATCTCAAGGATTTTGGAAGCCTTGTCAATGCTATAGCACCTGTTCATGTTAAACAGGATGGAATCATCCACAATATTATGGATAAGGTTGTTCACATGAACGGCGAGGAACAGAAAGCAGTAGCAACAGGAGCTGCGCTCAACAGCCATGGCTTTGCTCTTAATGCAAACTTTGCAGGAACCGGATATAATCAGGATACTCGTATCATGAGAACCGGTGATTCAAGGTTATATACATTTGAAGAAGTCGCTGAATAATAATGTCTTGCATTAATGCTTTCTTGAGAGTAGAATACATTTTGTGCAATCTAATAATTGCAATTTTTGTAAGCTACTGTTTGTACTTTGATGTTTTGAGGTATGACCATGGGATTTTTGAAAGATTTATTCTTTGGTAATGATACAGAAAGTGAGGAATCGAACATGAGTGAAGAACTTAAGAATGAGGGAGCTCTCATTACTACAGATATGTTAGTAGGAGATATTATCAGTAAGCATCCGCTTGCATCTCAGTTTCTGATGGAGTGTGGCATGGGATGCATCCATTGTCCTGCTTCTCAGATGGAGTCTCTTGCTGAGGCATGCGCTGTTCACGGAATTGACGGCGATGAGATCGTAGATGCTCTTAATGACTACCTTCTTGAGCATAATGCTTAATTTGATATAACCTTCTTTAAGAATTAAAAAAAGGATCTGATGATTGAAAAGAGGTTATCGTGAACATAGACCATGGGTTCATCTCCGGGAAACATGAAGATCATCCGGTAGATGTACACCAATATGGTAAGGACTCCGGTAAAAAGAAGAGGATAGTAGAGGCCTTTAAGGCTCTTTCCTCTGACGTACCTCGTCCAAAAAGCTGCTAGCAGAAATGCAAGCCATAACGGGTAAACAGGATTGTAATGAAGTGCCTTAACAGGATGCAGTGTTACAAAAGCCCAAAAGGCTCTTGTGATGCCGCATCCCGGGCATGGATATCCGCAGATTAGGACAACAGGGCAGAAACGGTGGAACAAGAGATTAAGTATTCCCCACAGAACTGCTACTATGATGATAAATGTCGCGTTTCTGCGCAGATCTTTAATTATTCTACTAGTAATAGTGTTAAGTGTATTTCTCAAAATCTTTATTACTCTTTCAAGTTACTATTATCATTATTATTCTTGAAGCATTCCTAAGTGAACTTGTCTTGTCACAGATGCTCTCTGATGCGTTCCTAAGTGAATTTGCCTAGTCACAGATGCTCTCTGATACGTTCCTCAGTGTGTTTTACTTCTTCCCAGAATTCTCTTGCAGATAACCTGATAGCACCGCTGCTCATGACGATGACCTGTTCGATTGCATCGGAAGTAGCCACGGTTACGCGATATTTTTTGCCGATTTCATGAGCTGCCTTTTCTATGTACTGATCTGCGGTTTCTGCTTCCTTGGTGTAGATGACAGTGAGCCCTGAGTGATCCTCCATGTGCTCCGAGCCGCCGCGAACCCTGTAGGCATCAAAGACCAGGATAACCTGTTCTCTGCGATAGCCCTGGAAATTCACAATCTTATCTATCAGTGCATCTCTTGCAGCCTTTAAGTCAGTAGCAGCAAGGCTTTTGAGGTCGTCACTTGCATATATTATGTTATAACCATCAACCAGCAGATATTCTTTTTGGCGCTCAGCAATCCGCTGATCCTTTTTGCTGCTTTGCTTTCTGGTAGAAAGTGTAACTTCGGGAGCTTCATCAGGTTCAATCAGACCCTCAGCAATGGCTCTTTGTCTTTCTCTTTCTGCGTCCTGCTTTGCATAGCGTCTTCTGTCTTCCTCGGTTTCCACATATCTTGGCTTAATTGTTCCGTAAGTTCTCTCGAAGATATCTTTTAACTCATTCTCAGCCAAACGAAGGTCACGCTCAATCTCATCAAAAGTTCTGTCATCAGTAGTCTTGCGTGTACTTCGTGCCTGTAGCTTTTTGAGCGCGTCCATATCAATATTGTCTGTAAGGTCAGTGCCTGCTGTGATCCCTTTGTCGGGACTCCAGGCGCTTTCAAGGTGCATATGGGATCTGACTTCATCCCAGGGAATAATTGTGCCGGCGCCGTGGGAACAGAACACGGATGAAGCAGGATTAGCCGTATCAAGCTCAGGATAGTAGCCGATAGTTTCCAAAACCTCTTCGGTGTTGTGGCATGGAGCATAGCCGCTAAGAGTTGTGGATAAAACGCCTTCTCCGTGAGTGTAGCTCTTGAGTTCCTGGGCGTAGTCGTAGAGGCAGGCCGCCGGAACAGTGCCTGTAACTACGGATTTGCCATTTTCTATTTCCGGAAGACCAACAGTTCCGTTCATCTTCTGGATGTCAGTAAGAACCCTTCCTACGTTTTCCTGAGGAACCTCTATCCGGTAATCGAATATGGGCTCAAGCAGAACCGACTGAGCCTCCATCAGCCCCTGCCTTACTGCTCTGTAGGTGGCCTGCCTGAAATCTCCGCCTTCTGTGTGCTTTTCATGAGCTCTTCCTGTTAAAAGAGTGATCCTCATATCGGTTATTTCAGAACCTGTGAGGACGCCAACATGCTTTTTTTCCTGCAAGTGAGTTAGTATAAGCCTCTGCCAGTTGAGGGACAACTGGTCGGTAGAGCATTTATTGTCAAAAGATATACCGCTTCCGGGCTCTGTCGGCTCAAGAAGCAGATGAACCTCGGCGTAGTGCCTAAGCGGCTCAAAATGGCCTACTCCCTCAACAGGACCTGCGATTGTTTCCTTATAAACAATCTGTCCCTGTCCGAATTTAACATCTATGCCAAATCTCGTAAGAATGAGGTGATGAAGGATCTCTTTTTGCACATCACCCATGACCTGAACCATGATCTCACCTGTTGCTTCATGGAGCGATAACAGCAGCATTGGTTCTTCCTCTTCAAGAGATTTGATCTTCTTGTAAAAAGAGATAGTGTCTACATCATCAGGCAGAATAAGGGCGCAGGATAGGATTGGCTGGATTACTTCGGCAGAAACACTGCCTTTAAGGGCACCAAGACCTTCGCCTGCTCTGGTTGAAGATAGACCTGATATTGCAACGATCATTCCGGCAGTGGCTTCGGGAAGAGCTTCAAATTTGTCTCCGTTATAAAGCCGGATCTGGTCAATCTTTTCATCTTGAATAGTATCGCGCACCTTAAGAGAGCCGCTTATGATCTTCATGTGAGTCAGGCGGTTTCCCTGAGCGTCGCGGCTTATTTTGTATACGCGGGCAGAGAATTTATCGTTATTATTAAGTGCTGATTCGTGTGTTAATGGATTTTCTTCAGGCGCGGAAAAATCTAGTGAATTGCTTGTGCGCATAGTGCTTTTGGCTGATTGCTGGATGAAATCCATGGAATTGCCTGTACTGCACAGACTTGTCAGGGTATCCAAAAGCTCTTTTACCCCGTTAAGTTTTAGCGCTGAGCCAAAGATGCAAGGGAAAGTTTTCCTGGATCTGACAAGTTCTTCCACATCTTGGAGCGTTACAACGTAGCCTTCAAGGAACTTCTCGAGAAGCTTATCGTCACAAACAGCAAGCTCTTCCTGAAGCTCAGGAGAAGATAAATCTAACAGAGAGCTACCTTCGGGAACTCCATCAAAATCAACGCAGTGGTTTCCAAGAACGTCTTTGAGCTGGGAGAGAACTGCGTTTTTATCAGCACCCGGCTGATCCATTTTATTGACAAAAATAATTGTGGGAACCTTGTAGTGGTCAAGAAGACGCCACAAGAGCCTTACCTGACTGGTTACACCGTCAGCAGCACTTATGACTAAAATGGCCATATCAAGGACCTGAAGAGTCCTCTCCATTTCAGGAGAGAAGTCAGCGTGACCGGGAGTATCCAGCAGGGTATAAGAGATACCGCCATACTGGAAAACTGCCTGTTTGGAGAATATAGTAATGCCGCGTGATCTCTCAAGCTCATAGCTGTCAAGAAAAGCATCCTTGTGATCTACGCGGCCAAGTTTCCTTATTTTTCCTGAGGTGTATAGAAGAGCCTCGGAAAGTGTTGTTTTACCGGCATCAACGTGTGCCAGAATTCCAATTGTAATATAATTGTTCATTTATTGTTCTAATGGGCTATAGGCAATCTTAACATTGATGTCCTGATTGTAATTGCCAAATCCTTTTCCGAAAATTGTTAGTCCACCGACATTGCTGGCATTTTCAGGAACTTCGAGCTTGAACTTGAGACTACTCTTGGAAGTCAGAGCGAGGTCGTCAATTGTAACATCAGAGATCTTGATCCCGTCAATGAAAGTGCCTTTGTGACCGATTACCAACATCTTGAGCATACCATATTGGTTCCAATTAGGAAACCACCAATCAGGGGTAAAAAAGCCTTTGACATCGCCAAAATCTCCGGGAGAAGTCCAGGAGCCAAGTGGCGTCCCGTTAAGGTAAAAATAAATATCGGAAGGCCATACATTGTTAAAGCCCGGAGCTTCTGAACTAAGCTCAGCTGTTATGCAGACTTCATCTATCTGCTGGCCTGCAGGAACAAAGTTGGGAATATCGTATTCAACAAAACCCTTGGTAAACCAGAGAATATCAGCATCAAATCTGTCCTGATGAGCAAAGTACCTGATATCATCAACCTCACCGATCACTTTGGAACCGGAAGCAAGACCACAGGTAGGAGATACGTCATAATCGTTGTAGTGACCAACCTTGATCTCTGTGTTATAGACGTTGGTAGTGACAGGTGCATCCTGAATATCAATCAGTATCTTGTCCAGATTAACGGAGCAGAATTTCTGATTGCCGTGTCCTGAGCCCTCTGCAGAGACAGTTACAATTCCACATTCCTCAAGTTTACGGATGTGACTGGTAAGAGCGCCGTTAGTTATCTTGAGCTTTTTGGCAAGCTCGTTCATATTCATTCCGCTCTCTTTTAATAGAATATTGATGATCTCAATTCTGATATCTGATCCGAGCGCTTTGAACAGTTCAAGTCCTTCGTTTAGATTGTTAATGTGTATCATAAGGGTACCCCGTCAAAAGAATGCTGATAAGTGATTTACTATTATTGTGAACGATGTTTATATAATCATAAAATATTTCAAATTTTATTATAAGAGTCATACTTATTTTGTGCAACTCCTGCCTGAATAGTAACCGTGGCCTTGCATATAGTTACTGCTGCTAATTCCTGTTGCTAATTACAATTGCTGATTTCTGAGAGCTTTACCCGAAAAGTAGTTATATTTACGATTTCGGGTAATCACCTGCCAAAACCATGATCAAAAACATGATCAAAAAAGAGAAGAACCCAACTTCTTCAAGTTTACTTGAAAGATTGAGTCCTTCTCTTTTTAATATGCTCGCTTTTGCAAGACAATATGTAATGACCTCGCTTTTGTAGCTGTGTCATTTTTATTTAGTAGATTTGCCGTCCGTCACGCAAGTTTTGCTAATTTTATTACTTGGAGAGCTTGCTCTCTCTGTAGATGATATCTGATCTTGCTGGTCCGTTGCTGACCATTGTGATAGGATATCCAATCTGTTCCTCGATGAATTCGATATAGTTACGGCACTTCTCAGGAAGATCTTCATACTTCTTGATGCCGCGAATCTCGCATTTCCAACCTGGAAGAGTCTTGTAAACAGGCTTAGCCTTGTCGAGAAGGTGAGTAACAGGGAATTCTGTTGTAACTTCTCCGTCAATGTCGTAGCCTACACAAACAGGAATCTCATCAAGATAGCCCAGAACATCAAGAACTGTGAAAGCAACATCTGTTGTGCCCTGGAGTCTGCAGCCATACTTACTTGCTACGCAGTCATACCAACCAACACGTCTTGGTCTTCCTGTAGTTGCGCCATACTCACCACCGTCGCCACCACGTCTTCTAAGTTCCTCAGCCTCATCTCCGAAGAGCTCTGAAACAAATGCGCCTGCACCAACAGCGGAAGAGTAAGCCTTGGATACAGTAACAACCTGCTTGATCTCGTAAGGAGGAATACCTGCACCGATCGCACCATAAGCTGCAAGTGGTGATGAAGAAGTAACCATAGGATAAATACCGTGGTCAGGATCCTTCATGGTTCCAAGCTGACCCTCGAGGAGGATTGTCTTACCTTCCTTGATAGCCTTATCGAGATAAAGAGCTACATTACCGATGTAAGGCTTAACCTGTTCTCTCCATTCAACAATCTGGTTGAAAAGAGCTTCCTGATCGATAGGATCTGAGTGATAGAGATTAACAAGGAGAACATCCTTGATCTCAGCAACTCGTGCAATTTTCTCCTTGATAGCTGCATCATCCTGGAAGAACTCGTTGATCTGCCAGCCAATCTTGGAATACTTATCTGAATAGAATGGAGCAATACCTGACTTGGTAGAACCAAAGCTCTTACCTGCAAGTCTTGCTTCCTCAAGTGTATCAAAGAGTACGTGATAAGGCATCATAACCTGTACTCTGTCAGAGATCATGATCTGAGGAGCAGGAACTCCCTTGGATGTGATCTCGCTAAGTTCCTTCATGAACTTGGTGATATCAAATGCAACTCCGTTACCAATGATATTCATGATATTCTGGTGGAATACTCCAGATGGCATTGTGTGGAGTGCAAATTTGCCGTAATCATTAACTATTGTGTGACCTGCATTGGCGCCACCCTGAAAGCGGATAACAACGTCTGCCTGATCAGACAGAGTGTCTGTGATCTTTCCCTTACCTTCGTCTCCCCAGTTAGCACCTACGACTGCTTTTACCATTTTTCAATTCCCTCTCTGTTTCTAAAACTTGAAATTATGACTTCTTGTGGGCATAAGCGGAAATAGCTCAAACCTTAATCATAATATCAATTATTCGTCCATAAGTAAAATCAATATTTTTTATACTTGACATAAGTAATACTTATTTCTCGAAATTTTATATAAATTTATACATATTTATGACACTTTTCCATATAATTGCGTAAAATATATTATGTAGGATGACGAAATAACATTTGGAATAGTTTGTTTTACAAAATAAGTCTTAGTAGAAAAGGTTTATGTAGTTATCATAGAAGTGTTGTAAGGAGGTTTATATGGCGGACGCTGCTAAGAAAAAGGATTCCTTTAGCCTTGGAGAATTCAGGAAACTATCAGTATCTGATAAGTTTAAAAAAGTATTTGGCAATCTGAGAACGAATCTTATTGCTATTTTCGCCGTAATCATTCTGATTGATGTTGTAGCTCTTTTCAATCTGCATAATATCTATGCGGTGTATTATGAGCAGAACACTGATCAGGGTGAGATCAGGATCACCATTCAGGCCCTTGCCAAATATTATCTGTGGGCGCTTTCTGCGCAGGATGAAGAGGATAGAAATGAACAGTTTGCAGGGGTTGATGAGAAGATCCAGGAATTAAATGATGGTCTCACAACACTCAGCAGAGTTTACAAGGGTGACCTTTCGACGGCCTATCAGCATGTCAAAGATATAGATACCGCCGATGATAAGCTTAGAGAAATGTTTCAATCCGGAGCCGGTTCTGCCGAAATCTATGAATACTACGTTGGCACTATCAACGAAGCTATTAAAGTAGTTGTTAAAGACTTTAAGGAGATTGGAATATCAGCCAAGGCTCAGGCTCAGTCGGCGTATGTTCTTGCACTTGTATCAGTTCTTGTGATGACAGCGATTTCTCTTATCGTTCTTATTTACGCTATCCTTTATATGAACAAGGCCAAGAAGGCCCTGACAAACAGTATCCTTGGACCGATTGAAGCAATATCAGCAGCTGCCGATGATATGGCAAAGGGTAAACTTGAAGTCAAGGTACATACTGAATCTGAGGATGAACTTGGCAAGCTCGCAGATGATATTACTTATTCCACAGATGTAATTGAGGATGTGGTAAAAGATATTATTGAGACCTTAAAGCGTATGTCCGGCGGAGATTTCACTACCGGAAGCAGAAATGAAAAGATATATATCGGAGATTACGGTGCTATCAGGGATGCATTTAAAGATATCTCAGGAAATCTCAGCAGCACTCTTTTGGAAGTCAGAAATTCTTCACAGCAGGTTTCTCAAGGGGCTATGAATATGTCACAGGGAGCAACTGATCTGGCTGAAGGTTCTACCGATCAGGCTGCCGCAGTTGAGGAGCTTACGGCATCTGTCAACTCAGTTACAGAACAGACAAGACAGCTTGCAGATGTGGCTGAAAAGAGTAAGGCTATGGCCACAGAAGTTAGAGAAAACGCTGAGACCAGCGCAAGAAAGATGCATCTTGTTACTGATGCTATGACAAGGATCACAGAAGCTTCTGCAGAGATTGAGCAGGTTACAAACTCAATCGAAGCTATTGCCAAGCAGACTTCCCTTCTTGCACTTAATGCTTCTATTGAGGCAGCAAGAGCAGGCGAGACAGGTAAAGGATTTGCGGTTGTTGCTGATCAGATTGGTAAGCTTGCAGATCAGAGTAGTGAAGCTGCCAAGAATACACATCAGCTCATTGCAGATACAATGGATGAGATCAATAATGGTAACTCTGTAGTTGCAGAGACCACTGAGGCTCTTGATGCTATGCAGCACAGCGTTGAGGAAATCACAGACATGATCATCCAGACAGGAGATCTTGCAGAAGAGCAGGCTCAGAGCATGGACGAGATTGATAAGGGTATTGAGATGATCTCCAATGTTGTACAGAGCAATTCTGCTACAGCTGAGCAGTCAAGCGCTGTATCTCAGGAGCTTTCCGAGCAGTCAGAGTCGCTTAACAGCCTCATCGGACAGTTTACGATAAGTGAATGACGATTTTAATATGATGTCTGTCAATTCAGTTCCGAAAGGTTTACCTTTCGGAACTGTTTTTACGTATATATATTTGTATTAATCCCATATTTTCGGTAAAATTATTAAGAATACACTTTTTTTCAAATTAGTTGTGAGGGGAAACTATTTGATGAAGAAAAAAATCATGAAGATCATGCTGGTCATATCTTCAATTCTTTTGATACTATTTGGATTCTTTACCGTGCAGATGATGACTAATGTCAGGGATATCACACTACGAAATTCCGAGAAGACCGGAAAACAGGTGGAAGAGTACTCTGACAAGGCTATGCGCGATCAGATTACGGGACGTCTTAGTGCAACAGCGCTAGGATGTGCCTATATTCTAAATGAAATGTTCAGCGATTTCGCCGGATCAGTGGCTCTGAATGCAGAAGCTGCAACCGATATCTACACAAATCCCGAAAAATATGGAAATGCAAGGGTCACAAGACCTGAGAAGTTTGAAATTGGACAGATGAAAGCCCAGTTCGTCTATGCGGAAGGTGTAAATCCCAATGACGTGGATATTAGAAAAGAACTGGCTATGATCGGAAATCTTCAGGGAAATCTTACTGCCATGTATGGTCAGTACAATCAGCTGGGGGCTTCTTATATTGGCACTGAAACCGGAATATTGCTCCTGGCAGGCCCTGTACTCCAGGAAAGATGGGACAGCAATGGCAATTATGTTCATCTGGACCCAAGACAGCGCCCCTGGTACCGCAAGGCCAGAATGACCCAGAAGGTAAGCTTTACAGATATTCAGAATGACTATGACACAGGCAGACAGGCCATAATGTGCGGAGCTCCGATTTATAAAGGGAAAACCTTTGTAGGAGTTGCCGGGGCAGGACTATACCTTGAAGGCATTGAGAAAATGATGATGAATGCAAGAATAGGTGATGAAGGTGATTCCTGCATTATCAACGGCAAGGGAAAAGTTATCTTTTCCTCTAGAAAAGAAGGACAATTAGAGCCGCAGTCACTTCTTATAGAGGATAAGGATAAAGATGTAGCTTCTTTTGCAGCCAAGGCAGCCAGCGGAGAGAGCGGACTGGAACTTTTGGATATCGATGGAGTTACCTGTTATCTTGCTTATTCTCCGGTAGAAATTGTTGGATGGTCACTTGTATCAATAATTCCAGAAAAGACAGTGCTTGCACCCAATGAAAACCTGATGACTTCGATCAGAGACAGTCAGGATGAAGAACATACAGCGATACTCAGCATTATCAGGACAGCTCTTTTTAACATGCTGACACTTATAGTAGCAATGGGAATCATTACTGTCATCTTGTCCAGCTTTCTGAGTGAGCGTTTTGTAAGACCGATAACGCTTCTTACTAGCAAGGTCCATGACCTTGAAGGAGATCAGCTGGATTTTGAGTGGAATGAGGATACAGGCGATGAAGTTCAGGAGCTTGCTACGACTTTCAAGCAGATGACTGACAGAATGAAGACCTATATTGACGACATTCAGAAGGCTACTGCTGAAAAAGAGAGGATCGGAGTTGAGCTGGGACTTGCAACCCGTATTCAGGCGAGTATGCTGCCTCACGAGTTTCCGCCTTTCCCTGACAGAAAAGAGTTCGATATTTATGCACTGATGGATCCTGCCAAGGAGGTCGGTGGTGACTTCTATGATTTCTTCCTGATAGATGATGACCACTTGGGGCTTGTTATGGCAGATGTATCAGGTAAAGGTATTCCGGCAGCTCTTTTCATGATGATCTCCAAGGTTATTCTGCAGAGCTGTGCGATGCTGGGAACATCAGCTGCTGAGACGCTCAATAAGACTAATGATGCGCTTTCTTCCAGTAATCAGACTGAAATGTTCGTAACTGTCTGGTTTGGAATTCTGGAGATTTCAACGGGCAATCTTAGCTGTGCCAACGCAGGACATGAGTACCCTGCTATAAAAAGAGCTGACGGCTGTTTTGAAATTTATAAGGACAAGCACGGCTTTGTAATAGGCGGAATGGATGGAGTCAAGTACAAAGAATACAACATCAAACTTGAGCATGGAGATAAGATCTTCTTATATACTGATGGCGTGCCGGAGGCAACTAACAGCGAAGTTAAGATGTTTGGCACAGAGCGCATGCTACAGGCACTTAATAAGGATGCGTCTGCAGGACCTGAAAAACTGCTTCAGAATGTTAAGGATGCAGTTGCAGACTTTGTAGGCGACGCGGAGCAGTTTGATGACATGACAATGCTGTGCTTTGAATATAAATAATGTAATTCTTAGAGAATTATGTCTGTGAGTAATTGGAATATCTTTTCCATTCTGATATAGGTGTATAAAAAATTATAATAATTTAAGAAATTGACTGACAAATATACATTATAATGATAAGGAAGCCAATAGTCATAAATGCGCATTTTGCTTGCATACTTATCATGGAGCAATTCGTATATCATTATGATAATTGTGGATAGATAAATTTCTTTTGCCACAAACTTAAGATCTTCGTATAAAAAGATATCCAGGGAATACAGGAGGACAAAAGACATGAGCATTTTAAACGATAATGATCTTGAGAAGGTGGTTGGCGGAACTATAGCACATGCCGGTGAAAAGGCTGTGTTTGCTACCAAAAAGGAAGAATTCGAGGCTGCATGGGATGCTCTTAAGATGGAGAAAAAGGGCTATACCGGCAACATGAGAGCAGAGCTCTATGATGATTGGGAGAGTACGGATTATTCCACATCAGCAATCAGCTTCCTTGCTAAGATCAAATAAAGTTTTTGGGTAAGCGAGGTGATGCCAATGGATGAGAGGGCTATGGCTATGAATGATAATGAACTTGAAAACATAACCGGTGGCGGCAAAGGCAAAAGTGATCAGACAACGGGAGAGAGGACAACAGAAGCATATTGTCCGATTTGCAAAAAGACAACAACATTTATAGTTTACTCCGGTTCGAGAGGTAAGTGTAAGAAATGCGGCGAAATGTCGCAGATATGATGAGTTTATCGACACTTGCAGCAAAGGGCTGCAAGTGTCTTTACGCGTTTTCATGCGTCACAAATCAGGGAGCATTATGGAAAAACTTACTGTTGAAGCAACTAAAGAAAATCTGATCGCGGTCAACGAATTTGTGGAGACTAATCTTGAGAAAATAGATTGTCCCATGAAGGCTATGATGCAGATAAATGTTGCTGTAGAAGAAATCTATATTAACATTGCAAGTTATGCCTATGGTGATGCGTCAGGTCAGGCAGAGATACTTCTTGATACTGATACACCTGGCCAGGTTTCCATAGTTTTTATGGACAGCGGAACACCTTATGATCCACTCGCCAAGGAAGATCCGGATATTACACTTTCCGCTGAGGAAAGAGGAATAGGCGGTCTTGGAATCTTTATGGTCAAGAAGAGTATGGATGATGTTAAGTACAGATACGAGGACGGTAAGAACATTCTGACTCTGATCAAGAAAATCTAAGTGATTGATTTGAGGTGTAGCCATGAAGATCTCTTTTGATCTGGACGAGGTTCTGTTTGTCAGCCCTGACTATATGGAAACAGAGCCTGAACTGAGATTTCCCTTGAACAGGATGTTTCCGGAAAGGCTCAGGAAAGGAACAGTATATCTGATAAATGAGCTTCAAAAGAGAGGCTTTGAAGTGTGGGTTTATACATCCTCTTTTCGC
Source organism: Butyrivibrio proteoclasticus B316 (assembly GCF_000145035.1). Taxonomy (NCBI): domain Bacteria; kingdom Bacillati; phylum Bacillota; class Clostridia; order Lachnospirales; family Lachnospiraceae; genus Butyrivibrio; species Butyrivibrio proteoclasticus. The sequence continues at coordinate 984,221 of NC_014387.1, forward strand.
ACAGATGTGTACATCAGATCACTTTTCAGAAGATACGGAATTCATTTTGATGACATTGTAAACGGCTACAGACATAAGGCGGAAGTTCAGGGAAACAGAGCAGATATGCTTCCACAGAAGATGCCGACATTCTACCGCATATCCCTTCACATTGATGATGAGGATGCGATCATAGAAAACGGTAAAAGATATGGTTTCAGGGTGCTCAGGATATGCGAACCCGATGAACACTGGACTGACAAGGTATTGGAGGAAGCAGAGCGCATCAGAAAGATTGAAGAGGGAAACTAGATACCAGAGGGCAGAAAATATAAGGTAGAAGATATAGGATTACAGAGGAAAACCGATATGGAGGATAATAAAAGTATTGAGAAGAGGCTTGATTACGTCGAATCCATTTTTGAAAAATACGGAGCAAAGGCCCTTGATATAAATGAAAAAAATCGCGACAAGTTTGGCGATAGAAGAGCTTTTTTATATGATGGGAATTACTACAGAACAGGAACGATGGAGTTTGAAGATCAGGACGAACCTTATATAGTTATCAGCTGCATCGATAATGAGAAGTTTGCAAACGTTGGAGTTATGGAAGATATTGATGCTTTTTCCTCTAAACTCAGCGATGAAGATATAGAAAAACAGGTCAGATATGCCTTTGGGATAGAACCTTATCCTGAGGAATATGGAGCAGAATAAATACTATTAGTACGGAATAATAGGAAATACTGCAGGAATTCGATGAAAACTTGATGATAAGTCTGGTTGTGATGGTATTAATCCCAAGAAGAATCATCTTGGCGGGAATAATATATATTTTTTAACAGCATAAATTGTGTAACAGGAGGGTAAAACACATGTTGAACATTAACAAAACTTTAGCAGAAAAGGATCTTAACATCAGTCTTGAGGGAAGACTTGATACTATGACAGCGCCTGATCTTGAGGCACAGCTTTCAGCAAGCCTTGGCGGCGTTGAAAATCTTGTTTTTGATCTTGCTAAGCTTGAGTACATCTCATCTGCAGGTCTTCGTGTTCTTTTGTCAGCTCAGAAGACTATGAACAAGCAGGGCTCAATGGTTGTCAGAAACGCAACAGAAGAAGTTAAGGAAATCTTTGAGGTTACAGGCTTCTCAGATATTCTGACCATCGAATAAACAGTTCTTATGAGAAAATGATGCGGGGAGATGATAGAAATGGAATCTGAGAAAATACTGATCACTAACAAGAATTTCAAGCTCTATGATGCACTTGGAAAGATTGATAACTATCTGGAAGATTTCGAACTTGGCAGGAAGGATACACTTCACATGAGACTTATCATGGAGGAGACGCTTGGAATGCTGGGAGCAATGACAGGTGAGTACCATGCTCTTTTATGGATGGAGAAAAAGCCTGACGCCTGCGAGATCAAGCTTGTAGCCAAGACTGATATGGATGTGGATAAGAAAAAAGAGCTTCTGTCAGTTTCCAAGACCGGCGAAAATGCGCTTGCCAAGGGCTTTATGGGTAAGATTGGTGAGATCATTGAAAACGGAATCCTCAATTACGAGAATATCATGAAGCTGCAGCAGGTTTATGGCGGCGGATATGTTGATTACGCTGCACTTGGCGGAAATCCTTCAGATTCAATGTTTGTATGGAGTCTTGACCAGTACAGGGATGCTCTTGATGAAGCAAGAGTAGATGATGATGCGGCAGGACACGCCTGGGATGAGCTTGAGAAGTCTATTGTTGCAAGTGTTGCCAAGGACGTTGTAGTCGGAGTCAAGATGGATCAGGTAGAGCTTACTATTACTGCGGCTTTGACCGGTGAATGATTAAAAATTTATGGATAATAATCTTTTTAGAGAAAAGAGCGTCAAAAAGTTGTCCTCACCTGAGAATCTGAGTGAGTACCTTCGGGTTACAACACCTGCCATGTGGGTGATCCTGATAGGGATAATGGTAGGAGTGATCGGACTCTATATCTGGAGCTATTTCATGACCATTAATAGCTATGCCTATGGCGATGGCGTGGTCAGAAACGGCATTTTGACAGTTACCTACGAAGAGAACAGTACAGCTCAGTATGTCAAAGATGATATGGATGTTATCATTGGCGGAGTGCGCATGCCGATAGATTCTATAGGAAAAGATGATAACGGCAAGATCATATCTGTTTCCAAAACTGATTTTCCTGATGGAGACTACGCTGCCAAAGCCAGTTATAAACAGACCAGGATGATAAGTATGCTCTTTAACTAAGGAAACTGAGGTGGCGTTTATGGGCGCCAATAGAACTGTAAAGAAGCCTTCTGTTGGTAAAAGAGTTCATGTCCCTATTGTAATGCAGATGGAAGCTCTGGAATGCGGAGCAGCCTGCCTTGACATGATACTTGCTTACTACGGAAAGTGGATACCCCTTGAAAAGGTCAGATACGACTGCGGGGTATCCAGAGACGGCTCTAATGCCAAAAATATATTATGTGCCGCAAGAAACTATGGCCTTGAGGCAAGTGGGTACCGCTTTGAACCTGAGACACTGGTTAAAAGTGGCTCTTTTCCATGCATAATTCACTGGGAATTCAACCATTTCGTTGTTTTATGCGGATTTCAGGGTGGTTATGCCTATATAAATGACCCCGGAAGGGGAATTCTTAAAATGCCCATGAGCGAGTTTGACGAAGGCTTTACAGGAATAGTCCTGTGCTTTGAGCCCGGTGATAATTTCGTTCAGAGCGGCAAAAAAATGCGCACCATAGACTACGTTAATATCAGGTTAAAGGGTGCGTCTAAAGCAGTTATCTTTGTCCTTTTTTCCACTTTTGTTGCATATCTTTTTAATACGCTAAATCCGGCATTTAGCAGGTTCTTTATGGACAGACTCCTGTCCGGAGAAAATAAGGAACTACTTATGCCGTTTATTGTGCTGTTCTCGGCTGTTGCTTTTTTTAACATTGTGAGCAGCGCAGTATCTGATATATATTCTCTCAGGATCGATGGTAAGCTGTCAGTTCTTTCTAACAGCAACTATGTCTGGAAGGTACTGCATCTTCCTATGAATTTCTTTAGCCAGAGATTATCCGGAGACATATTGCAGAGAAAGGGCTCACAGATATCCAAGATACTTGTAGATACTGTGGCTCCCCTCCTTCTGAATTTTGTCATGATGATCTTCTATTTGGTGTTCATGCTAAGGTACAGCCCCTTATTATCACTCATAGGTATTGCCTCGATTGTTCTGAACAGCTTTGTCGGAAGGCTTATTTCCAGAAAAAGAGTCAACATTACCCGCTGCAGTCTCAGAGATTCAGCCAAACTCGAATCTACAACTCTTTCGGGAGTAATGATGATAGAGACAATTAAGAGCTCCGGTGCGGAAGCCGGCTTTTTCAAGAAGTGGGCGGGCTATCAGGCAGCAGTTAATAAAGAAAAGATTGAATACGGGCATATCAATATATGGCTTGGAAGTATTCCGGCACTTATAAATTCCCTCGCCGGCTACATGGTGCTTATACTTGGTGTTGCCCTTGTAATGAGGGATCAGTTCACACTTGGTATGGTTTTGAGTTTCCAGATGTATCTGAGCTATTTTACCGCGCCGGCCATGGGTATCATAGGAGCGGGGCAGTCTATAGAAGAGATGCGCTCCATGATGGAGAGATACGAAGATGTAATGCAGTATCCGGATGATGAACTTTTCGATGCAGAGAGCATTTCGGATGACCAGGAGTATCAGAAGCTTAAAGGGGATATCCACCTAAGAAACGTTACATTTGGATATAGCAGGCTTGCCAATCCGGTAATCAAAGACTTTAGTCTCGATATTGCAGAGGGCAGTAAAGTAGCCATAATCGGGGCTTCGGGCTGCGGAAAGAGCACTCTTTCCAAACTCATATCAGGCTTATATAAGCCATGGAGCGGAGAAATAACCTTTAGTGATAAGACTATCGAGCAGATAGACAGAAATGTTTTTACCGGCTCCGTAGCTGTAGTTGATCAGGATATAACTCTTTTCCAGGATACTATAGATCAGAATATCAAGCTGTGGGATAACAGCATCGAGGATTTTGAAGTTATACTTGCGGCCAGAGATGCGGGCATTCACGATGAAATCATGGAAAGAGATGCAGGCTACAAGGGAGCTGTTGCAGAAAACGGAAATAATTTCTCCGGCGGACAAAAGCAGCGCCTTGAGATAGCAAGAGTCCTTGCTCAGGATCCTTCCATAATTATTCTGGATGAAGCAACAAGCGCATTGGATGCGGTGACAGAAATGAAAGTCATCGAAGCTATCAAAAAGCGCGGAATTACCTGCGTTGTAATCGCCCACAGACTCTCGACTATCAGAGACTGCGACAATATCGTAGTGCTCAGAGACGGAGAAATTGCTGAGCAGGGAACACATGAGGAGCTTCTGGAGAAGGGCACGTACTATAAAGAACTGGTAACTAACGAATAAATTATTGAGAATCTGAAATGTGATCATTGATACAAGTGAGTGTTGCGCAACAGTAATATATTAATAGAGGAAACAGAGTAGTGGGTTGGTTTGACGAGCAGATAAGGCAGAGAACAAAGAGCGATCAGGAAGTATTTGAGGATTCCATATTTAATATGGCTTCCTCTGTTATTGGTGTCAAAGCCGTCAAGGACATTACTGATAGCCGCGTTGTGACCAAGGCTGCCATCGAAGAGATAATTAAATACTTTGGATATAAGCCGGAAACTGACTCCTTTAATCAGCTTGGAGAAGATATAGATCTGGCAAATATTCTGCGCCCATTTGGAATAATGTTCAGAGAAGTCACTCTGGATGAGGAGTGGACTAAGGAAGCTTATGGTCCAATGATCGGCAAGCTCAGATCCGACGGCACTGTCATAGCTCTTTTACCTGGGAAATCTAAGGGCTACTATTATCAGGATTATAAGCTTGGCAAAAGAGTCAATGTGAGCAGAAAGGTGCTGGAGGATATTGATCCACAGGCTATATGCTTTTATAAGCCTCTCCCGACCAAGAAGCTTGGAATACGCGACCTTATTATTTATATGAAGAACTGTCTGGATATTCCGGATTTCATCGGCTATGTAATCCTGATGTCAATTGTTACTATTATAGGAATTATGGCGACTTCTCTTGTAGAAATCGTGTCCGGATATGTGGTTTCCATGCACAGCTATCCTATGCTGTTTGGAACGGCTATTTTCCTCTTTTCACTGGGAATTTCGGAGTTTATGATCGAAGCCAGCGCTGAACTTATTATGGAGAGGATTGAACTCAAGACAGGAATAAATGTAGAAGCAGCGGTGATGAACAGGGTTTTAAATCTCCCTGCCGGGTTCTTTAGAAAGTATACCTCGGGAGAACTTGCGGCAAGGATCAATTCAGTCAAGGAGCTGTGCGAACTTATAATAGGAAACGCTGTAACAATGCCACTTGTCCTGGTGCTGTCCCTTGCGTATCTGTTTGAGATCAGGTCTTTTGCCCCTGCATTGGTTTTACCGGCGCTTGCGATAAATGTGATCTCTCTTATTTTTTCTTTGATCACAATATTTATACAGACCGGAATTACCCAGAAGGTTATGCAGTATGATGCGGAAGAAGACGGTATAACCTATGCTTTTATCAATGGTATCCAGAAAATCAAGCTTGCCGGAGCAGAGAAAAGAGCTTTTGCGAAATGGGCAAACTCTTTTAACGAAAGCGCAAACCTTCTCTATAGCCCGCCTACAGTTATCAAACTAAATAAGACTATCAATATGGCAATTGGCCTTGTCGGAACCCTGATAATCTATGCGATAGCTGTTAAAACAAATGTCAATGAGTCTGAGTACATGGCCTTTAATACAGCCTACGGCCTTTTGGGAGGCGCCTTTGCTTCTATATCATCGGTTGCGCTTCAGACTGCCAACATCAGACCAATCCTCAAACTGGCAGAGCCAATCCTTACTGAAATTCCGGAATCCAGCGAGGGGAAAGCTGTAATAAACAGAGTTAACGGTAATATTGAGCTGTCTAACGTCAGGTTCAAATATGATGAAAACGGCCCGGAGATTCTAAGAGGAGTATCGACCAGGATCAAAGCTGGGGAATATGTGGCAATTGTCGGTAAAACGGGATGCGGTAAGAGTACGCTCCTAAGACTCCTTCTGGGGTTCGAAGTGCCGACAAAGGGCGCTATTTACTATGATGGCAGGGATATCACCAAGATAGATATGACCAGCCTTCGCAGGAAAATAGGAACTGTCACCCAGAACGGATCTCTTTTTCAGGGAGATATTTATTCTAATATAGTAATAACTAATCCGCTCCTGACAGTGGATGATGCCTGGGAAGCCGCTGAGATTGCGGGAATTGCCGATGACATTCGCCAGATGCCTATGGGAATGAATACCTTTGTGTCAGAAGGACAGGGCGGAATCTCTGGCGGACAGAAGCAGAGAATCATGATCGCGAGAGCTGTCGCTCCAAAGCCTAAGATCCTGATGCTGGATGAAGCCACAAGTGCACTTGATAATATCACGCAAAAGAAGGTTTCAGAGTCACTGGATAAACTTAAGTGCACCAGGATAGTTATTGCGCACAGACTTTCTACTATTAAGAACTGCGACAGGATTCTTGTAATTGATGATGGTAAGATTGTGGAAGAGGGTAGGTACGAGGAACTTATGGAAAAAGAGGGGTACTTTGCCGAGCTTGTTAAGAGGCAGCAACTGTAGGTATAAGAATGCAGACAATAGATTGCACACAATTTAAATGTTGATCAGTATGTGATAAGCAATCTAAAGTGTCGAATTTTTTATCAATTTGTCGGAAATTTTTGAATAAAATATGTGAAAGAGCTGTTTGTTAGTCAATTGAAATTAATATACAGCTCTTTTTTTGCGCATAAAATGAAAGAATGCGATAAATATGCGTGGTTTAACGATTGCATTAATTGAAATTGTGTTAAATGAATATTTATAAATGGATAAAAAGACGGCAAGACGGCAAAATAAGTGCGTTAACACGGATATATTAATAATGGAACGTTAATAATAATACGGCAAAAAGAAAATAACTATAAAAAATAAATAAAAATTCTATAAATAAATACTTGTTTAATAGATAATTTCATATTATCATATCTCTGATGAAATTTTGTATTGGAGAGTTTTTTTATGACTGAATTCAACTCAATTAGCGCAGTTCAAGAGGATGACGAGATTGATCTTGCTGAACTTTTTTTCGTTCTCAGACGTAAGATTTGGATAATTATTTCATGCGGACTGGTCGGTGCAACAATTGCATTATTATACACGATGTTTTTGATTAAACCTTTATACCAGTCATCATCAATGATTTACATTTTTTCGAAGACAACTACTGTTACATCAGCGATAGATCTTCAGATTGGTAAACAGCTTACCGTAGATTTTGAAATTCTGGGTAAGAGCAGACCTGTTCTTGAGAAGGTTATATCTGATCTGCAGCTTGATACAAGCTATGAATCACTTCTTAGCACAATTTCTGTTGAGAATCCAACTGATTCCAGAATCATCAAGATAGCAGTCAAGAATCAGGACCCGCAGCTCGCCTGTGATATAGCTAATAGCCTTGCTGAGAATCTTGCGGCGAGAGTTGCAGAAGTTACAGATACTACCAAGCCTTCATCTGTTGAACAGGCTGTACCTGCAATCAGACCTATTAGTCCTAGCAAGAGCAAGAACACAATGATGGGTGGAATGGTAGGAGTTTTACTTGCAATAGCAGTAATCCTTGTTATGTACTATAGCGATATGTCAATCAGAAGCGAGGATGACGTCAGGAAGTATCTCGGGCTTGGAACTCTTGCATCCGTTCCATTCGAGAAGAGCATTTCAGAGGGACATGAGTCCAAATCAACCAAGAAGAAAAAGGCCAAGAAGAAAAAATAATGAACAACGTAAGGAAATTTCTTTTAAGTTTACTAGTTATTACTTTGGCTGTTTCTGCCGGAGTTGGAAGTTATCTGTATACAGATTCCAGGAACAGTTCTGAAGAGATGAATGAGCTGTCTGTTGTTGCCCATAGCAATGCTGAGAATGATTCAGCGACAGTTGCCAAGGCTTCTACAGGCACTGTGACTAAGACTTCAAGTGGAACTGCTAATAATGTTTCTGCAGAAACAGCTACTAACAATAATGTAGCTGGTAATGGGACAACAGGAGCAGCCACAACTACGCAGAGCGGGAAACTACCTGTAGATATCCAGGCACTTCAGAAGGCTAATCCGGATATAGTAGCCTGGGTAACGGTTCCGGGAACAGTTATTGATTATCCTATTTGTCAGCATCCAACAGATGACAGTTATTATCTTAAGCATGGCCCTGAGGGAATGAAATCTTCCCACGGATGCCCATTTATAGAGGTTTGTGATTCCAAGACATTTCAGGATTACAACACAGTTGTTTATGGTCACAATATGAATGATGGCTCAATGTTTGCCGGACTTCATAAATTTGAAAATAAAAAGTTCCTTGATGAGCATAGAGAGATAACGGTTACTACTGCTGATCATGTAATGACCTATAAGATTTTTGCTGCGGTCATGTACAGTGATAAATATATACCTTATTACTTCGATGATACCAAGAAGGCAGACAGAACGGCCTTCATCAAGTCTTTGAGTACAGATATTGTCAAGAAGAGGAGTATTGTACTAAGTGATGAGAAGGTAACTGATGCTAACAAGGTTATTACCCTAAGTACCTGTGACAAGAAACTGCGTGACAAGAGATTTATTGTTGTTGGCGTTCTCAAACAAATCGACGGAGCAGATGTTTAACCAGATATGAAGAACAGGAGATCGTTAGTAAAGTTTATACCCCTTTTGTTTATCGTTTTACTGGTGGCGTATATGACTGGTGAGACTATTGCCAATAATAAGAACGCCGAAGCGGTCAAACGAATGGAGGGTAGTTCTGCTGATGAAGCAACTGTAGCAGGTGCCAGCAGACCTTACGAGAGAGATAGCTTTGATGGGAGCATTCTATATGGTGACAACAGATATGAAGCTAATTCTCATATAGATACAGTTTTATTCCTCGGGATTGACAGTAGCAGTCAGGAGAGAGAAGGCGTTGGAATTACAGAGGGCGGTAGAAGTGATACCATCATACTCTTTGTAATAGACAATGACAAACAGCTTATCACACCACTTGAGATCAATAGAGATACCATGGTGGATGTTGATATATATGACAATGATGGAAATTATCTTGCCCAGGGTGTTGAACAGCTGACAATGCAGTATGCATACGGCAATACACCGCAGAAAGCCAGCAACCTCACAAGAGATAAGGTATCTGACCTCCTCGGCAGAAAGAGGATAGGCAGTGTGATCTCACTTACTATGGATGGCATTGAACCAATAGTTGACTCCATAGGCGGTGTGGAACTGACATTACAGTCTGATGAAACAGATATTGATCCATCATATAAGGCAGGCAAGACCATCCACTTGGATGGAGCGACTGCTAAGGCCTTTGTCCACAACAGAGATGTGGAAGTAAGAGGCAGTAATATTTCCAGAATGTCCAGACAGACCCAGTTCATGCTGGCTATGTTCCAGACGATCAAGAGTCAGGGCAGTTCCATTGTAGAGACAATGGAGGAGGCTGCAGGAGATTATCTCTATGAGGATATCGATGCAGACAGCGTCGATCACATGACTCATTATGACTATTCCGGAGAAGTCTTAAACCTTCCGGGAGAGAATGTGGAGAGCGGAATCCACGACGAATTTTATGTAGATGATGACAAGTTAACAGAGCTTATATTGGACCTGTTTTATATCAGGTCTTAAGCCTATGTTTTAACTTTGTATCAAATAGTAAGGACAACAAGATTTTAACTTACAGGGAGAGGAAAAGTATGAGGAAAAATGTTTTAGTAAGTGCTGCAATAGCAGTAGTACTGATGGCTAATGTGATCTTCTCAGTAGATGCACAGGCAGTCAGCAGAACAACAACAACAGAGCTTGGAGGAACAGGACGTAGCGTGGAAGAGGCAATCAACCTTGATCCTCAGGTCCTCGGTGCAAGAAGGTCAGCAACTACAAATACACAGGGTGTTACATTAGGAGAGATCACAGATCCTAACGCTCTGGCTGCACTTTCTAACCTTGAGATTTTTGCCAAGCTTATAAGTGATTATACACACACACAGGTTAAAGCAAGCGAGCTTGCTATTCTTGATTCTATGGAGGTTACTCCACAGGCAGGAGTTACAATTTCTGCTCAGAGTCCTCTTTATGTCTCATTTAGTTTCCCGGCTATTACAGCTAAGTCTGAAGTTTATGTACTTCACTATGGCAAGAACGGATGGGAGATTGTTCCTGGAACAGTAGTTGAAGGAAAGATTGTTGGTGCGTTTTCATCACTTTCTCCTGTAGCTATTGTAGCTAAGAAGAATACTCTTAATGGTTCAGTTCTCGGTGCAAACAGAAAGACATCTCCAAGAACAGGAGATAATTTCTGGCTCATTATTATCGCTGGAGCCGGAGTCGTTGCAATGTCTGCAATTGGACTTCAGAAGAAATATTTACATGATTGATTTTCATAAGCCCGTCGTCGGACTTGCAGATCTTCACAGCCACATTGTTCCATTCGTGGACGATGGGGCTGAAGATTATGAGGAAGCTCAGGAACTTATCAGGGAGGAGTACTCTCAGGGAGTTCGCTTTCTGGTCATGACAGTTCACCTTAGAAATGGAATGTTTGAATCACCAATCAGTAAGGCATCGAGACATTTCGAGGAATTAAAGAGCTGGCTTAAGACAACAGATATGAGTGATATGGAACTCATCCTCAGCCGTGAGTATTACTGCGATAATAGATTTATGGCATTACTGGGCGGATATGTAAGAGGCGATGAAGAGATTACATTCGATGGCAAGAAATATGTTCCAAGGGATGAAATAAGACCTTTTGGCAGACATAAATGCATTCTATTAGAGTTTTCTTCTAACAGGATGCAAGATAGTGAATTTGAAATATTTATCCAGAAAGCTTCGCAGGCAGGACTTACGCCTATAATAGCTCATGCTGAGCGTTGTCCTGCTGTGCAGGATAGACCTACGATTGTTTACAGGATGAAAGAGCAGCGAGCTTTTGTTCAGGTAAATTGCGAGTCACTTTTATCAGGAACGAGGACCAAAGAGGCAATTGTTGCCCAGGGACTTGTCAAACATAATATGGCAGATTTGGTTTCATCAGATTGTCATAATCTGAAAGATCGCCTGCCTGAAATAAAAAAATGTTATGCATTTATTAAAAAGAAATATGGCATAAAAGCTGCAGATGAGCTGATGCGAGAAAAGGCACTTTCGCTTATCTATGGTGATGAAGTAGGCAATTGTAAGGAGTTATTTGTAAATGTTAGAAATTAAGCTTGAGAAAAAAGAACTTCCTTTTGCTATGGCAGAGGAAATCAAGAATCTGAGAACAGGTATCAGCTTTAGCGGAGAGAATCTAAAAACAATTCTGTTTACAAGCTGTACCCCCAATGAAGGAAAGAGCACAATTGCTCTTGAGACTGTAAGGTCCTTTGCTGAACTTGGTAAGAAAGCTCTTTATATTGACTGTGACCTTAGAAAATCAATCTTCAACAGCAGAGTTGTAGAAGGTAAGCCTAAATATGGACTTACACATTTCCTCACAGGTCAGTGCAAACTTGAGAATATCATTTACAGAAACGTCGATAAAGAAGATGATATACACTTTGATTTGATTCCTGCAGGCCCTGTAAGCAACAGCCCTACAGAGCTTGTGGCATCAGACAAATTTAAAGATACACTAAAAAAACTCCGTGATGAGTATGACATCATAATAATCGATACACCTCCTCTTGCATCAGTCGGTGATGCAGCAATCATTGGAGCTATGGTTGATGGATCAATCCTTGTAGTGGAAGCAGGCAATGCCGACTACAGGCTTGTTCAGAAAGTTAGAGATAAGCTTGCTACATCAGGATCCAGAATACTAGGCGTTGTTCTTAATAAAGTTGATAAGTCTAACAAAAGCTATGGATACTATAAGCGTGGCTATGGTTATGGATATGGTTATGGCTACGGATACGGGTATGGACATAGCGAACAGTAAATTGGTGATTATTCTATAGAATTTATCCAAATAAAGTTAAATGAATAAACTTACTTTATAACGTACATTTTATGTATGTTGAGTTTTGTGTGCTCAAAAATCGATATTGATAAGAACTATTGGTGTAAAAGATAAACGGAAAAACATAGATATATCCAGGGAGGAGAAAAGTCGTGGGGAGACCGGAAAAACAGAAATTATTAATATATGCACATTACTATGCACCGGATGTTGCTTCTACGGGGCAGCTATTACAGGACATGGCTGAGGGAATGCTTGATGTGTTTGATGTCACAGTTATTTGTACTGTTCCTTCATATGGTGGTAAGGTAAGTCCTGAGTATAAAGATAAAAAGTTCTATGAGGAGAATATTAATGGTGTTAAGGTAATCAGAATTTCTGTTCCTGAATTTACCAAGAGCAATAAAATATCTCGCATTAGGAATTTATTTGCTTATTATTTTGGTGCCAAGAAAGCTACCAAAATGGTAGGGCATCAGGATTTTATCTTCACAATTTCGCAGCCTCCAATCCTTGGTGGAATGTTAGGAGTTTTTGGAAAGAAAGTTTTGAAAAACTCAGAAGGCGGCTCTCCTCTATTTGTATATTGTATTCAGGATTTTAATCCTGAACAGGTAATAGCTACTGGATATGTTAAGTTCAAATCAATCATAAAGATAGCTAAATGGATGGATAACAGAAGTTGTGTCAAATCTGACCTTGTTGTAACAGTAGGAAGAGATCTTGAACAGACTCTTGTTCATAGATTTGGAAACAAAAAGGTTCCCAATCATACAATTATCAACAACTGGGTTGATGAAAAAGAGATACACCCTCTTTCTGCTGATAGCGAAGGCGTTGAAGAGTTTAATAAGACCTATGGTCTTGAGAACAAATTCGTCATCATGTATTCCGGAAATATAGGATTATATTATGATCTTGATGGCCTTATTGAAGTTATGGCTAAGTTTAACGGAGCTAAAACTCCTGACGGAAGGGAAGTTTGCTTTGCCTTTGTTGGAGCAGGCGCAATGCTCAAGAAGTTAGAAGAGTATAAGGAAGAGCATTCTCTTAATAATATTGTATTTATTCCATATCAGGACAAGGATAAGTTAATTTATTCCTTAAATGCTGCGGATGTTCATTGGTGCGTAAGTGCTAAAGGAATTAAGGGAGTTTCTTGCCCTTCTAAATTCTATGGAATAGCAGGTGTTGGCAAGCCAGTAATCGGTGTTCTTGAGAAAGGCGCTGAGATTGAAATGCTCATAGATGAAATTGGCTGTGGCAAACTTGCAGAACCGGGAGATTATGATACCATAGAGGAGATTGTCAACTGGTTCATATCTAATGCAGATAGCTCTGAATTGGCTGAAATGGGAAGAAAAGCTCATGATTACCTCATGGGACATCTTACCAAGAACCTGTCAATCAATAAGTACAAGAAAGCGATGTTGACTTATGAACAGCAATTACTTCAAACTTCTGTTGAAACTACAGAAGGTGAAATACGGAAAGAAATTACTGCTTAAGGGTATTCCAGTAATATTCAATAAAAAGGGCGCAGAGATCAGTATAGGAGATGGATGCACAATTAAATCATCTTTTCTCTCTAACCTGGTAGGCTTATATAGTCGCACTATTGTTGTCACTCGCAGGCCTGGAGCTTATATCAGAATAGGTAATAATGTGGGAATATCCGGAGCTACAATTTATGCACGAAAGGGTATTACCATCGGCGATAATACAGCCATTGGTGGAAATGTTAAGATTCTTGATAATGATTTCCATCCAATAGAATTCGAAGAAAGAAATAAGCTTCTTAATGATGAAAATGGTGGTAATTCAGATCTGGTTCCTGCAAAAGAAGTATCAATTGGTAGGAACTGTTTTATTGGGTGCAATTCCATCATTCTAAAAGGTACTGTGTTAGGAGATGGATGCGTCGTTGGTGCTGGTGCAGTTGTTGCTGGACAATTTGAGCCTAATAGTGTAATTGTAGGAAATCCTGGAAGAGTAATTAGGACACTTGATGTAAAGTGATTTAGGAGCAATTGTAATTATGGTAGATTTAACGGTAGTCATTCTTACTAAGAATGAAGAGAAGAATCTTAGAAAATGTGTGGAATCATTTAGAGGAATAGCTAAAAGGTTTGTAATAGTTGATAGTGGTTCAACTGATGGTACAAAGGATTTATGTGACAAGTTAAATGCTGAGCTTAATGAAAATGGTGCCTCTTTGGATTTTTACTATAACGAATGGGTTTCCTATGCCAATCAGTTAAATTGGGGATTACAGAACACTGGAATCGATACTGAATGGTCTATGCGAATGGATGCGGATGAAGAATTGCTGGAAGATCTTGTAAAAGAGATAGAAGAAAAACTTCCTACCGTGAATTCACCTATAAATGGAATTGTGTTGAGACGAAGAGTGTATTTTATGGGGCGCTGGATTAAGCATGGTGGTAGATACCCTGAATTATTATTGAGAATATTTAGAACTGGGAAGGCTATGTGTGAAATGAAAATTATGGATGAGCACATGATTCTTTCCGAAGGGACAACAATTGAGTTTAGACATGACTTAAAAGATAATAATCAAAAAGATTTGGAATGGTGGATATCTAAACACAATTGGTACAGCAATCGTGAAGTGCTAGATCATCAAATGAGGTTAGCTGGGGATTCATTTGTTGAGAAAGGTTGCTCTAGTAATCAAGCTAAGATGAAGAGAATAGTAAAAGATGGTGGATACTACAAGTTGCCTAAATTTATTAGGGCACATCTTTACTTTATATATCGGTATTATATAAAGCTAGGGTTTTTAGATGGCCCAGAGGGTAGAATCTTTCATTTTTTACAAGCTTATTGGTATCGATTCCTGGTAGATGCCAAGATGTTTGAGTGTGAAAAAAAAGGTGTTATTATGAAGTCTCAAGCCGATTTGAAGGCATAAGGGAGCCAATATGATTAAGGTGCTTATGATTGCAAAGGCTATGGAAAGGACAGGTGTCACAAGTGTGATGCTGTCATACTTTGATAATATTGATAAAAGTATGATTAAAATTGACTTTGCAACAGGATTAGTTTATGAAATAAGCTATAAAGAACATGTAGAAAGTGCGGGAAGCCATTTTTGGATAATTCCAGATCGCGATAAAAATATACTATTGTATATTAAAAAGCTTGCGAGTTTAATTAAAAAAAATGGATATGATGTTGTTCATGTGCACGGTAATAGTGGAATGATTTTTCCAGAACTGATGGCAGCAAAACTCGGAGGAGCAAAGGTAAGAATAGCTCATTCACATAATACTATGTGTAATCATCCAAGGTTGGAAACACTAGTTAGACCTATTTTCAATCATTATTATACCCATGCAATAGCATGTTCTCAAGAAGCTGGGGAATGGATGTTTAAAGGAAGACCTTTTAGGATAATAAATAATGGAACTGATACAGCTAAAATGGTGTTTTCAGAAAACGATAGGAATTTGATTAGGAATAAGCTGGGTATAGCTGAGGATACAATTCTTATTGGACACATAGGATACTTCAACTATCAAAAAAATCATCATAGGTTAATCAAAATTTATAAGAATGTTTTTCAGAAGAATAGTAGGACTAAGCTTTTATTGGTCGGTGATGGTGGAGAACGCCCTAATATTGAAAAAATGGTCCATGAGTATGGTCTTACTGATAATGTGATTTTTTATGGGCAAAGTAATGAAATACCTTGTTTATTGGCAGCGATGGACGTTTTTGTTCTTCCTTCACATTTTGAAGGCTTTGCCATCGTTTTATTGGAAGCACAAGCTTCTGGGCTGAATTGTATAGCAAGTAGTGTTGTGCCTTTAAATGCAGCAAATGCGGCAAATGCTGTTGAGTTCTTGAAGTTAGATGATTCTGATGAAGTATGGGCAGATGCGATCATAAGGGCTGCAGAAAGAAATTTAGGGCATAGAAAAGAAAAATCAGCTATTTGTCGTAAAAAAATGATAGATAGAAAATATGATGTACAGGCTATAGCTAACGAAATGAGTGAATTGTACATGTCGGCTGTGTAGGGAGAAATAGTAAGATGAAGATTGCTGGATTAACTTGGTGGAGGGGAAATTATGGGTCTATTCTGCAAGCATATGCGCTTCAAGAGTTGATTTCTTTATACACTAATGTTGAATATGAAATATTGGATCAGTATGGAGAAATTGCTTCAGTTGGTAATTTGTGTGATAGATTAAGGCGATGGGGAATAAAAAAAACACTAAAAAAAATTAGATGGAAATTTGCATCTTCAGGTTTTAAAGCAAGAAATGAAGCATTACAGAAATTCGTGGATGAGAAGTTACGACTTTCTGATTATAGATATACTGAAGAAACTATTAAAGAGTGTTTGAACAAGTATGATGGTTTTATATGCGGAAGTGATCAAATATGGAATCCTTTATTGTCTAGTGTGAATGATATTTATTGGTTGGGATTTGCAGGTGAGGATAAGCTAAAAATTGCATATGCACCAAGTATTGGTGTTGATGAATGTAATGATGATACCGCGAAAACAATTAGAGATAATTTAAAAACATTTGATTTTATATCTTCAAGGGAGCAATCGAGTTCAGATTTTTTGAATTATTTATTGGGAGATAATCTTTGTGAAACCGTTCTTGATCCTACACTTGCATTGCCAAGAGACAAATGGGATGAAATATTGCCAAAGCCTAAACTATCATCAAATATAAAGTATGTTTTTGCTTATATTTTGCGTGGAAATAAAGAACAACGTCAACTTGTTGAACAATATGCTATAGAGCATGGATTAAAGGTTGTATCATTTCCTTACTTGGATTCGGATTATATTGAAAAATATGATAAACAATTTGGAGATATCCAAATATATGATGCTTCTCCAACAGATTTTGTTCAGTTGATAAGAGGAGCGGAATATATATTTACTGATTCTTTTCATTGTACGGTGTTTAGTATTTTATACCATAAGCTTTATTGCTTATTTCCCAAGATTGGTAAAACACAAAATGTAAGACTGAATGATTTACAGCAAAAATTCCAAATAGAAGATCGCATGATAAAAAGTAATAATTTGTTAGAAGTGAATTCATTAAAGCCTATTAATTGGGAAACTGTTGATGAGAATTTGGATGTTTGGCGAAAAAAATCAGTTTCGTATTTAGTAAATGCTTTGGAAAAGAGAAAAGTATGATTTCAGTAAACAATAAAACATGTACTGGATGTAGGGCCTGTGAGCATACGTGTCCTAAGAAATGTATTAGCATGAAAGCGGATACTGAAGGCTTTCTAATCCCTTCAGTGGATATAAAAGAATGTATAAAATGTGGTGCGTGTGATAGGGTATGCCCTCAACTAAAAAAAAATAATGCGCCTGAATGCTCTGAGGCTGTGGCATTTCATTTTAACAACACTGAGATTAACAAATATAGCACATCAGGAGGAGCTTTTGCTGCACTAGCTACTTTAATCCTCGAAAATAAGGGAATTGTAATTGGTGCAGCTTTTACTGATGTGAATCATGTGAATCACATCAGTATTAGTAGTAGTGATGAGCTATATAGATTACAAGGAAGCAAATATGTACAGAGTAATACTTTGAATACTTATGTACAGGCAAAGCATTATTTGGATGATGGAAGACTTGTACTTTATTCTGGAACAGCATGTCAGATTGCTGGATTAAAGGCCTTTTTAGATAAAGATTATAACAATCTTTTGTGTGTAGATGTAATTTGTCATGGAGTATCCTCGCCACTTTTATATGAAAAATATATAGAATGGCTGCAGGAAAAAAAATCATGTGAGGTTAGTTTATATCATTTTAGAACTAAATCAGATGCTGGGTGGGGACACTATGGAAAAATCGTACTAGATAAAAAGAAAGAACAACTTTTTTCATCTAATGATCCTTATATTAAGGCTTTTATGACAGGACAAAATTATAGAGAATGCTGTTATGAGTGTCATTATGCAAATAGGAAACGTGTAAGTGATTTGACTCTCGGGGATTTTTGGGGCATTCAAAGTAGTTATCCAGAACTATATCACAGAGATGGTGTGTCGGCAGTGCTGATAAATTCTATAAAAGGGAAGGAATGGATGGAACAATTAAATACAATGGCTTGTATAAAAGCAGTTGATATTGAGAAAATTATTCCTTACCAAGAAAATCTTCAACATCCAACAGATAGACCTGAAACAAGAACAGATTTTTATAATGGATTGAAGGCTCAAAATAATAATGAATACATGAAGAAAAAGCTTTTGCCTTGCGTAACTATAGATGATAAATTGCATGCATTGTTACCTATGAAATTAAAGTATGCGATTAAGAGATTAAGGAAAGGCTTTTGAGAAACTATGAAAATGAGTAAGCGACGGATAAAGGTTTTGATAGATAATATTTTATTAACATATTGGAAATATAAGCATGGGGTTGCATTAAACGCTGTGCTTCAAGATTCAGAAATTGGTGAACATAGTAGAATCTATGCTAAAACGAAATTCTATAGGTCTTCAATAGGTGACTATTCTTATGTTGGTCCATCAAGTTTTGTTGCAGATACTAGTATTGGGAAGTATACATCAATTTCTCAGGAATGTTATATTGGGGGGGCTTCACATCCTATTTCTTGGTTAGGAACATCACTGAATTTTTATTGTACTAAACCTGAAGAAGCTGGGCAAGGATATCCTTTTAGAAAGAAATATTTTGATGCATTTAATAGAACATCGATTGGCAATGATGTATGGATTGGCGCTAGATGCATAGTTTTGGCAGGTGTTAAAATTGGTGATGGCGCTGTTATTGGCGCAGGTTCTGTAGTAACCAAGGATATACATCCTTTTGAAGTTTGGGCTGGTAATCCAGCACACAAGCTACATGATAGATTTGAAAAGGATGTTATAAAAGAGATTTCTGATATTAAATGGTGGAATCTTCGAACTGACGAGATAAATAGAAATATGGATGTAATTGATAATCCAAAAGAGTTTTTGAAAAGAGTAAATAAATGAGTAGAATACTTGTGTTAGCATCGTTCCCAGCTCCATATAGAGCAGATGTTTTTTCGGGACTATCAAAAGAATATGATTTAGATGTTTTTTTTGGCTTGACTAAAGATGATGATAGAAACGAGGATTTTTATGTTAAAAGCAGCCAGTTTTCATTTTATTCATTGGGAGATGGAGCCGGTAGACTTTTCTTTGATGAATGCATAAAAAATATAAGAAGATATGATTTGGTTCTTGCATATGATTGGTATTTACCATTTGCAAGGAAAGTACTAATAAAATGTATCGTTTGTCATATACCGTATTTTGTTAATTGTGATGGAGCGTTTATTGATAATAATAAATCAATAAAATCTCTTATAAAGAATATCGGAAAGAAATTTTATATTAGAAATGCAAATATGTGTTTAGCCAGTGGAAAGTATGCCGCTGACTATTTTAGGCATTATGGTGCTAGAGATAATAAAATAACAATACATAATTTTTCTTCACTTCATAGAGATGATATTATTCCTGAACCTATAGATAATTATTCAAAAGGTGAATTACGAAAACGTTTAGGACTAAAGAATATAAAAACGGTTATTAGTGTTGGCCAGTTTATTCCTAGAAAAGGATTTGACGTATTGCTTGAAGCATGGGATGGGCTGGATAACCAGGCGCAATTAGTAATTGTTGGTGGTGGAAAAGAACGAAGCAAGTATGATAAGTCAATAGCAGAAAAAGGATATAAAAATGTTGTCTTGATAGATTTTGTGGACAAGAAAAAAATCTTTGAATACTATAAAGCATCAGATTTATTTGTGTTGCCCACAAGAGAAGATATCTGGGGATTGGTCATAAATGAAGCTATGGCTTGCGGGTTACCTATAATAACAACTGATCATTGTATTGCTGGACTTGAACTAGTTAAAAATGGCCTGGGTGGATATATAGTTCCTATAGATAATAGCGAGATATTACATGATAGAATTAAGCAATGTTTATCATATGATCTTTGTAGTATGAGCAAAAATAATCTTGAAACTATAAAAGATTATACTATTGAGCATATTATAGAATGTCATATTCGTGATATAGATAAAGTTATTGTAAGGTAAGACGGGTATATATGAAAGTAAAGAAAATGGAGTGGCCAGATATTTTGATGGCTTTAACAATTGGAATAATAGTTCTGGCGCAGATTAAATGGGACTATCAGCCTTTGATTAGAAAAGTGATGTATGCTATATGGATCATATGTTTTGCCTTTCTTATGCTAGATAGAATGAGGGTAAAAAAAACAAATTTTGGTATATTGTTTTTGACTTCAACAGTATGCATATATGTGTATTGTTCGGTATTGGACTCAATTGGTGGAGGAATGTATTCTAATTCACTGATGAAGGCGTTTATGCCAATTTCATGTTTTGCGTACTGGTTGGGTGTAATAGTGGCATCTGGAGATATGAAAGAAACGACCATAAAAGTTTCTTTGATTACATATTTTATATCAAGTACTATTTTTTCTATAGTATTACGGATATTTTTCTTTAGTGATATTTCTTCTTGGCTTTCCAGCAATGTATATACATATGGTGTGGGGAAAAATCAGGTCGGGATGGTGCTGGCAAGTGCAGCATTAGTAGGTATAGTCTTTGTTTGGCCTATGTGTATTAATATAATTGAAAAGGTAGCAACGGTATTTGGCATTTTATTATGTTATTATGGTGTGGCCTTAGTACAAAGTAGGACGGCTATTATAGCTAGTTTTATATGCATTAGTTGCTATTTTTACTTACAGGGGAAAATCAAAATAAGATATGTTATACCTATTGTTTTGATAGCTATTGTAGCTTTTACTAATGATTCAATAGCTATGTTTTGGGACCATGTTTTTTTTATTTCAAAATATGCTGATAAGGGATCGAATGCATTTTTTAGTGGAAGACTTGATAGTTATAAGCATGCTTTAGACTTGGTGAAAAATGATTTATTGTTTGGAATAGGCAATTATTATGTAGATTGTTTATATGTTCAAGTCCTAGTTGAGGGAGGAATAATTGAATGTTTACTTGTTATTCCCCTTGTATTATTTAGATTAAAAAATGGATTTAAATATTTTGTTAAAAATCTTTCATTGAATAATCTTGCTTTGGTATTAGCGATTTATTATTTTGTTACGTCTTTTTTGGAAGCACAGACACCATTTGGCCCTGGAACGAGTGCATGTATTTTTTGGATAGTGTCAGGATATGTTGATGTGACTAAGAAAAATCATTTCAAAAAGTATATGCAGGCAGGTTGAGTGATATGAACAGATTAAAAAAGAATCTTAGATTGCAGACTATTTATCAAATTATAGCAACATCTATACCATTACTAACATCACCATATTTGTCAAGAGTGCTGGGGGCAACAGGATTAGGAATATATTCTTATACGCTTTCTGTTGTAAATTACTTTAGTTTATTTGCAATGTTAGGAATGTCCAGCTATGGCTGCAGGACTATAGCTATGGCTAAAGACCAAAATGAAGAAGAAAGACTTTTTATAGAAATACATTCATTACAGGTACTTACATCTTTCATAATGACCATAATGTATTATTCTACGGTGTTATTTTTCTTGCATGACAACCAAAAAATAGCAATGTTGCAGTCATTTTGGTTGTTAGCGTGTTCGCTTGATGTAAGTTGGTATTTTTTTGGAAAAGAAGAATTTCAAGTCACAGTAACAAGAAATTTGGTTATAAAACTCATCACTGTTATTTCTATTTTTGCTTTTGTTCGAACGAAAGATGATGTAGGCACATATACTTTTATCATGGCCTTCGGATCATTTCTTAGTCAGTTTGTTTTGTTTTGTTTGCTTAAAAAGAGGGTGAAATTTTGTATTCCTGAATGGAGAGGAGTTTTATCTCATATTAAACCGAATCTTCTATTGTTTGCACCAATACTGGCAATGAGCGTATATCACCTCATGGATAAGACCATGTTGGGAATGTTAGCTGATTATTCTGAAAGCGGATATTATTATAATGCAGATAAGGTAATAAATATTCCCCTGGGAATAATTGGTGGAATAGGGACAGTTATGATGTCTAAAGCTTCAGTACTAAAAGCTGAGGGAAATGACGATGGTGGAAAAAGAATACTTAGTTTATCAATAGAAGGCTTTATGTGTGTTGCTTGTGCAATGGCTTTTGGAATAGCTTCTGTAGCTAAGGAATTTGTACCTATCTTTTTTGGCCAAGGGTATGACAAATGTGTTGAATTGATAATTTTATTATCAGTAGTAATGATATTTAAATCGTTATCAAATATAATACAAAACCAGTACTTAATCCCATATAATAAGGAAAAAATGTTACTTGTTTCTATAATTATAGGAGCTTTTGTTAATTTGATAATTAATTACACCTTTATAGGAATTATGGGAAAGGGAGCTTTAGGGGCTACCATTGGAACAGTAATAGCGGAGTTAGTGGTCTGTTTAGTTCAATATATTATGAGTGAAAAGGATATTCATCTAATAGGTAAAGTTGCCAGTTCTTTTGTCTATTGTATTTTCGGAGCACTAATGTTTGGCACTGTACGCCTTATTTCAAACATTGACGTGAATGATTTATTAAAGATGCTAATTGAGATTACTGTAGGCGGAATAATGTATTTGATTATGGTTGTCTTGTATTGGTATTTGTCAAAAAATCCATTGTTAGAACAATATTTGAAGAAAGAATAGAAAAGGCATATGAATAAGTAGATGTCGTTGTGATTCTTGGCGTTCTCTGTATTAAGCCATATTCAAGAATTGCAGCGGGAAGCTAGTCTAAAGGTTTTATTGCTACTAGAGCAACGAAAAGCAAATGGTGCAGAATGAAGAACAACAACGGTTAGAATTAGCATTACAGGAGAAGGAAGAACAGTGGTGACAGGCACCAATGTGGTACACCTTTTGTCAACTTAACATGAATAAGTATACCGTTAAAGGCGAAATTAATTACCTGTAAGTTGATTGTTTCATATTTTCAAAGCGCCATAATTTTCTTTTTGTATTTTTGCATAGCAAACAGACCTGAGCTGTATCAGGTCTGGTGAATCATCTTTTATGGAGTATCAGTTTACAGGTTTCAGGTTAGGAAAGTGTTTTCGACAGACGAGTTTTCTGGTTTTTCTTCCATATTTTCTGCCGGGCACTAACTGAGATCTGACCTTGAAAGCATCGGATACTATCTGATCCAAGTATTCTGTGGGAGAATATTACAAAGTATCTTTGGAATGGCTTTTTTTAATCGCCCGATGATATACGCACTGTTAGCCTGATATCGATTTTTTCCTGTTGGTGTCATGTGTTCATCTATGTCATCATCGACTTTGTCCTTTATTAAAAAATTCAGATTTGACATAAGTAGATTTATATAGAACTCTTGAAATACAGCAGTTTTAGTTTTTCCACTGTATTCTTCAAGAAGGAATTTTTCTTTTAGCTCCATGTATTTACTTTCAACTGGCCAGCGCAGAAAGTATAGTTCACGGAACATATCTATAGTAAGGAATTTATCAAATATATTGGTTCCAAGATA
This sequence comes from Butyrivibrio proteoclasticus B316, assembly GCF_000145035.1. NCBI lineage: Bacteria > Bacillati > Bacillota > Clostridia > Lachnospirales > Lachnospiraceae > Butyrivibrio > Butyrivibrio proteoclasticus. Next base: position 1,007,928 of record NC_014387.1, read on the forward strand.
CTCACGAGAACCAGCACTTAGAATCACTTCTAAGATTCTGATTGAGATATCTTTAGTACCAATTTTGGGATTTCCTGGTAACACAGCAGTAGAATCACCGTGACAAGAACGGACCATTCTAATCTGGTCACGTAGTCTCATAAGGCATAGATATCCATTGGATACACAGTACCTGAACATATCATTTGAATAGTAGCCATGGTCAAAGATGATTACTGACTTTTCATATATATTTAAGGCTTCCAGAGCTTTCATGTGTTCTCGAGCCGTAGCTCTTTCAGAACCAAGATATTTTTGAAGTGATGCATGGGCTATATAATCATCAAGAACATCATAGACAATAGAAGCAAGACCAGAAGAAAACTTCCTGTCTTTGTGCGGATAAGTGAACATTTCTCCAAAGAAATCAAAGTTGGATGGAGAATTGGGAACTTCTATCTTTGATCCATCAATCGCAAAGATATGATAACCATGCAATAGCTTTCTCTTTTTGATATTGCTATAGAAGATGTCAACTGAGAGGGTGAAGAAATTGTGGAATAAACTTGGATTAATATATTGACGAGCTTTTGACACGGCCTGCTTTAAGACTTCAGGAAAACATGAAGGAAGCAGGTCATCACGTATTGAAGAAAGATTCTGATACATTGAAGCTTTAGTAGTGTAGGACAGATATGTTACCATATGGAGCATTGATAATTTGCGCTTTCATGTTTTTCCATTGTAACCTCCTAAATTTGCTTGATCTGGATGTGTTTCGCGACCACGAAATAACATCACTTTTTGATCAAAGGGCTACGAAGCGGTCGCAAATTTTGGGAGCTTTGTCAAGCGTTTTTGAATAAAAAATCAAAAATTTTTAACACAATAAAAAAGCTGCAAAGCTAGTAACTATCTAGCTTTACAGATCAAGTTGACCACAGTGGTGACAGGCACTGTGAAGAAGATAAAAATAAAAGGAAAAGTGCCGAAGTATTGGTGAAGTCATCAACGTGTAGCTAAAAAAGTAAGCGTAGAAGGGAGATTATTTATATGTATAAGCGTAAAAAAAATGGGGGTACTGGCTATATACTAATTATTTTATCTGTAATTCTTGCAGTAATTCTTGGCGTTCTTCTATATTATAGCCATATTCAAGAATTGCAGCGTGAAGCTAGTCTAAAAGTTTTATTGCAACAAGAGCATGAAAAGCAATTGGCACAGAAGGAAGAAGAGCAACGGTTAGAGTTAGCATTGCAGGAGAAAAGAGAAGGCGATTCTTTTTATCAGAAATTAGCGGATGGGTTTGACGTAAATGTTCTTGTTGTTGGTGATTCAATTGGGGCTGGTGCGGGTGCATCCGATGACAATCATAATTTGAGCACTCTTTTGAAAAATAAGATTGCTGAAACATATGGGAGTCTAGTGACTCTTACAAATGTTTCTCTTGGTGGAAATACATCATATGCTGGATATGCTAGTACCATGGCATTAGATGATAATGTTGATTATAATCTTGTTGTTTTGTGTTATGGACAGAATGATAGTCAAGAGAACTTTAGCTTATATTATGAAGCTATGATACGTGCTGTTAAAAATCGCTATCCTAAAGCTTCTCTTTTGGCAATACTTGAATCTAGTCAGAAGGAATATACTTTGAAGATGCAGGCAATACAAGATATTGCATCTCACTATAGTATTCCTGTGGTGGATACTATTGCACCGTTTCAAAAGAATTATGAATCGCTTACAGCAGATGCAGTACATCCTAATGATGATGGATATAAAGTATACTGCGAGACAACAATGAAAACAATTAATGATCTTGTTGCTGAGTCATATGGATTTGATCCGATGGATGTTTCTCCTATGAATGACAGGGTTATGGATTTTGATGATTTCAAGTTTGTAGGTGCCGACCAGTTTACTCGTGATAATAATACCTTTACGCTTAATACATCTCTTCAAGGAACTATTCTTGGAATAGATTATGATTTTGTATCCGGAGCAAATAGTTGCAAGATAATAATTGATGGAGAAGAATATGCTGCTCCAGAAGTTAGTTTTGATTATGATTCCAGTCAGCGACATATTATGGTTGTAAATAATTGGCTAGATGGTGATGTTGTTGATGTTCAGAATGAAATAAAAGTAGTATTTGCGGATGATGAGAATGGTCAGAAGCAAGCTGATGGTTTCAGAGGTCTTGCTATAAGCGGTTGATTTTTATAAAAAGATATCCCTGCTCGAAAGAGCAGGGATTAGTTATATAGCAAGTTATGGATTAATGCCGTTATCCACTAGTAATTTGCGGAGGCGGGCATTCTCGTCTTCAAGGGTAGTATTCTTAGATGTAAGAGTAGCATTCTCATCTGTAAGAGTAGATACTTCATCAGTAAGCTCTTTTATCGTTTCTTCTCTTTTTGCCTGATAACGGAGAAAATCTTCACGATCTCTGGCAACTTTACGGATGTTCTCATCTGTGTTCGAAAGGTAGAGAGATTCAATAGCTGAAGACATGCATTCATTATTCTGTGCAACCATTTTAAGTTCCTCCCAGGTTTTGGATTTGAAGAGGCGGACCCATTCAGTTATGCCATAGTCGATATCATCTTGTGTAGCTAACTCTTCATGGTTTAATTCTATCACAATCAGATTGAGCCTGTCAGTATAAAGGTAATTGTCCTTGGCATTTCGCAGCTGATAAGTCGCACAGAATTCCGGATGATCTTCGAAAAGTGTAAAGTCAAGGAAACCTATGTGATACACTGGAAGAACGTTTTTGTAATCTTCTCCGCGGTTGATGTTATCGTATTCACGGCAGATGTAAGCTACAGACCTGAACTGCCAGTTACCATAGTTGTTCAGTTGCATCTCGATGTTTATGACAATGCCATTATTCAGAGTTAGGAGGATGTCCATTCTGTATTCCTTGTCAGCGATACTTACGCCGGGCTGAACAACATTTTTTATCTCTATATCTGTGATCGAATTCGGTTTTAAGTGGAGTACAGATGAGAGAAGGCCTTTTAACGCGAATTTGTTTTGCTGAAAGACGATCCTGAACATGTAGTCGTTGGTCATTCCGACCTCGACTGGACCGGTGGCATTCAGATAGTCCTTTCCGGTGAATTCGTTAATAATTTTTGATTCTTGGTGCATTTGTAAATCCTTTCTGTTTGTTACGATCTTTGGAAAATGGCTCAGAGGCCGGAAATAAAGAATGTAACTGAAATTTAATGATGCTCAGAAATGAGCTATAGACTATGTTAACCGGAAATTATTAAGATTTACCGTCGAAATTTCTTTAGATTTTATGTAGATAGAAAATCCTGCTCGAAAGAGCAGGTATTAGTTCTTGCATTTAAAATTCACATATGCTATTCTAACCAAGCTGTGAAAATCTTTCACAGTTCTTTTCCAATCTGGAGAGGCTGAGCAGTTCTTGCTGATGCCAATTTCATTGATGGGAGAATTAGGATTTTTTGAAGGAGGCATATGTATATGCAAGAAGAAAACAAAGACAAAAAGGCATCACCACTTTATTCTGAGTTCGCTTATGATGATGCTTACAGAACTATGGAAACGGAATGCGATGATATTATAATTCCATTTGTGAACTATTTTTACAATGAGAATTATGATAACACTGCCAAAATCACCAGGCTGAGGAATGAACATTATATCGAACATGCTGATCAGTCTGATGAGAAGAGGATCACTGATTCTCATTTCAAGATCACACAGAATGATGTCAGTAAGACTTATCATTTTGAGTGTGAGAGCAAGCCTTATGATAATTCGATCCTTGTAAGGATGTTTGAATATGATTCTCAGACTGCTCTGGATGAGAGTAAGAGTGAAGGAAATATTCTGAGAGTGAGATTTCCTTATGCAGGGTTGCTTTTACTGAGAAAGTCACTGTCATCACCTGATAGAGCAGAAGTCATAATCGAGACTCCTAAGGGTGAAGTAAGCTATGACATTAAAATTATTAAGATTTCTGACTTTTCGATTGACAGTATCTTTGAGAACCATTTGTATCTTATGATTCCATTTTATATTTTCAATTATGAAAGTGAATTTAAGTCAATTAATGAAGATGCAGAGAGAACAGAAGACCTTGCTGATGTATTCAGAAACATAATGGATAGACTTGATGAGGAGCTTGAGAAAGGCAACTTGTCAGCGTTATCCCACAATGTTATCATTAGACTAACACATAAAGTTGTCTACAAGCTTACGATGAAGCATGACAAAGTGCAGGATAAGGTAGGTGGTATTATGGGTGGCAAGGTGCTGGATTTACCTGACATAAAAGTTTTTCATGAGGGCAAGGCTGAGGGACTTAAGGAAGGCGAAGCTGAACGTAAGAAATTAGCTGATAAAAATACGGAATTAGAAGATGAGATAGCATCTCTAAAGGCTGAGCTGGAAAAGCTTAAGAAACAGATGAAGTAATAACTGGATAAATAATATATTTGATTTAAGAATTAACTCCTAATACAGAGGATGAATGCTTTTGTATTAGGAGTTTTTGTTATAAAAACTGATCGAATGGGTAGATAATAAGCAGCCACAAAAAAGAATTATTGATAATATTCCGCGAATGATTTATTATTTTAAGTCAGTACAATATGGATTTATATAGAGAGGAAATCATACTATGTGCGGAATAGTTGGATATATTGGTAAACGTCAGGCGGCTCCAATATTGATCGATGGGCTCAAGAAGCTTGAATACAGAGGATATGACTCAGCAGGTATTGCTGTAAGAGATGGAAGCGATAATGCTGAGGTTGTTAAGGCTGTCGGAAGGCTCAAGAATCTTGAGGAGAAGACTGATGATGGCGCAAGTGTTCATGGATGCTGCGGTATCGGCCATACAAGATGGGCGACTCATGGTGGACCTTCTCAGACAAATGCACATCCTCATGTATCAGGTAACTGTACCGGATCTGCATCTGGAACTGTTTTATCTGAGGTTGTTGGTGTACATAACGGTATTATCGAGAACTATCAGGAGTTAAAAGAAAAGCTCATTAAGAATGGCTACGAATTCTACAGTGATACAGACACTGAAGTTGCTATCAAGCTAATAGATTATTACTACAAGAAGTACAAGGTTGGACCTATTGATGCGCTTGCCAAGACTATGGTGAGAGTTCGCGGATCATATGCGCTGGAAGTAATGTTTGCCGATTATCCGGATGAGATATATGTGGCAAGGAAAGACAGCCCGATGATCATCGGTGTTAACGATGGAGAGACATACGTAGCATCTGATGTTCCGGCTATATTAAATCATACCAAGAATGTATATTACATTGGTAATAATGAGATGGGAAGGCTCCTTCCCGGTAAGGCTGAGTTCTATGATCTTAATGGCGACATAATAGAAAAAGAGCTGGTGGAGATCAAGTTCTCTGCTGAATCAGCTGAAAGAGGCGGCTTTGAGCATTTCATGATGAAAGAAATTCATGAGCAGCCAGCTGCTATTCGTAACACGATAGGATCTCTTGTAACTAATGGAAGACTTGACCTTGCCAAGATTGGTATAGAAGAGGAAGTGATCAGCTCTTTTACCGGAATAACAATTGTTGCCTGTGGAAGTGCATGGCATGTAGGAATGGCAGCTCAGTACGTTATTGAAGATATTGCCAGAGTTCCGGTTCGTGTAGAGCTTGCTTCAGAATTCAGATACAGAAATCCTTTGCTTGATCCTAATAATCTTGTAATAGTTATCTCCCAGTCAGGAGAAACTGCAGATACTCTTGCGGCTCTTCGTGAAGCAAAGAGCAGAGGAAACAAGACACTGGCTATAGTTAATGTAGTTGGATCATCAATTGCAAGAGAAGCAGATTATGTAATTTATACAGTGGCAGGACCTGAAATATCAGTAGCTACGACCAAGGCTTACAGTTGTCAGCTTGTAGTTTCATTCCTTCTTGCAATGGAGTTTGCTCTTGTAAGAGGCCAGATTGATAAAGAGACTTATGATTCTTATCTTTCTGAAGTATCAAGAATTCCTGATTGCATTCAGAAGATTCTTGATGACAAGGAGAGGATCCAGTGGTTTGCAGCCAAGATTGCAAACTCTAAGGATGTCTTTTTCATTGGAAGAGGAATCGATTATGCTATAGGTCTTGAGGGAAGCCTCAAGCTCAAGGAGATTTCATATATTCACTCAGAGGCATATGCGGCCGGTGAGCTTAAGCACGGAACAATCAGTCTTATTGAGGACGGAACTCTTGTTATCGGTGTCCTCTGTCAGGATGGTCTTTATGAGAAGACTGTTTCAAATATGGTTGAGTGCAAATCACGTGGCGCTTACCTGATGGCACTTGCTCCTTATGGAAAATATGATGTTGAGGATATAGCTGATTTTGTAACTTATGTACCTAAGATGGATCCACACTTTATAGGATCACTTGCTGTAGTTCCGCTTCAGCTTCTGGGCTATTATGTTTCAGTTGCAAGGGGACTTGATGTTGATAAGCCAAGAAATCTGGCTAAGAGTGTAACTGTAGAATAAACATGATCAAAGAATAGATACAGCATAGATAGAGTATAGATTAAGCCGGTCTTCTGTTAAGACCGGCTTTGATATTATGTATTAAGATTGATTTTTAATCCGAACTGATGTTAAATGTCTAGTATATAAGCTTGTGTTCTGGGGGATAATTACACGTGACGTCAACATTTATGAGAATCAGAAAGTTATTTCCAATAGCTATAATGCTGATAATAATTGCCATACTTACGATGCAATCTCCAAGTGAAACTCTTAGTGTTTCCGGAGGATTACAGAATTTTTGTAAGGCGATTGTTCCTAATGCCTCCGGCAGATGGGCAACAGATATGCATTGGTTTAGATCTCTTTTACATTTACCGCTTTATTTTATGCTTGGGATCATAACAGCTTTTTCTTTTACCAGACCATGGGTATCTGCGCTTATATGCAGCGTAGTTGCCATTGCTGATGAGACTTTTAAGGTATTTCTTCCAACAAGAGAGTTTGAGGGAAGGGACATTGCCTTTGATGTTATTGGTTTTCTGGTTGGGATTGGACTTGTTGTAATAATTAGAAGATTAAGTGCTGGGAATGAGCGCGTTTAGAAGTACAATTTAGCGAATGTATTTTTTTGAATAAAAAAATTGAATGAATGGAAGTTTGTATATATAATAGTAAAGTTGATAGGAGGAGAAAAACATGAAAATAGCAGTGGCGGGAACTGGATATGTAGGACTGTCTTTGGCGGTTCTTTTATCACAGCATAATGAAGTAACAGCAGTAGATATTCTTGAGGAGAAGGTTGAGAAACTCAACAACTGGAAGTCTCCGATTCAGGATGAATATATTGAGAAGTTTTTGGCTGAGCATGAGGAAAGAGGACTTAATCTCCATGCGACCACAGATGGTGCGTCAGCTTATGCAGATGCAGATTATGTAATCATCGCAGCACCTACTAATTATGATCCACAGAAGAACTTTTTCGATTGTTCTGCAGTAGAGGCAGTTATTGATCTGGTTCTGAAATCCAGTAAGACAGCAACAATGATCATCAAGTCTACAATTCCAGTAGGCTATACCAAGAAGGTCAGAGAGCAGTTTAAGACAGACAGAATACTGTTCTCACCAGAGTTCCTTCGTGAGTCCAAGGCTCTTTACGACAACCTGTATCCTAGTAGAATCATTGTAGGATGCGATGATGCCAGCAGAGAGAAGGCAGAGGTATTTGCAAACCTTCTTGTTGAGGGTGCTGAGAAAGAGAACATTGATACTCTTTTCATGGGCTTTACAGAGGCTGAGGCAGTTAAGCTCTTTGCTAATACTTATCTTGCACTTCGTGTCAGCTACTTTAATGAGCTTGATACATACGCTGAGCTCAAGGGTCTTGATACCAGGAAGATCATCGAGGGTGTTTGTCTTGACCCCAGAATTGGAACACATTATAACAATCCATCATTTGGATATGGCGGATACTGCCTGCCCAAGGATACCAAGCAGCTTCTTGCAAACTTCCAGGATGTGCCTGAGGATCTGATCAGAGCTATCGTTGAGAGTAACCGTACCCGTAAGGATCATATCGCTGACAGAGTGCTTGAGAAGGCAGGTTACTATACAGCATCTTCCATGTGGAATGCAGAAAAAGAGAGACCTATAACTGTAGGTGTTTACAGACTTACAATGAAGTCTAACTCTGATAACTTCAGACAGAGTAGTATTCAGGGTGTTATGAAGAGACTCAAGGCTAAGGGCGCAACAGTAATCATCTATGAGCCAACACTTCCTGATGGAACAACATTCTTTGGTTCTCTTGTTGTTAATGATCTTGAGAAGTTCAAGACAGGATGCGACAGCATTATCGCAAACAGATACGATACAGTGCTTGATGATGTAGCCGATAAGGTATACACAAGAGATATCTTTAAGAGAGATTAAGAGATAAAAGATAAAAGCTAGATAACAACAAAACAGCTCTGCAAAGGTAATTAGCCTATGCAGAGCTGTTGTTTTATGTTTTAACAATATGCATGCAAGTAGGAAGACAAGCTGTCTTCTACTTAATTCTATCAATACTTCACTCCAAGTGCTACGAGCTCATCATGAACCTGCTCATAGTTCTTGTAAACTATGCCGTTCCAGCCAAGCTTTATAGCAGCGTCGATATTAACAGGAGTGTCATCGATGAAGACTGTTTTCTCCGGGGTTAAATCATAACGCTCTTCGAGAAGCTTGTAGATTTCCGGATAAGGCTTAACTACGTGGTCTCTGTAGCTGAGGATTCCGCCGTCTGTCTCATCGAGAAAGGCCATTGCTTCAGGGCAGCCTTCAAGGGCCTGCTTTGAGAAGTTTGAAAGGTATAATACTTTGTAGCCTGCGGCTTTCAGAGATCTGATCCATGGGATTGTCTTATCTCTTTTTAAGATGATGCCATCGATATTAGCAAAGGCATCCTGTAACTGATCTCCAATCTCAGGATCGTTCTCTACAAATCTTGCAATGATCTCGTCATTTGTAAGATTTCCCTTATCATATTCTACCCAGTCATCGCTTTCTACTGTAGCCTTGGCAATTCGCTCTATCATGGCCTTGTCATAACCCTTGGCCACAAGGAAGTCGTTCCAGGCAAAGTCTGTCAGGACATTTCCGATATCGAAGACTACTGTATCTATCTTGCCATCAGGGATTACATTCCCAAATTTATCGTGCTGTTTGTTGGATGAACCTGCATCAAGTGATGCGATGTTGTGTCTTCCTGTCACAGCGCTAAGTCCCCATAACAGAAGCCAGAGCATAATTGGTACTGCGACGATAGCGCCTGCAAGTCCCATGAACAGATCTTTTGAATCAGGGCCTCCAAATAAAGCTACGCACAAAAAGGCGATTATAAGTCCTACAAGTATTACTAGTCCTGCAAGTGCAAGAACTCTCTTATAAGTGGGAGTTGTTCCGTTATTATTATTCATTTCTTTTCCTAACTAAAAAACTAATGATTTTCTGTTACCAACAGCAAAGATTCTATCATTTATCGCTGCAGGATGGCAATAGAAAAATCATTAGTTCATAAAGCCTAAAAATATTTATTCACCGATCAGGTCCTTGAGCCTTCCGAGAGCTTCTCTGTGGCGCAATTTGGTAACTCCATAGGAAAGGTTCATCTGCGCTGCAACTTCCTGAAGGGTAAGTCCTCTGTAATACCTCAAAACGATGATATCTCTTTGTTCCTGAGGGAGCTCTTTGAGCGCTTTGGCGAGAATCTCAAGACTCTCGTTATTAAGGACTTCATCCTCTATAAGGCTCTTTTCCTCGGCCAGATCCTCCGGTATTTCTGAATGAATGTGATTGGTTCTGTAGAAGTCAATGACTGTATTACTGGTCATTGCGTAGATCCAGGTGGAAATGCTGGCCTTGGAAGAATCAAAAGTATCTATTTTACTGTATATCTTGATGAATACGTCGGAACACAGGTCCTCTGCGTCCTCGATCTGATTGACGTGGTTTCTGATATAGGCAAAAACCTTGTCGTGATATTGTTCATATATCTGTTCATTAGTAAGCATAGTTCCCATGAGCAACCTCCAGATAAATGTGATACACTATTTCAGTATAAAGAGTTAAAAGAAATAATTCAAGGACACAGGCACCTGAAGGGAGTTTTCATGGTAGAAAATTTCGAATATTATAAAGTGTTTTATTATGTAGGAAAACTGGGAAGCATAACAGGAGCGGCCAAAGAGCTGTCTATTTCGCAGCCGGCTGTAACCCAGTCTGTTCATCAGCTTGAGAAGGCGCTTGGTTGTTCTCTTTTTCAGAGAACTTCAAGGGGAATGAAATTTACCAGTGAAGGCGAACTTCTATATAGATATGTAGAAAGAGGCTATGAACAGATAGACCTTGGAGAGCATCGCCTTAGACAGATCCAGCATCTTGACGCAGGAGAAGTCAGGATTGGTGCCAGTGATATGACGCTTAGATTTTTCCTTTTACCATTTCTTGAAAAGTTCCATGAGCTGTATCCGGGAATAAAGGTTACAGTTACCAATGGCCCGACGCCGGAAACCCTTGATTATCTTGATGATGACAAGATTGACTTTGGCGTTATTTCAACTCCTTTTGCGGAAAAAGAGGGCTACAATTTCTTCCGCGTTTCTACTATAGAAGATACCTTTGTCGCGGGGAGACGTTTTATACAGTACAAGAACAGAATGCTGGATTTCAGTGATCTTAAGAACATTCCGCTTATACTCCTGGAAGGTAATTCCAGTACCAGAAACTATATTGATAATTTCCTGCAGTCTTATAATGTAGATATTCGTCCGGAATTCGAACTTTCCACCAGTGACATGATCGTTCAGTTCGCCCTTAGAAATCTGGGTGTGGGCTGCGTTGTCAAGAACTTTGCCCAGGAATATCTTGATAGCGGAGTGCTCTTTGAACTTCGCTTTAAATCTCTTATTCCCAAAAGAGATATCTGTGTTATCACTGACGAGACAAGGCCTTTATCTATAGCGGCATCAAGATTGCTCGAACTAATAAGGCAATAAAACCCTGCATAAAGCAGCCTTAAAAATATCACAAATTACCTCTATACAATTCGAAACCTACTTGCTATAATTTATCAAGAACTTTTTAAGAAATGACAGAAATGTTTTGAAAACGGCTGTAAGCCAGAATAGGAGCGGCTTTCAATGAGTTTTGAAAATGACAACAATGTCAATGAGAACAGCGTTGAGGATATCGTTTCAAGATATAGACCAGAAGTTTCTAAGTTAGTTCCATATATGAGATGGCTTCAGGAGAATGCCAAATCAGAGGTGGCTTCGAGTTACAACAGCAGCGACCTCAAATCAATGCCGTTTCCGGTTTATGATTCAAATCTGCTTGCCTTTGTTAAGGCAGCGCAGTCTACCAATTTGCTTGATCGCAACTATGTGTATGTTTATTCCAGAAATCGTTTGAATACTGCCAAGGATGAGCTTTTGTTCATTCATGATGCTGAGATCAGAGATATGGATGATCTTGCGGGAATTTTGTCTAAATATATTCTGTCAGGTATGACTAAGGGAACAGTTTGGGCAGAAGGCGTGCGCAACGGAGTTCTGTATAACGTAGTTAAGAAGATGGACGAATTGTGCAGAGTTTGGGGACGAGAGAACGACAGACCGCTTGCATGAGCAGGCACTGTCTGTAGTAGATGTATTAAGCTTATTGTAATGCTGGATTCTTTTACTAGATTTAGGATTTGGGAGAGAGTTTAATGGGAGAGAAGTCCACACAGAAGAGGAAATACATTCTGGAGAAGGCCAGAACTGTTTTTTCCGAAAAAGGTTATAAGAATGTAACTATGAAGGACATTGTTGATGCCTGCGACATCAGTCGTGGGGGTCTTTATCTCTATTTTTCCAGTACTGCTGAAATATTCATGGCAGTTCTTGCCGACGAACATGACGAGGATGATGAAGAGGCAGTTGTGGCAGCGCTTTCCGGCGATGCTTCCGCTGGCGACATGCTTGCTCTTTTCCTCAAAGAGCAGAAAAAAGAAATTCTTAGAAAGAAAAACAATCTCACTGTAGCCACTTATGAATATTTTTCCGTTCATAAAGTTTCGGCAAAAGACAATCCACTTAAAAATCAATTTGATACAGCAGTTACCATTATTCAGAAATTAATAGAAAATGGAATTGAAAATGACGAGTTTTATTGCGAGAACCCTCTTGGCTGTGCCCGCAATTTAATGTACGTGGTGGAAGGACTCAAGATCATGTCCAAGACTTGTTCTATTACAGAAGAAGCTATAGATAGAGAATTAATGTATGTGTTAGAGGGGTTAGTGCCCGAAGAATGAAGTGCTTAATAAACATTATTAAGCACTTTCTTATTATATTAAAATGTCAAAATGTATGATGCTGACTAGTCAGTTCATAGATATAAAAAGGAAAGAGGAGAAGTTATGAGCACTGTAAGACGAATCTACGTAGAAAAGAAAGAACCTTACGCAGGAAAGGCAAGAGAGCTGCGTCATGAGATTTCAGGTTACCTTGGGATCAAGGGCGTTGAGAAGGTAAGGATCTTTATCAGATATGATGTGGAAAATGTATCTGATGATGTATTTGAGAAGGCTGTAGGAACCGTATTTTCCGAGCCTCCTGTAGACATACTTTACAGGGAAAAAATAGATATTCCTGAGGGAGCCAAAGTATTCAGTATTGAGGCACTTCCGGGACAATTTGACCAGAGAGCGGATTCTGCCGAGCAGTGTGTTCGTTTTATAAAGGGTGATGAGGAGCCTGTTATCAGAACTGCAGTAACTTATATGCTCATAGGAAATATAACAGAGGAAGAGCTTGAGAAGATCAAGGACTATACAATGAACCCTGTTGATTCACGTATAGCTTCTGATGACAAGCCGCAGACACTTGTTGAAACCTACGATGATCCTGAAGATGTCAAGATTTTTGATGGCTTCAAGGATATGACTGAAGCTGATCTTAAGGCGCTTTATCAGTCACTTGGCCTTGCTATGACTTTCAATGATTTCAAGTGGATCCAGCAATACTTCCATGATGATGAGAAGCGTGATCCTTCTATGACAGAGATCAGAGTGCTTGATACATACTGGTCTGATCACTGCCGCCATACAACATTTGGTACAGAGCTTAAAGACATCTCCTTTGAAGACGGCTTTTTTGCCGAGCCTATCAAGGCTTCTTATGAAGATTACCTTGCGAGCAGAGATGCTCTTTACACAACAGATGATAAGAAAAAAGAGAAATTCATTTCCCTTATGGATATCGCCCTTATGGGAATGAAGAAGCTCAAAAAGGACGGAAAGCTCACAGACATGGAAGAGTCTGAAGAGAACAATGCGTGTACAGTAGTTGTTCCTGTAGAAGTTGACTACGGTAACGGCCCTTCTTTAGAGAACTGGCTTGTATTCTTCAAGAACGAAACTCACAACCATCCTACAGAGATCGAGCCATTTGGTGGCGCAGCTACATGTCTTGGCGGTGCTATAAGAGATCCTCTTTCAGGAAGAGGCTATGTATATCAGGCTATGCGTGTTACAGGTGCTGCAGATCCAACAGTTCCTGTAGCTGAGACTATGAAGGGCAAGCTCTCACAGAAAAAGCTTGTTAGAGGCGCTGCAAGCGGCTATTCATCATATGGTAACCAGATTGGCCTTGCAACAGGCTATGTAAAAGAGGTATATCACCCTGGTTACGTTGCCAAGAGAATGGAGATTGGCGCGGTTATGGGTGCTGCTCCACAGGAGCATGTAATTAGAGAAAGCGCTGATCCGGGAGATATCATTATCCTCCTCGGCGGAAGAACAGGTAGAGATGGCTGCGGCGGAGCAACAGGTTCCTCCAAGGCTCACGACAGCAAATCACTTACAACCTGCGGAGCTGAGGTTCAGAAGGGTAATGCTCCTACAGAGCGTAAGCTTCAGAGACTCTTTAGAAGACCTGAAGTTAGTGAGCTTATAAAGAAGTGTAACGACTTTGGTGCAGGCGGAGTTTCAGTAGCAATCGGTGAGCTTGCGCCGGGACTTGATATTAACCTTGACCTTGTTCCCAAGAAGTACGCAGGTCTTGATGGAACAGAGCTTGCTATTTCTGAGTCACAGGAGAGAATGGCAGTTGTAGTTGATCCTAAGGATGCTGATAAATTCCTTGATTATGCGGCTGAGGAGAATCTTGAGGCTGTTAAGGTTGCGGTCGTTACAGAAGACCCAAGACTTGTCCTTAACTGGAGAGGCAAGAAGATTGTAGATATCAAGAGAGCTTTCCTTGATACAAACGGAGCACATCAGGAGACTACAGTTAAGGTAGAAGCTCTTGCAAGCGATGATAATTATTTGAATAAGATTGCAAGCAGCGAGGTTGCAGAGGCTCTCGATAAGGGAGATGTCAAGGCAGCTCTTAAGGCTGAGCTCTCAGACCTCAATGTATGTTCACAGAAAGGCCTCGTAGAAATGTTCGACTCATCAATCGGAGCCGGATCAGTTCTCATGCCTTATGGTGGTAAATATCAGCTCACAGAGACACAGGCAATGGTAGCTAAGCTTCCTGTTCTCGGTGGCAAAACAGATACAGTAACAATGATGAGCTATGGCTTTGATCCATATCTTTCAAGCTGGAGCCCATATCATGGTGCTGCCTACGCTGTAACTGAGTCTGTTGCGAGAATCGTAGCAACAGGTGGTGATTACAAGAACCTCCACTTCACATTCCAGGAGTACTTTAAGAGAATGACTGAGGATCCTACAAGATGGAGCCAGCCATTTGCAGCACTTCTTGGCGCTTTCGATGCACAGATGAAGTTTGGAATTGCTTCAATCGGTGGTAAGGACTCAATGTCCGGATCCTTTAATGAGATAAACGTTCCTCCTACACTTGTTTCTTTTGCCGTAGATGTGGCTAAACAGTCAGATGTTGTTACACCTGAGCTTAAAAAGAGCGGAAACAAGCTTGTTCAGTTCAAGATTGCCAAGGATAAATACGACCTTCCTGATTATGACAAGGTTATGAAGCTGTACGGACAGATCACAGAGCTCATGAGAAGCGGCGCGATCGTATCCGCTTATGCTGAGGACTGCTATGGTCTTGCGGCTGCTCTTTGTAAGATGTCTTTTGGTAATGGACTTGGAATTAAGATTTCTGATTCTGTTGAGGCTGGGGAGCTGTTTACAAACGATATTGCAGACATCGTTGCTGAGGTTTCAGAGGACAGACTTGCAGATGCACTTAAGGTGGAAGGTGCTAGAGAAATCGGCGAAGTTACAGATGCTCCAGTATTTGCAGTAGGTTCTGTAGAGCTTTCAATGGATGAAGCCCTTGAGTCATGGAAGAACAAGCTTGAGAAGGTATTCCATTCAACAGTCAACGAAGAAAAGACTGCAGTTAAATCAGATCTTTACAGAGCTGAGAGTATTCATATCTGCAAGAACAAGGTTGCAAAACCTACAGTATTTATACCGGTATTTCCTGGAACTAACTGCGAGTACGACAGTGCTCAGGCTTTCCAGAGAGCAGGCGCAGATGTAAATATCAAGATTTTCAGAAACAGAAATGCACAGGACATTACAGAGTCTGTAGCTGAGTTCAAAAAGGCTATCGAGAACGCACAGATCATTATGTTCCCGGGCGGATTCTCAGCAGGTGATGAACCTGACGGAAGTGCCAAGTTCTTTGCAACTGCCTTCCAGAATGAGGCTATTAAGGAAGCTGTAGAAGACCTGCTTCATAACAGAGATGGTCTTGCACTTGGTATCTGTAACGGATTCCAGGCTATGATCAAGCTGGGCCTTGTACCAAATGGAACAATTACAGGCCAGAGCGCTGACTCACCTACACTTACATTTAATACTATCGGAAGACACATCTCCAAGATGGCAACGATCAAGGTTGTTTCCAATAATTCACCTTGGCTGTCTCAGGCAGAGCTTGGAGGAGTTTACACAAACCCTGCTTCTCACGGTGAAGGACGTTTTGTTGCTCCTGAGGATGTTCTTGATAAGCTCTTTGCAAACGGACAGATTGCAACACAGTATTGTGATCTTGAGGGCAATGTAACTATGGATGATGAGTGGAATATCAATGGTTCATACAGAGCAGTTGAAGGTATCCTCTCACCGGATGGAAGATGTCTTGGTAAGATGGCTCATTCAGAGCGTCGCGGCGACGGCGTTGCTATCAACATCTATGGAGAGCAGGACCTTCGCATCTTCGAATCAGGTGTACAGTATTTCAAATAAGGACGCATGAGTTTATGGAGATATGTACAGGTCATTGCTCGTAGCACTGGACATTCCAGTGAGCCTGCATAAGGCAGTCTCACTTCCATAGTGCTAAAATCGCCATGACTCTGTACATATTCGCCTATAAACTCAATGCTGGTCGCATAGTCGAGATTATCTGACGAAGTAGATGTATTCTTGAATATAGTTACTTTGTTGTGTTCAAGGATTTTATGAATTACAGATTTGGAGGAGTAATGAAAGCACGTTTAATATTAGAAGATGGAACAATATTCACTGGTAAGCATATAGGTTTTGATAAGGATGTTGTCAGCGAGATTGTTTTTAATACTTCAATGGCTGGTTATACAGAGGTTTTCACTGATCCGTCTTACGCGGGTCAGGCAGTTTGTATGACCTATCCACTTATAGGAAACTATGGCGTATGCCTTGAAGATATGGAATCAGAGCGCCCCTGGGTTGATGCAATCATTGTCAGGGAATTATCCCATGTTGCATCTAACTTCAGATGTGACATGACAATTCAGGAATTCATGAGTAAGTATGAGATTCCCGGAATTGAGGGAATTGATACAAGAGCTCTTGTAAGACACCTTCGCGATAAGGGAACTATGAACGGATATCTTACAACAAACGATAACTTAACTTATGAGGATGTTGTAGATAAGCTTCATGCCTACACCACAGGAGATGTAGTCAGCAAGGTGTCCTGTAAGGAAAAGAAGTTCAGACAGGGCGTAACTGATATCGCTGAGAATGGCCCTCTGTCAGGCAGTGCCTCTTTTAACAAGGAAGACTACGAGGCTTGCCTTAATGGAGACCTCAGCAAAAGAGAGAAGAGACCGGCCATCGTCAAAGAGCTAAACGGCAAAGGACTTAAGGTTGCGCTTCTGGATCTTGGAGCCAAGAAGAATATAGCTGATTCACTTGTTGCAAGAGGATGTGATGTCACAATTTATCCATTCGACACAAGCGCTGAGGAAATCCTCAGGGATAAGCCCGACGGAATCATGCTCTCTAACGGCCCTGGAGATCCCAAGGACTGCAGAGGCGTGATTGCAGAGATCAAGAAGCTGTACGCTTCAGATGTACCTATTTTTGCAATATGCCTTGGTCATCAGCTCATGGCCCTTGCTACAGGTGCTGATACCTTTAAACTTAAGTACGGTCACAGAGGTGGAAACCACCCGGTAAAAGACCTTTCAAACGGCAGAGTTTATATCTCTTCACAGAATCATGGATATGTGGTTGACACAGATAGACTGGACAAAGCAGTAGCTGAGCCCGCTTTTATAAATGTAAACGACGGAACCAATGAGGGACTTTCTTACGTTGGTAAGAATATCTTCACTGTTCAGTTCCATCCGGAAGCATGTCCGGGACCACAGGACAGCAGTTATCTGTTTGATCGTTTTATTGGTATGATGTGCGCTCAAAAGTGAGCCGTGCACGAAGAATGAACCATAATAAAATACATGCTGGTATGCATTTTTATGTTTTGTGATAAGTATACGGCGAACGCCGCGACAACGAGGAACAGGCAAAGCGGTTCCTGGTTTGTCGGCATGGATAGAAAGGAAAGATATGCCCAAGAATAAAGATGTTAAAAAGGTTCTCGTAATTGGTTCAGGACCTATAGTTATAGGACAGGCTGCGGAGTTTGATTATGCCGGAACTCAGGCCTGCAGATCTCTCAAGGAAGAGGGAATAGAGGTAGTTCTTGTGAACTCCAACCCTGCTACGATCATGACTGATAAGGATATTGCTGATGAGGTTTACATTGAGCCTCTTACAGTCAAGGTTTTAGAGCAGATCATAGAAAAAGAAAAACCTGATTCAATCCTTCCTACACTTGGAGGACAGGCAGGACTTAACCTTGGAATGGAGCTTGATGAATCAGGCTTCCTTAAATCACATGGTGTTAAGCTTCTTGGAACAACAGCTGAGACTATCAGAAAAGCTGAGGATCGTCAGGAATTCAAGGATACAATGGAGAAGATTGGCGAGCCATGTGCTGCGTCTTTGGTCGTTCACAATGTTGAAGACGGTATCTCTTTTGCCGGTAAGATTGGATATCCTGTAGTGCTCAGACCTGCATTTACTCTTGGTGGATCAGGCGGCGGTATTGCCTACAACGCAGCCCAGTGCAGGGAAATCCTTGAGAATGGTCTTAGATTATCCCGTGCCAACGAGGTTCTGGTTGAGAGATGTATCGCAGGCTGGAAAGAGATCGAGTATGAGGTAATGCGTGACAGCCTTGGTAACTGCATTACAGTTTGTAATATGGAAAACATAGATCCTGTTGGTGTTCATACAGGAGATTCAATAGTTGTAGCACCTTCTCAGACACTTTCCGACAAGGAATATCAGATGCTCAGAAGTGCTGCCCTTAACATTATTGATGAGCTCAAGATCACCGGTGGATGTAACGTTCAGTTCGCACTTCACCCAACAAGCTTTGAGTACTGCGTAATCGAGGTTAACCCAAGAGTTAGCCGCTCATCAGCTCTTGCAAGTAAGGCAACAGGTTACCCTATTGCCAAGGTTGCAGCCAAGATTGCCCTTGGCTATACCCTTGATGAGATCAAAAATGCTATCACAGGTAAGACCTATGCAAGTTTTGAGCCTACACTTGATTACTGCGTAGTTAAGTTCCCAAGACTTCCGTTTGATAAGTTCATCACTGCCAAGAGAACTCTTACAACACAGATGAAAGCAACCGGTGAGGTAATGAGTATCTGTACTAACTTTGAAGGTGCGATGATGAAGGCTATCCGTAGCCTTGAGCAGCACGTCGACTGCCTTACAAGCTATGACTTCTCTGATCTTGATGATGACGAACTCATCGATAGACTCAAAGTTGTTGATGACCAGAGAATCTGGGTTATCGCTGAAGCATTAAGACGCGGGATCAGCCACGAGGAAATTCATGATATCACTATGATCGATCTGTGGTTTATTGATAAGCTCCACACTTTGGTCAAGATGGAACTTAAGCTCCTTCGCTGTGGAGAAAAGAATACTGCTGGTAAAACAGGCACACTTGATGATGCCAAGAAGGTTATAAGCTTTGAGACTATGCTTGAAGCAAAGCGCCTTGAGTATCCTGACACGGTTATCAGCAGACTTACAAGATTCCCTGTCAGTGTGTTAAAAGAGCTTCGCGATTACTACAACATACATGCTAGCTTCAAGATTGTAGATACCTGCGCAGCTGAGTTTGCAGCTGAGACTCCTTACTACTATTCTGTTTACAACGGTCCTGATTCTGAGGATGAAGCTGCAATAAAGTCTGACTCCGACAAGAAGAAAATTCTTGTTCTTGGTTCAGGACCTATCAGAATTGGACAGGGTATCGAATTTGACTATTGTTCAGTTCATGCAACCTGGGCATTTAAGAATGAGGGTTACGAAACAATCATAATAAATAACAACCCTGAGACAGTAAGTACTGACTTTGATATTGCAGATAAGCTCTATTTTGAGCCACTTACTGCAGAGGATGTTGAGAATATAGTTCGCCTTGAAAAGCCCGATGGAGCAGTAGTTCAGTTTGGCGGCCAGACTGCGATCAAGCTCACTCAGGATCTTATGAAGATGGGCGTTAAGATTTATGGAACAGATGCCAAGGATGTTGACGCAGCTGAAGATAGAGAAATCTTCGATCAGATTCTCGAGGAGACACAGATAAAGCGTGCCCAGGGAGCTACAGTTTATACAGCAGAAGAAGCCAAGGAAGTTGCTAATAGACTTGGATATCCTGTACTTGTAAGACCTTCCTATGTTCTTGGCGGACAGGGTATGCAGATAGCTCTTTCTGATGAAGAGATTGAAGAGTTCATGAATATCATCAACAGATATGCTCAGGATCATCCTATCCTTGTTGATAAGTATCTTCAGGGTGTAGAGACTGAGGTTGATGCGGTTTGTGATGGAGAAGATATAGTAATTCCCGGAATCATGGAGCATATCGAGAGATCAGGTATTCACTCAGGAGATTCAATTTCTGTTTATCCTGCACAGTCTCTTTCTGACAAGGTTAAAGAGACAATTGCAGAGTATACAAAGCGCCTTGCCAAGGCACTCCATGTAATTGGACTTATCAATGTTCAGTTCATAGCAGTAGGAGATGAGGTTTATATTATCGAGGCCAACCCAAGATCCTCCCGTACTGTTCCATATATCAGTAAGGTAACAGGTATTCCTATTGTTGATCTTGCAGCCCAGGTAATGATGGGCAAGAAGCTTAAGGACCTTGGTTACAAGCCGGGACTTCAGCCTGAGGCTGGATATGTTGCTATCAAGATGCCGGTGTTCTCTTTTGAAAAAATCAGAGGTGCTGAGATCAGCCTTGGACCTGAGATGAAGAGTACAGGTGAGTGCCTTGGAATCAGTAAGAGTTTTGATGAAGCTCTGTATAAGGCCTTCCTTGGTGCAGGAGTTAAGCTTCCTAAGTACAAGCAGATGATCATCACTGTCAAGGATGCCGACAAGGGTGAAGTAATAGACATAGCAAGACGCTATAAGAAGCTTGGATATATTATCTATGCAACAAGATCAACAGCTGATACCCTTAATGAAAACGGTGTTTCAGCCAGAAAGATAAACCGTCTGAGCCAGGAATCTCCTACGGTTATAGACCTTATCCTGGGCCACAAGATCGATCTTGTAATTGATACACCAACCCAGGGACGTGACAAGACAAGAGATGGATTCATTATTCGCAGAACTGCCATAGAGACAGGTGTTAATGTTATAACTGCACTTGATACAGCAAGAGCCCTTGTAACTAGCCTTGAGAGCGCAAGCTCAGAAGAAAAGCTCACACTTGTTGATATTGCTAAGCTGTAAAGAAGAAATACTCATGCTTGTGGATATAGCAGGCTATAAAAAACGAGCCAAAGCATTTTGCTTTGGCTCGTAATCATATTAATAGATTATTTTCTGGAACACGCTGGTTCTCGCATTAGTTAGCTTTTTGTTCCTGGAACTCTTTTATTGCTTTAAGAGCTTCTTCATCAGTCAGATGTTTGCATTTATAGATGACTCCATCTGCTGTCTCGAGGTAAGAAATTCCATCTTTTTCATAGCTGATAAGCTCAAATCCTTCTGTGATAATGATTTTATCAACCAGGCCATGTTCTTTGGTATAAACATTCTGTTTGGTGTAGGTTGAATATCCTTCTGAAAAGCCATCATTAAAGAAAATCAAATTTGAATCTTTTTTCTCATAAAGAGCGATCATAAGATCACTGGAGTTTTCATTTTCATTTGTACCTTTAAGTGCGTCTACAAAGGTAGCTTCTTTCAGGTACGAGGTTGTTCTGTCAGCAGCCTTGGCGCTTACAGTAAACATGCCTCCTGCAAGAAATAGCATAAGCCCCCACAGAATGAGAGTGGAACTCATAATACGTTTCTTCATATTTTTTTCCTCCATTTCGTTAGCCCGGTAGTTACAGTTATATACGAGGAACTTGCATATAGTGGCAGCGACTTGTAAATGCTTGGTAAATGCTTGATCAGAAGATATAGAAGCTTTTTACATAATACCTAGCATTATTACGACTACTCGTTATCTACATATCATCATTATATCCTAGCAGTTTTCTGAAAGCAACTTGGTTGTGGCAAGCTATTTTGCAAAGAAGCCATTATAAAGGCTTTTCGGGTAAAGAAAAAAATTGTCCTTTAAAGAGATTTTTACCCGAAATCATCATTCACCCCGCTGCCCCTGCCGAGAAAGAATTAATTAAATTATTAGAAATAGTAAATAAAAAAGCACTCTCTAATTGATATAATAAAGTGTAATTGTATGCGGTTTAATGTCTTTTCACGATGGGAAACAGAAGATGCTAGGTATAGAAAAATATAAAAAATCCACAGTGGCAATTGTTTCAATAATAGGAATTATCAGCCTTGTCTTCTTGGGAGTTGCATGTTGTCATGCTTCTCTTTATGGTGAAAAGATGACAATTGCTTCTGATTCAGTAATAATCTTCACATTCTCAATTCTGCCATTTTTACTTATTGGCGGGCTTTATGGATATCTTATATCATCTATTGTATTCTCGATAGCCTTTGTATGCTCGCTTGTCTACAATATGGATAATGCATACAAGATGGCTATTTATCTTGTTCCAATGCTGTGTTTTTCCTTCTTTGGGCAATATCTGTGGTTTCGGACTGTTAAAAAAACAATCCTAAGCGCCTTTTTTACTCTGGTGCTTACTGCCTTAGTAGAACTACTCTGCATTTCTCTGGTTGCGCAAAATTCCTATGCTCCGGGGCAGCTTATGAATCTTTGGAAATATCTTCTTAGAGAAGTGATCGTAATATTTGGAACTGCATTCTTTTTCTATTTATACTATTCCAAGACGAGGGATTTCTGGAAATACCCATTCCCCGTGGGAGTAGCATATACAGGCTACTATCAAGAGGAAGAGGTTAGAAAGCAGCTTAGAAAAACCAAAGTCAGCTATAAGATAACCGCAATAATCATAGCAGTAGAAGTGCTGCTGGGCATATTTGTGGCATTTTTCATGGTAGCTCTTTTCCCTGACATCAAAGAAATGTTCGCCCAGGGCATGAATAGAGCGCCAATTCTGTCTTCTGACGAAGCGAAAGATATGGTTCAGCATATTGAGAATATGAATTTTACGCTTGATGCTACGGCTATCAGCTATGACCTCAAGATGCTACTTTTGATGTTGTGTTCCGGAGTACCTATGGCGGGGATTGCAAACTTTTACACCAAGACAGCCATCGGAGCACCTCTTGGCAATATGTCTGATTTCATGCGGGAATACGCAGAGTCTGATGATAAGAAAAAAATCGAAGTAGGGCGCAGGATCGAAGAAATACCTGTAAAGTCTCACGACGAGATCAGAGTCATGTATGAGTCGATAAAAGCCACTGTTTACGCCATTGAGAACTATATCACAAGGATCAATGAAGAATATGAAATTGAAAAAGAGCTTGAAGTTGCAAGAGAAGCTTCTGAGGCTAAATCAGCATTTCTCTCAAATATGTCCCATGAGATCAGGACGCCTATAAATGCCGTGCTGGGTCTTAATGAGATGATCGTCAGAGAAAGCGAGGATCCTCAGATACTTGAGTATGCAAACAGTGTCAAGAGTGCAGGCAATTCTCTTCTTGGAATTGTTAATGATATTCTTGATTTTTCCAAGATTGAAGCCGGCAAGATGGATATTTTACCCGTGGAATATCACTTGAGCTCAACTATAAATGACCTTGTGAACCTCATAGCTGTCAAGGCAGAAGATAAGCATCTCGAACTTAAATTCAATATCGATAAAACCCTGCCAACGCAGCTTATTGGCGATGAAATTAGAATAAAGCAGTGCGTGACTAACATTCTGACAAATGCTGTTAAATATACGGAAAAAGGTAGTGTGTCCCTGAATATTTCTTACCGAAAGGATGGCGAAGACAGTATTTATCTGAGATTTCAGGTGATAGACACAGGAATAGGAATTAAAGAAGAAGATCTTGAAAAACTCTACTCCCCATTTGAGAGAATTGAGGAAACACGCAACCGCTCAATCGAAGGTACAGGCCTTGGAATGAGTATTGTTAAAAACCTGCTCGCCCTTATGGGAAGCAGGCTTGAAGTTAAAAGCGTATACGGAGAAGGCTCAGACTTTTCTTTTGAAGTAAAACAGCAGGTGTCATCCTGGGAAGAACTTGGAGACTTTAGAGAAAGATACAGAGAGTACCTTGGAAATGTACAGAAATACCATGAAAGCTTCGTTGCCCCGGATGCACATATTCTGGTTGTTGACGATACGCCGATTAATCTTACAGTTGTAAAGGGCCTCCTTAAGGCAACGAGAATACATGTTGACACTGCAGAAAGTGGGATGGAGACACTTGAACTTGTCAGGAAAAAGAAATATGACGCAATTTTATTAGATCACAGAATGCCTGAAATGGACGGAATTCAAACTCTAGAAGCTCTTAAGAAAATGAAGGATAACCTGTCGATCGACGCTCCGCTTATAGCGCTTACTGCCAATGCAGGAGCCGGCGCAAGAGAGGAGTATGTAGCAGCAGGTTTTAACGATTATCTGTCCAAACCTGTTAACAGCGAGGCCTTGGAGAGTATGTTAAAAGAGTATCTTCCTAAGGACAAGGTGCGTGAATGTAATAGCACTTACGAGGAAAATGAGAGCGCTGGCAAAGCTGCAAAATACAATGTGAGCGAATTTAATGGTGATGATGATCAGGCAGGCAACAATACAGGAATAATAGATACAGAGGACAACTCAGATATATATGATGTCCTCTATAGACTCCAGGGCATAGATTTAACAGAAGCTGAGAAAAACTGCGGAAGCCTTGAAACTCTCAAAGAGGTGGTAAAAGAATTCCTTACAACCATTGATACCAAGGCTGATAGCATAGAGAAGTTCGCTTCCGAAAAAGACTATAGAAATTACACTATTCTGGTTCATGCTCTTAAGAGTTCTGCAAGACTAATTGGCGCAACTGAACTGTCCCAGATGGCAGCACACCTTGAAGAGTGCGGAAACAACGAAGATGAAGAGCAGATCCGGGAAAAGACACCTCAGCTACTGGAACTTTTCAGAAGCTATAATGAGAAGCTTTCTGCAATTGTTCCGGATGCTTCTGAGGATGATCTTCCTGAAATAGAGGAAAAAGACCTAAAAAATGCGTTTAGAGATATGAGAGAGTTATTGGAAGCCTATGATTTTGATACAGCAGATGGAATTATGGATATGCTTGCAGGTTATAGGATTCCAGACAGTTATAAGGATAAATTTGATGAAGTCAAAAAGCTGATGTCAGCAGTGGACAGGGATGCACTTATAGTGCTTCTGGAGGAATGAGATGGAAAAAAGAGTACTCTTAATAGGAAGTGGCAAGAGCTTCATGGTAAGTTCCATAGCAAAAGAACTTAAAGAAGAGGGCTTTGGAGTAGTGCAGGCTCTGCCTGACGTCACAGAAATTGAACATCTTGAAGACAAGCCCAATGTTTATCTTATCTATGTGGATGATCTGGATGAGATGATGGAATTTCTCGTATATCTGCGCGATAAGAGCATTGAGCGTGATCTTTCCATAAGTGTCATAGGTTCACCGGATGAAATAGAGAAAATCTACGGCATTATTAGTAAAGATAAGATATCACTTGTATTTGAGCGCCCTGTCAATGTTAAAGAGCTCGCAAGGCAGATGAACAAGGTGGTTGAAAATGAAGATGCCCGAAATCAGAAAAAGAGAATTCTGGTCGTGGATGATGATGGTACAATGCTCAGAACAATAAAGAGCTGGCTATCTGAGAAATATCAGGTATTTATGGTCAATTCCGGAATGACAGCTATTACTTTTCTTGCCAAAAACAAGGTAGACTTAATTCTCCTTGACTATGAGATGCCTGTAACTCCTGGACCTAAGGTACTTGAGATGCTCAGAAGTGAGTCTTTTACAAGTGACATTCCGGTGATGTTTCTGACTGTCAAGGGTGACAAGGAAAGCGTCATGCAGGTTCTGGCTCTAAAACCTGAGAAATATCTTTTAAAAACCATGCCACCAGCTGAACTCGTAGCAAATATTGATGAGTTCTTTGAAAACCAGAAGATTAAATCTATGCAGCTGCAGTGAATTGAGAATGTGGATTGCCCGAATATTGGATTTAAATCCTTTTCGGGCAATCATTTTATGTGTAATTTTTTGAGTGGTCTACCCGAAAAAATAATAAACTGTGTTTTTCGGGTAAACAGTATAGTTGTCAATCATGGAGCAATTCGAGTATCATATAAATGTAAAAGCACCTGAATGAAATACCAGAAATCCGCGTTTGCTGCGGAGTGAGATCTAGAGGGGAATTATGAAAAAGAAAAAACTAGGGGCGATAGCCATAGCCTTAGCTATAGCCGGAGCTTTAGCCACTTGTACCGGATGCAACCTTAAGCTATCCGATTATGTGGATGAAGAGACTGCCAGCGAGATAGCATCATTTGGCAAATCTTTAATTGTAGAAAAAGGAAGCGAAGTAGTTACAGAAATGGTTTCTGATGTGGCTTCAAGCTCTTCAAGCCTGATATCTCAGATCATTGAAGAGAGCAAGACGATAGCGGAGCAGGAAGCATCAGGAGAGAATCCTGGTGGAAACGCATCAGGAGAGAATCCGGGTGGAAACACATCCGGAGGTAATGCTTCAGAAAATGAATCGTCAGATGCTCAGGCAGATGAGAACCGGAACAATACTGGCAATACGGCAGGAAATCAGGCAAGCGGAATTCTGACATCTACAGCAGACATAGGTCTTACAGATTCAGATGGCAAGGGAAAAAACTATGTATTTACCTATGGAGATAGCATCTATACTGCGATTTATTGGGATGATCACTGGAAGATCATGGATTCATATCTGATTGGAAATTCTAATGACATGATCATAATCTGTCAGGCACTAATTGATCTTCATCCGATTCATGGAGTAGATCATGAGAGCTACAGAACTGCTGATGATATGGCCTATGAGTGGCTTCAGCACAATATTGCTTACGAATTTCTTCCTGAGGATAATGTCTGGAGACAGAAATCCAAGGATGTGGATTTTAATCCTGATGATCAGGGCAAATCCTTTATAGAGATATATGAACAGAGGACGGGAAAAGAGTTTAAGTGGTCTGACGTAACAGGCGGCTGAGTATTATAAAAAAAGTTTGGGGTGTATTGGGGGATACAAATGTCGAAACTAATATATGAGAATCCACTTGATTCAGAAAAATGTCTCAAGGACTTTGTGCTGGAAGGAAGAGCAATATCTCTTTTTCCAGAGGAGTCATGAGGCTTGAGAGCGAGCTTGGACCTGATGAGGGGCAGAAAGCCAACTTTGTACTGTGGTGCAAGGTGTCTTTCCCCTCAGATGTGGCTATTGAATGGGAGTTTAGACCAATCAAAGAGCCGGGACTTGCCATGCTTTTCTTTGCAGCCAAGGGAAAAAATGGCGCATCTGTTTTTGATGAATCGCTGAGCCTCAGGACCGGCGAATATCATCAGTATCACAGCGGAGACATCAATGCTTTTCATGTCTCATATTTCAGAAGAAAAGAGGATAATGAGAGAGCCTTTCACACCTGCAATCTGCGAAAGAGCTATGGCTTTAATCTGGTTGCTCAGGGAGCAGATCCAATACCTGATGCAAGCATAGATTCGCCCTGGTACTCAATGAGGCTTTTAAAACAGGCGGGTAAGGTCAAGTTCTTTATAAATCATCTGCAAATATTCGAATTTGATGATGATGGTCTAAGCTACGGAGATATACTCACAAGCGGATGTATTGGTTTCAGACAGCTTGCACCGCTGGTCGCTGAATACCGTAATCTTCGCGTGACCTGGATCTGATAGTCGTTTTTTTGCGGACAATAGAGGAAAAATTCATATTTAATTACTAGGAAAGAGGAAAAAATGAAAATATTAGTGATCAATGGACCCAATTTGAATTTTCTGGGAATCAGAGAAAAGGCAGTTTACGGCAATCAGGATTATAACTATTTGTGTCAAATGATCAGGGACAAGGCAGCAGCTGATGGAGATGAGGTTGAGCTGTTTCAGTCCAATCATGAAGGGGCAATAATTGACAGGATTCAGGAAGCCTACAGCGATGGAACAGATGGAATAGTGATAAATCCGGGTGCATACACTCACTATAGCTTCGCAATCCATGATGCCCTCAAGAGTATAGAGAATATTACCAAAGTTGAGATACATATTTCTGACATTCAGTCCAGGGAGGAGTTCCGCAAGGTCTCAGTGACAGCACCTGCCTGTGACAAGCAGATTTATGGACATGGACTTAACGGATACCTTGAGGCGATGGACTATATTCGCGAAAATAACTGATTACCGGAGTAATCTATATTCAGATTAACAGAAACTGATTATTGGAGTAAGCACATTCAAATGGACATAAACTGATTGCCAGGCCACAATTATTAAGAGTATCTAAACAACGAAAAACCATGTTTAAATATGATATAATTACTGTATATGGCGCATAAATAATCTCAAAAACGATTCTAGTGAGGGTAAGATGACTAAACAAAAAAGCGTTACCTTAGGTCTTATTACATTCGTTGTTACGCTGATCATTACAGTAGGTCTGGCTGGTCTGTATATAAACAGGACTTCTAGCTCCCGCAAAGAGAGGGCTAGCTTCATTGCGGATTCTATTGGAAACAGGATAGAAGCTGAAATCGACAACAGAGAATATATAGCCAGAGTTTTTGAGATACAGTTAAAGAGCGATAAGGGACAGCTTTCTCAGGATAGCTTTTACGATATTTCGGACGCACTTTTTAACGACTACCTTGATGTCATCGACATATCACTTGCACCTGGCGGAGTAGTTGAGTATATCTATCCTGCGACATCTTCTCTCCACAGAGGGACTAATTTCTTTGAAGATGAAAGGTATGGAATTTACGCTGACTATAGCAAGATGTCCAAGGTGTCTGTCATCATTTCTCCGGCAACCTTAAATGACGATACCAAGGGGATCATCGTAACCAAGCCAATTTACCTGGACGATGACTCTTTCTGGGGCTTTGCAACAATAACGGTTGACGAAACAGCGTTCATGACTGACGCCAGTGTCTTCCGACTTGCTGATGAAGGCTATGAATACGAGCTTATCGGTAATAACGTTATAAGTGGCGAGAACAGGGTGATCGTAACAGATTCGGAAAAAGAGATACCTAATCCGGTTCAGGCAATGATCAGCACAGTTGGCGGTGGTTACTGGACTTTATACATAGCTCCTGTAAAGAGGTGGATCAGATGGCCCGAGGTGCTGAGCGCCTTTGCCATTGCACTTGTTATAAGTGCTCTTGCAGCACTGTTTATGTATGCTTACATGAACATGCAGGCTAATGCCAAGGAACTTGAGGTGCTTTCTTACAGAGATGCACTTACAAATCTCTACAATCCCAGAAGCTATCATGAGCATATGGATGAGCTCAGTAAAAAGAAACTTCCATATGGCATCATTTATATGGATCTAAATGACTTTAAGATGGTCAATGATACTTATGGACATGATACGGGAGATGCTCTTTTGAACATTGTTGCCAAGAGGCTTCAGAACAGCATCAGAGAAAAAGACAGAGCTTTCAGAATTGGTGGTGACGAATTCGTAGTCGTTATTCACGGAACTCACGATAAAAAATTCTATGAAAGCGTTATTTCCAGAATGAGACAGAATGTCGCAAGGGATGTAGTGGTCGGCGAGATTACTCTCAAAGTTTCAATAAGCGCCGGATTTGCAAGATGTCCGGAGGATGGCACCAAGCTTGAAGATGTTATCAAGATAGCTGATGATGCCATGTACTACAACAAGAGACTTCTAAAAGCAAGACGTGCCCAGGAAAATGGGGAGGGGCAGGTTTCATCAAGAGACATAAGATGATGTAGGTGTCTCATATAATTTGGCACCATAGGCATATAAGAGGAGAAAAATGGCTCAGGGGACATACGACACAATTAACAGGATCTTCGATACTTTCGCTGTTACATCAAGAAGCCGATACGTTTATGTCTTTGATATGGGGAAAAATATTTCCAGATGGTCATTAAACGCAGTCGATTACTTCGGACTTACAGGAGAGTATATTTACAACGCATCATCTGTTTGGGAGAACAGGATCCATCCCGATGACAGGGATAATTACAATGAATACATACAGGCCAGCTTTGCCGGTAAAAAAGTTAATCCAAACATAGAATACAGAGCCAGAAATAAAAATGGTGAGTATGTAGTCTGCTCCTGCAGAGGAGTTGTAATTAAAGACTACGCCGGCAAACCTGTTTTTTACGCCTGCTCAATTATCAACAAGGGAATAGTTGATAACAATGACCCGATAACTCTTTTACCAAATCATTATGAGATGCTCAATCACATGAGGCAGCTCAAGCTCAAGAAAAAAGAGTACGCCATACTCATGATGAACTTCATGGACTTTGGTGATATCAACCGAAGATATGGCTATGCTATTGGTAATAACATCCTGAGAGCTACAGCTAAAAAGCTTATTGATGAAGCCAAGGATATAGGTAAAGTGTACAGAGGTGAAGGAACTACCCTTGCTCTGATATCTGAGTCCATGACTATAGATGACATCAAGAAATTCTACGGCCGCATGAGGTCTTTTACCAGAGATGCCCTTGCAATTGGAGGTAAAAAAGTTGGAGCTGAAATAGGCGGTGGCGTAATACTTGCGGCGGATTTTGAAGTAGATGAACACTCGATTTATACAAGCGCCAAGTATGCACTTAATTTCTCCAAGCATCAAAGGCACGGAAATCTGATCATTTTCCATAACGATGAGCTGGATAATAAAAAGAGCAACATCGACATGGTTGATGCGATCAGAAACAGCGTAATAAACGGAATGGAAGGCTTTTATCTGGAGTATCAGCCTATAGTCTCATCTGTGGACGGAAGGCTGGTTGGAATGGAAGTCTTTGTGAGATGGCAGAAGGAGCCTTTTGGAAGTGTCTCGCCTGCTGAGTTTGTTCCGTGGCTTGAAAATGATCAGGTCTTTTACAATCTGGGCAACTGGATACTTGAAAATGCTCTTAGAGATGCGCTTGAGATCAGGATGAGGTTAAAAGATTTCTATCTTAGCGTTAATCTGGCCTTTATGCAGCTTGAGAGGTCTGAGTTTAGAACAACACTTATTGACATTCTCAGGAAGACCGGATATCCTTCTACAGGATTATGCCTTGAACTTACTTCCGGCAGCAGACAGCTTTCTATTGAGCATCTCGAGAGCCAGGTTGAATTTTTGAAGGCATGCGGAGTCAAGATTGGACTTGATGTTACCGATTTTGCATCACTTGATTATGTGAGGCAGCTGCCGATAGATTTAGTTAATATCGTTCCTGCTCTTACAGAGAATATAGGCAAGAATGTTACCAATAAATATGTGATAGAGAGCATTACCTCTTTTACCCACAGGCTTCATATCAGAACCTGCTTTACGGGAATCGAGGATGAGGAAACTGCTCAGGTTGCCAAGCAATATCCGGTGTCGGACCTTATGGGCTATTATTATGGAAGGCCCTGCAAGATAGACAAATTCAAGGAACTTGACCTGTACAAAAAAGCTTTGTAAAGGATAGTTTTATAGATGAGTAGAACCTTTAGATACATTTCAAATGAAGACGTGCTTAAGTCTTTTAAAGAGTTCAGGGATACCCTGCTCTCTGAGAGGCCTGTTATCATTGCGCGCCACGGTGACTACGCATTGTATCTTGAGAAAAAAACTGACAGTGAGCTCGGCCTTCGTATAATGAATGAGGAGAAAAAGGCCCTTGTAGAAGAGCGGAGCTATGACATAAACAGGACTACAGATGAACTTGTTTCAAGAGGCGTAAGACATGCCTGCCAGAAGATGTCTGAGCTTAGCGATGAAGATGTCAACATGAAGAGATTTCAGATATGGAAATGGTATCTTCTTGATTGGCAAAAAGAGCATGAGGCTGAGCAGAATGATATCGTGAGCAAGGAGATTGAGTGGAACGAGGAACTGATGCAGCAGGAGACAGAACTCATGGATATGGAGAAGTATCTTCATGGGGATTATCTGAATCTTGGGCACACTCTTAACCTGATAGAGAGATATCTTGTTGATCCCGGACATAAGGAGCTGTTCAGGAAATTTGCGATCAATGACATCATGGAGATGGCAAGTGAAGATACCAAGGTGAAATCCATTGAGGAAGCTGAGCGCCGTAGTCAGGAAGAGGAAGTCAAGCTACACACTTATCAGTTTACTGTGAGCGTGGAAGCAACTGACAAGGAAAAAGCCCGAAGAGCTCTTCTTCATTACCTTGCAGGAGATGAGAGAATTAGCGTACAAAAGTAAGAGTCAGAGTGATTGATTTGAAAAAGTCAGTCACTCTTTTTTGTTTACTGTTTACATAAAAATTCTACACATAATAAAATAATTACACCTTGGAAAAAAATGCAAAAAGCTATAAATTGTATCAAGGAGGGTATAACCATGAGTGTGTTTAAATGTGATGAAAGTACAATAGTTAGTACAAGAGCAGGTAAACTGCAGGGGTACTATTATAATGGAGTTTACGTATTTAAGGGCGTTCACTATGCTGAAGCTGAGAGGTTCATGCAGCCAACAGAAGTTAAGCCCTGGGAGGGTGTCGCAGATGCGACCAGCTATGGAATGGTCTGCAACCTCATGCATCAGGATGATCCGCAGGGGGAGCTGATGGTGCCACATGCCTACTGGCCTATGTCTGAGCACTGCCAGAATCTTAATATATGGACAACCGGGCTTGGTGAGAATTGCAAGAAGCCGGTTATGGTATGGCTTCACGGCGGCGGTTTTTTTGCTGGTTCTGCGATTGAACAGCTGGCCTACGAAGGGGATGCCATGGCTATAAATGGAGATGTGGTCGTAGTAACTGTCAACCACAGACTCAATATTCTGGGATATCTGGACCTTGAACCTTTTGGTGATAAATACAAGAATTCAGCAAATTGTGGAAATGCTGATCTGGTTGCAGCTCTTAAGTGGGTACATGAGAATATTGCGGCTTTTGGTGGAGACCCTGACAACGTTACGTTGTTTGGACAGTCGGGCGGCGGAATGAAGGTTACTTCTCTTATGCAGACGCCGGCAGCAGACGGGCTCTTTCACAAGGCATTTGTAATGAGCGGAGTTCTCGACTTTGACGGTTTTGGCGAGCAAAAGGGCGGTGGAAGAGAGATTGTTTCAGGAATGCTGAGGGAACTTGGACTTACTGATAAGGATGTGTCCAAACTGGAAACTTTGCCATATCCTGAGCTTGTAAGTGCCTATGAAAAGGCAGCAGAGAAGATAACTGATCCGACTGTGTACAGAGGAATGGCTCCTATGGTCAATGACTATTATCTAGGAGAGCCTCATCACATTGGCTTTACAGAGCATGCGGGGACTATTCCTATGATGATTGGAACAGTTATTGGTGAATTTGCTTTCCAGCCTCTTTTCTTTAATAAATATGAGATGACGGAGGATGAGCAGAGAGCTCTTGTTCAGGAAAAATATCACGAATATACCGACGAGATGATAAGGCTGTTTAAAAAGGCTTATCCGGGCAAGAAGATAACTGATCTTATTTCACTGGATTACATGTTCAGAATTCCTACAATGAAGCTGATTGCTGAGGCATCCAAGAGAAAAGAAGCCAATGTCTATTCTTATATGTTTGCCTATGAGTTTCCGATTCAGAACGGCAAGATAGCATGGCACTGTTCGGATATTCCTTTTGTATTCCACAACATAGAAAGGGTTCCGTCTGCTAATGTGGAAGGAGTATCTGACAAGCTTCAGGAGCAGATTTTTGCCTGCGTTATGTCTTTTGCCAGAACAGGAGATCCGAATAACGACAAGATTAGTGAATGGCCTGCGTCAAAAGAAAATGATGAAGCAACATTTGTCTTTGACAAAGAATGCGAATGCAGACATAATTATGACCATGAGTTAGTCAGACTCGGGCAGGAGGCAGTTTCCAAATACAGCGTGGGCGAGTTTGGAAATGTCCAGCATTGAACTGCTCTAAAGGTTTTTATAACAGGAGAATATTATGGGAAAAATATGGGATTATGAGAAATTCAAGGCGACAGCAAGATTAGCTGCCGCAGAGGGAATAGTTCTTTTAAAGAACGATGAAAAGACTCTTCCTCTTGCAGAGAATACTAAGCTGGCGATATTTGGCCGCAGCCAGATGAATTATTATAAGTCAGGCACAGGGTCAGGCGGAATGGTCAACGTTGACTATGTTGTCGGAATCTATGAAGCTATTGCTGATTCAGGGCTTTATAAGGTTGATCAGACTGTCAGAGAAGCTTATGAGAAGTTTGTAGAAGAGAATCCTTTTGATTCAGGCGCAGGATGGGCTTCAGAGCCATGGTTCCAGAAAGAGATGCCTCTTACTGATGCATTTGTTAAGAGTGCTGCCAAAGAGTCAGAGGTTGCTGTTTTCATCATCGGCAGAACTGCCGGAGAGGATCAGGATAATAAGAACGAGCAGGGAAGCTATCTTTTGACTGATGAAGAAGTTGCTGCACTTAAGAAGGTTACCAAGGCCTTCAAAAAGACGGTAGTTCTTTTGAACGTTGGAAATATCATCGATATGAAGTGGGTCAAAGAGGTTGATCCATCTGCAGTTCTGTATGTATGGCAGGGCGGCCAGGAGGGCGGTAATGCTGTTCTTGATGTTTTGAGCGGAGCAGTTAATCCATCCGGTAAGCTTTCAGATACTATCGCGGAGAATATTTCTGATTATGCATCTTCTGAGAATTTTGGCTCAGAAGTCAAGAACTACCAGAAAGAAGATATCTATGTAGGATATCGTTATTTTGAGACTTTTGATAAGGATAAGGTTTTATATCCTTTTGGATATGGACTTTCCTACACAAGCTTTGATATAGCTGCCGGTGAGTTTGCCTATGACAAAAAAGATGGCATTTCTTTTGAAGTTCACGTGGCAAATACCGGTGACACAGCAGGTAAAGAGGTAGTTCAGGTCTACATCAAGACTCCAAACGGTGAGCTTGGTAAGCCTGCAAGAACTCTTATCGGATTTGACAAGACAGATATCCTTGATAAGGGACAGGCTCAGAATATCAGATTTGAGATTCCTAAGTACTGGTTTGCTTCTTATGATGACAGCGGTGTTACAGGCCATAAGTCAGCGTATGTACTTGAAAAAGGTGAGTATACAGTATATGCAGGAAGTGATGTCAGAAGCGCTGAGGAAGTCGGCACATTTGTACTTGATGAGACAGAAGTAGTAAGGCAGTGCGAAGAGGCTTACGCTCCTATAGAGAGCTTTGAGAGACTTAAGGCAGTTGTCAGGAACGGTAAGGTGGTAAAAGAGTTTGAGAAGGCACCTACAAGAACTCTTGATCCAAACACTAAGAGAAAAGATAAGCTTCCTAAGGCTTCTCTTTATAAATACACAGGTGATAAGGGCTATAAGCTCAAGGACGTTGCTGATGGCAAGGTTTCTCTTGAAAAGTTTATTGCCCAGTTATCCGATGAAGATCTGTGCGCAATGATGAGAGGTGAGGGAATGTGCTCACCGAAGGTAACTCCTGGCGTAGCAGGAGCATACGGCGCAGTTACAGATTCACTTCTTGGATTTGGAATTCCTATTGCAAGCTGCTCAGACGGACCAAGCGGAATCCGTATGGACTGCGGTACACACGCTTTTTCACTTCCAAACGGAACATGTCTTGCATGCTCATTTAACGAGAAAATAAATGAAGAGCTCTTTACCTGGGAAGGACTTGATCTTAGAAGATGCAGAATTGATGCCCTTCTTGGACCTGGTATGAATATTCACAGAAGTCCTCTTAATGGCAGAAACTTTGAGTATTTCTCAGAGGATCCATTCCTTACAGGTAAGCTTGTGGCTGCCCAGCTCAAGGGAATGCACAAGTATGATGTGACCGGTGTTATCAAGCATTTTGCAGGTAATACACAGGAGTTTAAGAGACACACTGTTAACAATGTGGTTTCAGAGAGAGCACTTAGAGAGATTTATCTAAAGGGCTTTGAAATTGCAGTAAGAGAAGGAAATGCAAGAGCAGTTATGACTACCTATGGCCCTGTTAACGGCATTTGGACAGCCAGCAGCTATGATCTTCTCACAACTCTTTTACGAAACGAGTGGGGATTTGATGGTATTGCCATGACTGACTGGTGGGCAATGGGTAATGACGAAGCCGGAGCTCCCGGAAGTTATCAGAATGTGGCTGCTCAGGTTCGCGCCCAGAACGATCTTAACATGGTTAATACAAGTGCAGGTGATAACACCAATAATGATAACCTTGCAGAGGCTCTTGCTGATGGAAGGCTTGAGAGAAGCGAGCTTGGAAGGAGCGCTGGCAATATCCTGAGATTCCTTATGAAGTCTCCTTCATTCCAGCATATGCTCGGAAATGAGTCAGATCTTGACAAGGAGCTTGCTGAGGCAGTATCAGCCGAAGATATGGCACTTCAGGAAATGATAGATGTAGTGGCTGACAAGGATATCACTGAGCTTGATGTCAAAGATATCAAGGTTGGTAAGAAGTCTACAACAGTATTCTGTATGACTACTCCAAGAAGATGCACAATGGATCTTGAGCTTGTACTTAGAGCTGATGATCAGCCTGATGTGGCTCAGCTTCCACTTTCAGTTTTCCAGGACAAGATGCTTCTCAAGACTGTGACTCTCACAGGAATGGATAAAGAGTGGCAGACAGTCAAGATATCTGTATATCCTGCATTTATTGGAAACTTCTATCTGAAACTTTACTTTGCTAATGGCGGTCTTGAGATCAAGTCTGCAAGACTTATCAAGACTAAGGATATGGAAGAAGAGTTCCAGAGAGGACTTACAGAACTAAACTAATTGTCGTGAAACGTGCTTTGTTACGTATATTTTAGGTGACGAGAATGTCGGAAATGCCGATTTTATGCCTGAGAAATAATATTTCATAAAATTTTAATGAATTATCAAGCTAAAGCAGTAGTATTTCCTTTCTCATTAGTATATAATGTTCCCATTGAATGAAATTTTGTTGTAAAGGTTATCGGTTGAGGGGCCAGGAGGCCTTTACAAGCCAGTCATTCAATAATTTCTTATGAGATGGAGGAAATAGAATAATGAGAAGTTCCGCTAAGGCTAAAAGAGGCATGAGCCAGAGCTGCATCGAAATCATGTCAGACGCGATCAAGGCAAAGGAGCAGAACCTATCATACGGCAAATTTAAGGCTCTGGATATGTTGGGAGCTGGCAGTATGCAGGACGAGTACTACGAATCAGAGTACCAGGTGTACACGGACAACATCGTTCGCAAGACTGAGCACACTGAGACCAAGAAGGCAGTTGCCTTTGTAAAAGTTAGATAATATATTTCCTACAACTGAATATGGCGAACATAATAAGAGGCTACCACATTTGCGTGGTAGCCTCTTTTGCAGCGCTTTGTGGCTACTCACATTCCGAAGACGTGTTTTCCGAGGAATTTACCTACAATGGTGATGATTGGGCCAAGGAAGAGTGCCATGAGAACGATGCCGATGTTTGGAATGCCTCCAAAGAGGACTCCCAGGATGATCACAAGGAAATCGTAAGCTATACGGATCATTGCGAAGGGGACCTTTTTGAGTACACGCACAGATAATATCTGTGGAATTGCATCGTAGGGTGAAACTCCCATATTTGCGTTGATATAGAAGGAAACTGATATGATGAAGAGAAAAAGAGCCAGTGCGAAGATGACAGCTCTTGAGGGCATATCAGTAAAGTAGTGCTCTGGTATTGTCTTTTCCCAAAGCCAGCAGAAGAAATCTGCTATGTAACCTATAAAAACCATGTTGGCAATTGTTCCAAAGCCGATAAATTTTCGGCCAAAGAGAATAACAATTATAAACAGCACAGAATTAAGAAGCAGCTGCCAGTTACCAAAGCTGATGCCAAGGAATCTGGATATAGTGAGGTTCATAAAGGTACATGGATCTGTGCCAAGATTAACCTTGATGAGAAATGATAAAAAGAATCCCATAAAGAAAACACCGATATTCATGATGATAAGGCGCTTTTTGAAATCCTTCTGTGTAAGATAGTCTTTAAACCATTTTTGGAGTGAGTCTAACATAATAAATTCCTTTTTTTAAATTATAGTTTATACCGATAATACTGAGACTTCCTGAGAAATTATTATTCCACAATGTGAAGAGCCCAGTACTGATTCCTGTAATTGATGAGAACCGGGGCATTTACAAAGGCTTCATCGCCGATATAACAGCGGTCTGCCTCCTTGTCAAAAGTATACTTGCGGCCTTCAGAATCGTTGTTGTTGATGTATTCCAGAGCCTGCTCGAGGGTCTCGTCCCCTTTGCATAAATGAATGTTCATATCTCTACCTTTCTGCTATCGTTTATACAATTTTCAGATATATTATCTAAATAGATTGCGTAAAATTATGTTACAATGTTAATAGCTATGAGTATGCAAAAATAAGGTGTTTTTAACACAAACCAATAACCATTATACACGTTTTTGAGGGTTGTAATAGACCCTAAATAAATTCTGATACAACATAGTACAAATAATTATAGAGGTTTTCATGGAAGAAAAAGAATTACTAGAGCTTTTAGAAGCAGTAAAAAAGGGCGAGACTAACGTGCAGGATGCAGTGCTTAAGTTAAGACAGGCGCCTTTTGAAGATATGGGCTTTGCAAGGCCTGATACGCACAGAGGCTTGAGACAGGGAGCTGCGGAGGTCATCTTCGGACAGGGCAAGACTCCTGAGCAGAATCTGATGATCGCAGAAAAGCTTTTGGAGAAAGGGCAGAAGAGCGTCCTTATCACCAGAATGTCTCAGGAAGCAGCAAACTATTTTACGGATAATAAGAAAAAAGAGATTGAGTTTACCTACGATTCTTATTGTAAGATAGGCATTGCGGGAGAGCAGATAGATCCTGAAAAGGGAGTTGGCAAGATAGTAATAGCTACAGGCGGAACGAGCGATATTCCTGTTGCAGAGGAAGCCGGCAAGACTGCGGAAATCATGGGAAACAAGGTCGTAAGGTTATACGATGTAGGTGTTGCCGGGATTCACAGACTTCTTGAGAAACACGCGATGGATGAGATCATGAGTGCCAATGTTATCATTGCGATAGCAGGTATGGAGGGAGCTCTCGCCAGCGTAGTTGGAGGACTTGCGGACTGTCCTGTTATTGCGGTTCCTACAAGTGTGGGCTATGGTGCTTCTTTTGGCGGATTGTCAGCTCTTTTATCGATGCTCAATTCATGTGCAAGCGGAGTCAGCGTTGTCAACATTGACAATGGCTTTGGGGCAGGCTACCTTGCCAGCATGATCAACAAGAAATAAACGTTTGGGAGATTTGGTATGAAAGAGTTATTAGAGCTTGCCAAGGTGTACAGAATGTCAACGGATAGCATTATTAAATACATTTACATTCCGGCATTTTGCGACAAGATCAGGAATTTATTCCATAAAGGCTGAGATGATGGCCAATAAATGACAGTTGGGGATTAAGAAAATGATAATTGAAATTAAGGAAGTTTCCAAAGCCTACGGAGAAAACAAGGTTTTGGATAACTTCAGCTTGAATATAGAGGATGAGCATTCCTACGTGATCACAGGAAAAGAGGGATGTGGCAAGACAACTCTCATGAGGCTTATCCTTAAGCTTGAAACTCCGGATGCAGGAAAAGTTGGGCTACTGGGGGATTATAAGTACCCTTTTATAAATGCAGGAGTTGTTTTTCAGGATGACAGGCTGGTTGAGAGCCTGAATGCGATCACAAATGTGACTATGGTCAGCAAGAAAATATTCAGAGAAACTGTGGCGGAAGAGCTTCTTAAATTCCTGCCGGAGGAAGCTCTCACAGTACCGGTAAAAAAGCTGTCAGAAAGCCAGCGCAGAATTGTACAGATAATAAGAGCCTGTGCTATTCCAAGTGACGTTCTCATTATGGATGAGCCATTTCTTGGAATTGATCGCGAGACTAAGCTCAAACTTATTCCGTACATCAGAAACGCTCAGGGCAAGGGCTCGCTGACGATATTTACAAGAGATACAACTGATCTGGATTTCGCACGGATCATAACACTGTGAATAATCTAGCGTCCAGTTCTTTAAAAAGAGGGAGATTAGTATGGTAACGAATGACGAAAGTATGAACCGCTTCAAACACAAGATCATGGAGGAAGTATGCCGCCTGGAATGGGAGGGGCATAACGACCAGGAGCACATTGAACAGCTTGTGCTCAAAACAATACCGGGTCCTAAGCCTGAGTATAGATGCTGCATCTATAAGGAAAGGGAAATTGTAAGACAGAGGATTAATCTGGCAATGGCCAAGAATCCGACTTACAATCCTGATTCTAATAACATAGTGCAGGTTATTGATCCTGCCTGTGATGAATGTCCTATTTCTGCATATTCAGTAACTGATAACTGCAGATTCTGTATGGGTAAGGCCTGCCTTAATTCATGTGCTTTTGGAGCTATATCACCCGGTGATACGCATATGCACATAGATCCGGCCAAGTGTAAGGAATGTGGTAAATGCGCAGCAGCCTGTCCTTATTCAGCTATTGTTCATCTGGAAAGACCTTGCAAGAAGGCCTGCCCTGTCGGAGCAATCACCTACGATGAATATGGCTACTGCAAGATTGATGAAGATAAGTGCATTCAGTGTGGCCACTGTATCCACAGCTGTCCGTTTGCCGCAATTGGCAGTAAGACCTTCCTTGTTGATATTATCAAGGAGATTAAAGCGGGAAAAGAGGTCATTGCCATGTGTGCGCCTGCTACAGAGGGACAGTTTGGTGAAGACATCTCAATGGCATCCATCAGAGAGGGACTTAAGAAGCTTGGCTTTGCGGATATGATAGAGGTAGGTCTTGGCGGAGATATGACAGCTGCCTATGAGTCCGAGGAGTGGGCTGAGGCTTACAAGGAAGGCAAGAAGATGACTACTTCCTGTTGCCCTGCTTTTATCAATATGTTAAAAAAGCACTTCCCTGAGCAATATGAGAACAACATGTCATCTACAATATCGCCTATGTGCGCAATTTCCAGATATATGAAGGCAACTCATCCAGGCTGTGTCACAGTATTTATAGGGCCGTGCATTGCCAAGAAGTCTGAAGCTCAGGATAAATCAGTCAAAGATAATGCAGATTATGTTGTAACTTACGGAGAACTTCGAGCGCTCATGAGGTCTAAGGGAGTTAAATTTGAACCTGTAGCTGATGATTATCAGGAATCATCGATCTGGGGCAAACGCTTTGCCGGAAGCGGCGGAGTTGCCAAGGCAGTTATCGAGTGTATGCAGGAGAGAGGCTTGGAAACAGGGGATATCAAGCTTCTTGCAGCACATGGAGGCCTTGAGTGTAAAAAGGCTCTTATTCTTCTCAAGATGGGCAAGCTTCCTGAGGACTTCATTGAAGGAATGGTTTGCCCTGGAGGCTGCGTAGGAGGTCCATCCAAGCACAGAGGAATCGGCGAGATTACTAAGGCAAGGGAGCAGCTGCTTTCCAAGGCGGATGACAGAAAAGTTTTGGAGAACATCAAGAACTATCCTATGGATAAATTTTCAATGCACAGGGATGGTCATATGTAAAGTTTTGGGGAAGCGAACTGTTGATCAGGGTATTTGATGAGCATATGAGGCTTAAGTCTTTATGAAAAAACAAAACCTGCTAAGTCCTTTCGCTATATTTGGATCCTTTGAAGATTCAAGGAAATTACTTATAAATTCGATAATAGTTCTTTTGACCGCCTTTTTTACAATTATGTATAACAGGCATGTAATATATGTGTCGGATACTAATTATATTGTGGCGGGCGTGGTCTATGCGTTTAAATATGTGCCTATCATTCTGGCAACTGCCCTTGGCGGGGCAGTTCCGGGAATGATGAGCGTACTTATCATTTTCTTCTATCAGTCCTTTATTTCCAGCAGTTTTTCATATCTGACGTTCATATTTCTTATAGTTGTAATTGTTGTTGATAACTTTACAAGAAGGGGCTTTTTTAAAACCTGGTTTAAAATGTCCGTTGTCATAGTTACGCTCCAGCTAATCACAGGTATTTTCTGGGGGATTATCCTGTGGCTGTTATCAGGCAAGTCTTTTAATACTATCCCGTTGATCAAACTCGTTTTTCTTTTTCTTAATGAGATGCCGGGGAGCGTTGTAGCCTGTGTCACAGTATATTTTTTATACAAGCATTTACTTGTTAAGCACAAGAGACTTGTAAATAACGGCATTTATTACATTCCGGAGGAGCTTCTGACGGAAGAAGAAAGATTTCAGCTAAACGGTCATTCCAAACTTGGAAAGGTTGTTATGAGGATCATAGTGTTTGAAGCAATTGTTCTTGGTATTTCTGCAGAGATTGCATCTAACACATTGGTTCCGACAATGAAGCATATTAATCCCAATAAGGCAGGCAACATAGTCATAGAAGAAGACTACAGCCATATTAATAATGCAGAGAAACTCGAGAGCAGGGTGAGTTTTAAGTTAAACAGGGATGCGCAAAGTGCAATAGCTTCAGAAGAGGAATACTTAAACGGATATGGCTTTAGAAATTCTCAGTTCAGTGTGAAGCTTGCCATGCTCATTTCAATCATTGTGATACCTCTTTCTGTATTTGTTAACCGCTACGCCCAGAGGAGGATTGCTGATCCTATAAGGAGTCTGTCCAAGGCTGTATCAAATATTTATAATTCAAATGATATTGAGATCAATCAAAAGGTTTCAGATGTTCATAATCTGGACATAGACACCAATGATGAGGTTGAAGAGCTGTACCATGCGATAGATCTCACCTTTTACAGGTTGATGGAATATATCGAGCTTGTTAAGACAAGGCAGAATATTGAGGATCAGCTCGAAATAGAGAAGTCAGCAAACGAGGCTAAATCAAGGTTTCTTTCAAATATTTCCCATGAGATCAGAACCCCTATCAATGCGGTTCTTGGTTTCGATGAAATGATCCTGCGTGAGAGCAGCGACGAATCTATCCTGGAATATGCCAAAGATATCCAAAGCTCAGGTAAAACTCTTTTGGCGCTTATAAATGATGTCCTTGATTTCTCCAAGATAGAAGCCGGGAAGATGGAGATAATCCCTGTAGAATATGAACTTAGCTCTGTAATAAATGACCTTGTTAACATGGCCAAGATGAGGGCAGCAGAGAAAAGGCTGGAATTTACAGTGGATGTTAATAAGGATATTCCACATATGCTGTTTGGCGATGAAGTGAGGATCAAGCAGTGTATTCTCAATATCCTGACTAATGCTGTCAAATATACAGAGGAAGGCAGTATAAACTTGAGCATTGACTATGAGGAGGCTCCGGAAGGAACTGCAGATGATACCTTGGAGGATGAGGTTAGTATAGATGACTATATCTTTTTGAAGGTCAGGGTAAAAGATACAGGAATCGGCATAAGAGAAGAGGATATAGAAAAACTCTCTGCAGCCTTCGAACGAATTGACGAAAAGAGAAACAGAACAATTGAAGGCACGGGCCTTGGAATCAATATTGTAAACAGCCTTCTTGCAATGATGGGATCAAAGCTTTGTGTTAAGAGCGTTTATGGAGAGGGATCTGAGTTTTCTTTTGACATTAAGCAAAGAGTTGTCAGCAGTGAACCCATAGGTGATTATGCGGATTCCTATAAGAATTCTGTACAGGATATGGACAGCTACAGTGAGAGCTTCCACGCTCCGGATGCAAGGATACTGATTGTTGATGACACCAAGACTAACCTCACGGTTATCGTAGGACTTCTCAAGCAGACGCAGATCCAAATAGATACAGCAATCAGCGGCTTTGAAGCTCTTGATCTTGTTAGGAATAATAAATATGACATTATTTTCCTGGATCACAGAATGCCGGAGATGGATGGTATTCAGACTTTCCATGCCATGAAGGAAATGGACAACAACGCTTCTATAGATACACCGGTGATCGCACTTACAGCCAATGCTATTTCAGGCTCGAGAGAGATGTACTATAAGGAAGGCTTTGATAACTACATGTCCAAGCCTGTGGATCCTGGTAAGTTAGAAGAGATGATACTGACTTATCTTCCTGCGGAAAAGGTGATACGGCCGGGGGATGAGGGCTTTGTATCTAACGCCATAGAAAATGATGAGGCTGAAAAGCAGGCCTTGCAGGAGCTTCTCAGAATTCCTGGAATTGATATTGAGATGGCCATCGAGAGATGCGGCTCTGCAGATGCTGCCAAGGATGTAATGAAAGATTTCTATATGGCTATAAATGAGCGGGCAAGCCTTATCGAGAGATATGAAAAAGAGGGAGATATCAAAAATTATACTATTTATGTGCATGGTCTTAAGAGCTCAGCCCGTGCGATTGGCGCAATTGAGCTCGGCGATCAGGCTGAATACCTTGAAAAATGCGGAAATGAAAATTTGACAGATGAAATTCATGAGTTGACGCCTGAGCTTTTGGAACTTTACAGAAGCTATTTATCCAAGCTTGAAATTTTAAATCAGGAAGATGATTCAAATAAAGAAGAAATTGATATTGAAGAACTTGAAAATGCATATGCTTCCATAAAAGAATTTGTTTCAGCATCTTTTTTTGACAGCGCGGATGATATTATGAAAATGCTCGAAGAATACAGAATTCCTGCTGCTTACAAG
The DNA here is from genome assembly GCF_000145035.1 of Butyrivibrio proteoclasticus B316. Lineage (NCBI taxonomy): Bacteria > Bacillati > Bacillota > Clostridia > Lachnospirales > Lachnospiraceae > Butyrivibrio > Butyrivibrio proteoclasticus. Next base: position 1,052,445 of record NC_014387.1, read on the forward strand.
CAAAAACACGAAGAAGTAAAAAGACTTATGGCAGCGGTTGACAGAGATGGTCTTTTAAATATACTTTAATAGTAGCGTCAAAAATGAAAGGACTAAAAATGGATAAGCGCGTATTATTAATTGGCAATCATAAGAGTTTTATGGTTAATGCTATTGCCAAGGGACTTGAGAAGGAAGGCTATGAAGTGGTCAATTGCGGCCTTTCTGAAAGTGAAGTTAAGTCCATAGAGAACAGGCCTGAGATATATCTTTTATATCTTGGGGATATTAAACTTGAAGATTCGGATTTTCTTAAGTATATCAATGAAGCAATTGATTCTGAGAGATTTCTTTTATATATGATCGGTAATCAGGAGGAGCTTTCTCTTGGTGTTACTCTGATCGGCAAAGAGAAGATACAGGAGACCTACCTTCGCCCACTTGATGTCAAGATGCTGGCGGAGACACTTGATACTGTTGTGGATTATAGTGCAGTTGATGAGAATCTCAAAAAGAAGATCCTTATTATTGATGATGACGGAGCTATGCTCAGGATGATGAAGACATGGCTTTCTGTTAAGTATAGAGTTTACATGGCAAGTTCAGGCAAGATTGCTCTTACTTTCCTGGGGCAGAACCCGGTAGATCTGATCCTTTTGGATTACGAGATGCCGGTCATGAATGGTCCTGAGGTGTTAAAAGAGATCAGAAATACCCAGGCCATTAAGCATTTACCTGTTATTTTCCTGACTGCCAAGGATGATAAGGAAAGCGTAATGAAGGTTGTTTCACTCAAACCTGAGAAGTACCTCCTTAAGTCCATGCCCAAAGAGAAGCTTACCGGCGCTATTGATGAGTTTTTTAATCAAAAGGCCAAAAAAGCAAATACATAATACATCAAGGAAGGTAACACTAAATGATATCCAGGTTAGTAGACAGAATTGTAGACACAGGAGCACCTATTGTAGTGGGACTTGATCCCAAGCTTTCATTTATTCCGGACAGGATTAAGGACAAGGCTTTTGAGGAAAAGGGAGTTAGTCTCGAAGGCGCTGCAGAAGCTTTCTGGCAGTACAACAAAGAGATTATTGACAGCATTTATGACATTGTTCCAGCTGTTAAACCACAGATTGCCATGTATGAAGAGCTTGGCATCCCGGGACTTATTACTTTCAAGAAGACAGTTGAGTACTGTAAGGAAAAGGGTCTTATAGTTATCGGCGATATCAAAAGAGGCGACATTGGTTCTACTTCCGAATCCTACGCTGTTGGTCATCTTGGAAGCATCAAGATTGGCGAAGAGACCTTTAGAGGCTTCGATGAAGACTTTGCTACAGTTAATCCATACCTTGGATCTGATGGTGTTAAACCTTTCATTTCAGTTTGTAATAGAGAAGACAAGGGTATTTTCGTTCTGGTCAAGACATCTAACCCTTCAAGCGGCGAGTTTCAGGATCGTATCATAGATGGCAGACCTCTCTACGAGCACGTTGGAGAGCAGGTCGAAAAATGGGGACTTGAATCTATGGACGGTTCTTATAGTAATGTTGGTGCGGTAGTAGGTGCTACTTATCCTGAGATGGGCAAGGTTCTGAGAGAAATCATGCCTCATGCATACATTCTTGTTCCCGGTTACGGCGCCCAGGGCGGTAAGGGCAAGGATCTCGTACATTTCTTTAACAAGGACGGACTTGGTGCAATTGTTAATTCTTCCCGCGGCATTATCGCTGCATGGCAGAACGAGAATTACAAGCAGTTTGCAGATGGTCAGGTTGGAGACGCTGCAAGAGCAGCAGTCTTTCGATATGAAAAAAGACATTGCGGATGCACTTAAATAAAAAAATGTCGAAAGAGTCGCAGTTTTGCGGCTCTTTTTTTACGGCTAAAAATAGGTGTTGCACAATTTATAATATATAAAATGTGTTAATATAGGCGGTTTACGGTCATTATTTGATTGTAGACCGCTTCTTTCATGGGTATAATGTTGAATAAAGTGGACATTGGGACGAGGTTAGTGGTCCATTTTTGGGGAGCGTTTAGGATGAACAAGAAAATTCTTAATTCCAATCACTTAAAACTGATTGCCATAATTGCTATGACAATCGATCATTTCACGGATCTTTTGTATCCGAATTTTCCTGTAGAGCCATTGCCAGTTGCGCTCCATGTTATCGGGCGACTTACAGCACCTATCATGTGGTTCTTTATCTGCGAAGGCTATCACTATACAAGAGATGTAAAAAAATATATGCTGCGCCTGGGTATTTTTGCGATCATATCCCACTTTGCATATTGCTTTGGCTTCGGAATCGAGCTTAATCCGCTTAAAGGTGGCATCTTCAACAGGACAAGCGTAATGTATCCGCTGTTTATAGCGGTGGTTGTCCTGTATATCGGGGAACATGTCAATGTTCTAAAGACATGGCAGAAGTTTATTATTCAGTTCATTCTCGTATGGAGTGCCTTTCCTGCTGACTGGAGCTGTATTGCAGTACTTGCGATCGTTGATATGTATGTTCGCCGCGGCAATCTTGAGAAGCAGATGCTCAAGATTATCCAGTGGGTTACAGTTTATGCGCTTGTATCATACTTCTTTGTGAGCAAGGCTTATGCTTTTGTAATGCTAGGCGTACTGCTGGTATATCCTGTGCTTAAGCTATACAACGGCGAGCGTGGCAAGGCTAAATGGATGAAGTGGTTTTTCTATATTTATTATCCGCTTCATCTGATAATACTTGGAATTCTGAGAATTCTGATTTATGGAAATGTGAATATTTGTCTGTAAGAATTAATGAATCAGGGGACGAAGGTTTGTGGTCAAAAATGGACCACTAACTCCGTCCCCTAGGACCATTACCAAATGCCGCGAGGTTTTGCAGCTTGAAAAGTAGGAAAATGGGTTTCTACGTGAGTATCATCGATAACTATTATTATTTCACGTAGTTTTTGCATAAAAACAGGCTTGAATACGTGAGGAACATTGGGAAGATTGTAAAACTCACGTAATTCTACTGAAAAAAGCCTGAAAAATACGTGAGATACAGTATAAAAAGGATGAATTTCACGTAAGATCGGCCAAGATATAGAAAAGTGAGTTTATGATAATCACTAAAATCAGGAAAGATAGTTTTTACAATCAATTTAAATGTAAGAAAGTGTAACAAGGATGAAGCTTATAGAATTCAACCTCGATAGGGACTATGATGTAATTAAAAACTGGGTAACAGATGAAAGAACGCATGCTATGTGGTGCGCAAACTATTTCCAATACCCGCCTGAAAAAGAAGATTTTGCTAATGTCCTTGCAGCGAAAAAAGCGCAATACGGAGATACTGCGTATATAGCAGCTTTGGATGATGACAAGCCAGTGGGGTTCTTTTGCTACTCCAAAGATGACGAGACAAACAGGGGAATGCTCAAGTCTGTTGTGGTTGATCCTGAGTATAGGGGCAAGGGCGTAGCAGGAGAAATGCTACGGCTCATAGCCAAGCATTCTTTTGAGAAAACAGGAGCAAAATCTCTCTGGCTATGCGTGTTTCCGGAAAATGAAAGAGCAAAGAGATGCTATTTCAAGGCCGGGTTTAAAGAAAGTGGTACAACAGAGAATGCCTTTATTTACAAAGATGAATCATGGAGCAGGTGTAACATGGTATTAAAAAATGAGTATTACACAAGAGTACAGTAAAATATATCGAAAGGCATAAAAATGAAAAATTATGATGCAGTAGTTTTTGATATGGATGGAGTTATTTTTGACTCCGAAAGAGCAATCATGGAATGCTGGATAGAGCAGGCTGAGAAGATGGGCATGGAATTTATGGAAGAACATTTCCATGCTTGCATCGGTGTGAATCTTCAGAAGACACGAGAAATCATGCTCAAGGCTTATGGAGAGGACTTTCCTTTTGATGAGTTTGATAAGCAGGCTTCAGCTCTTTTCCACGCTAAATATGATGGCGGCAGGCTCCCAATAAAGAGCGGAGTTCGCGAGATCCTTGATTATCTTAAGAGTTCTAACAAGAAGATTGCCTTGGCGACTTCAACCAAGAAGACATCAGTTATCAGGCGTCTAAGTGAAGCTGGGCTTTTAGAATACTTTGATGAGATTGTTACGGGTGACATGGTGACTCACAGTAAGCCTCATCCTGAGATATACCTTTTTGCTTGTGAGAAAATAGGAGTTAAGCCAGAAGATGCTTATGCGATTGAGGACTCTTATAACGGAATCCGTTCTGCAACTTCGGGAGGCCTACGGACGATCATGGTTCCAGATATCCTTCCTGCCAACGATGAAATGCATGAGCTGGCGGAGACAATCCTGAATGACCTGAATGAGGTAATTGAATATTTAGATAAAATGTAAAGGGGAATATATATGTGCGGTGTATGTGAAAGAGTTAAGGAAACAAGAGAGGGCAAGAATCCATTTCTCGTAAAAGAACTTGAAACCGGCTATGTGGTTATTGGAGATTTCCAGCATTTTAAGGGGTATACATTATTTTTATATAAAGATCACGTTGTAGAGCTCTTTGACCTTGATGAGGAAACAAGAGCCAAGCACTTACATGAAATGACAATAGTTGCAGAAGCAGTTAAGAATGCCTTCGGCGCTGAGAAAATGAATTATGAGTGCCTTGGAAACGGCGAAGGAGGCGCTCACATTCACTGGCATCTTTTCCCAAGAAGAACTGGTGATATAGAGAATTACGGAAGTAACGGCAAAGGCCCAGTCTGGTGCTATCCAACTGAAAAAATGTACTCCGATGCTAACAGACCTTCAAGCGAAGAACTTGAGGAGATGAAAGCTAAGCTCCTTGTTGAACTGGACAAACTGCTTAAGTGAGCAAAATGATCCAAGGGGATGGGGTTAGTATTCTATGAGAAAAACAGGGAAGACATAATGAAAATATATTTTGCCAGACATGGACAAACTGATTGGAATATTCTGAGAAAAGTACAGGGAACCACGGATATTCCGCTAAATGAAACCGGGATGCTTCAGGCTAATGAGCTGTGCCAGTATCTGCAGGACAACCATATTTCTTTTGCCAAGATCTACACAAGCTATCAGATTCGTGCCAGGCAGACTGCGCAGATAATTGACTGGCACTTCCACACAGGCTTTGAGGTCGTAAACGGTTTGGAAGAGATGAACCTTGGCCTGTTTGAGGCACTAGACAATATCCTTGAACAATATGATACCTCTTCAGACCAGAACCTTTTGATTATTTCTCATGGCGCAGTTATTATGACTTTAATAGCTATGAACAATAATATTCCGTTTGAGCAATCGCACACCATTGCTGTTGAGAATGCAAGGCCAATTGAATTTACTATTGAAGAACTTTATGAGATAAAAAGACGTCTCAATTGAGAGGAGTATAAATGGAACAGAGAAAGTCTATGGAGGAGAAAAATGGTAAAAGTATTGTCAGATAGTACGTGCGATCTGTCGCAGGAATTGATTAAAAAATACGATATTGGAATAATTCCACTTTACGTAAGACTAGGAGATGCTGAATATTTAGATGGAGTCAATATTTATCCGGAACAACTCTACAAATGGTCTGATGAACATGGTGAGACGCCCAAGACGGCTGCACCTGGCATAGATGATATTTCTAAATATCTGGATCCGGCAAGCTCTGATGAGTACATCATATTTACTATCTCTTCTTCTATGTCAGCAAGCTATAACAATGTGAAGCTCGCCGCAGAAGATATGGATATGTCTGACAGGGTTCATGTCATTGATTCGGCAAACCTTTCAACAGGAATCGGACTTTTGGTGGTACGTGCTGCGGAGCTGGTAAAAGAGGGAAAAACTGCAGAAGAGATTGTTGCGGAAATAGAGGCTCTTAAAGGTAAAGTTCGTGCCAGTTTTGTTATAGATACCCTTGTATATTTGCATAGGGGAGGGCGCTGCTCAGGACTTGCTGCACTTTTGGGTACTGCACTTAAGCTTCATCCGCGCATAGCGGTAGCTGACGGTGCTATGCATCCGGAAAAGAAATATCGCGGATCAAGTAAGAAATATGTACTTGATTATGTAAAGGATATGGAAAATGATCTACGAAATGCAAGACCGGAGCGAGTATTTATAACCCACTCCGGATGCGATAGAGATATAGTTAAAAATGTAAAAGAATACCTGGAGGGCCTTGGAATTTTTGCCGAAATTCTCGAGACCAGAGCAGGAAGTGTTGTTTCATCTCACTGTGGTCCGGGTACTCTGGGCGTGCTGTTCATTGCTAGATAGTGTCTTACAGTAAAAATTGATACATAAAGATAAAATGGCAGAAGCTTCCGGCCATCACAAAAAGATGGAAGATCACATGAGAACCAAAATAAAGATGCCTGTTGCAGCCTGTAACAAAAAATATTACTTGATGTGCTATGAATGAAAAGGTATTATAATCAATGATTGGGTGACAAAGCATATTTAAGATTTAATAGTTTATAAATTGTTGTCGTGGATAAAGGAGGTTTTGTGGTATGGAGAGATATAAGGAAGAGTTTATCGAATTTATGGTAGACAGTAATGTCCTTAAGTTTGGAGAGTTTACACTTAAGAGCGGACGTAAATCACCGTTCTTTATGAATGCAGGAGCTTATGTTACAGGCTCTCAGCTTCGCAAGCTCGGTGAGTATTATGCCAGAGCTATTCATGATACCTTTGGCCTTGAGTTTGATGTTCTCTTTGGACCTGCATATAAGGGTATTCCACTTTCTGTAGTTACAAGCGTAGCTATCAGCGAACTCTACGGTAGAGAGATCAGATATTGTTCCAATAGAAAAGAAATCAAGGATCATGGAGATAAGGGTATCCTTCTTGGCTCCAAGCTTCGTGATGGCGACCGTGTTCTTATCATAGAGGATGTAACAACATCCGGTAAGTCTATTGAGGAGACTGTGCCTATTATTCAGGAGCAGGCTGACTGCGATATCGTAGGACTTATGGTATCCCTCAACAGACAGGAAAAGGGCCTTGAGACAGACATGAGCGCTCTTGATGAAATCAAAGAGAGATATGGCTTTAGCGCTAATGCTATCGTTACTATGGACGATGTTGTCAGCTATCTCTATAACAGACCTATTGATGGCGAAGTTATCATCAACAAGGATATTAAGAAGGCAATTGATGCTTATTATAGTGAGTACGGTGCCAAGTAATCTGATGAAATAGGTTGCAAACAGGAGGGAATCATAATGGACGAGCATACATATAAGGTACTTGGTGGAACAGGCGGACTTAACATTGCATTTGGAGTTATCTCAATAGTTGCCGGAATTGCAACAGGGGTTCTCCTTATCATCAGCGGAGCCAAGCTTCTTGGCAGCAGGAAGAGAATTATCATCTGAGCGATATAAGGAATGAGTAAATCCAGTTTTGGGCTTGCACAAAAAACAATCCGTATATCGCGGAGTAGTTAGTATATGTCTAAGAAAAAGAGTAAATTCAAATTTCACATTAAGAGACTTGAACCTGTCAGAGATAAGTACATGTTCACAGATAACAGACACCCTGAAAAAGGCATTATAAGTGCCGTTTTGGGGTGTATATCAGTGACCACATATGTTCTTGCTGTATTATTCACTTACAATAATGGTGGAGAGGCTCTAATACAATACGCCGCAGCTGGTTTTGTTGCGGCGATATTTTCTGTTGCGGGTCTGATACTTGGTATCATGTCCAGAACAGAAAAAGATATTTTTAAACTTTTTCCAAACCTGGGTATTATTCTTAATTCCCTTGCTGTTGCATTTGTAGTTTTTTTAATAGTGCTGAATTTCGTGGCTTGAATAGCCCAAGATGAGCATAATAGTTTTTAGAAAGAATGGTTTTAATATGAGCAATAACGAAGAATTGATTTATGAATTTGAGAGCGGAAAAGAAGTTCTCTCAGAGCGTTATCAGCTTGCGGTAGAAAGATTAAACAGCATGGCTGATGAGCATCTTTCAGATGAGAAATATGACAAGTACTTCCATTTTGTCAGAGATTTCCTTCTCATGGTGGATGAAGCCTATAGTTTCGTACAGGATGGATCATTTGACAAAGCGTCTATGGACGAGCTTGCTGCTCAGAACAAGAAGCTTTATCAGGACATTCTTCCCGAGAATTATGCAAATAGCTATGGAAATCCGACTTTTGCTTGTCAGGTTTTTGGAGATGATTTCGGACATCTTCTCTCAGCTCTTTACTATGAAGTAAGAGGCCTTATAGTATATGCATTTAAGGGAGATATGTTCAATCTTACTACAATGCTTGAACTTTTCCTTGAAGTATATGGCCAGTTTGTATCTGCAGACCAGGCCGGAAAAATTCCTGCATATGAGGAAGTCAGAAAGACTCTTTACTGGTATGGAAGCGACTACGCTGAGGAAATGAGACAGATAGGCTTTGCTGAGATGGTTGTTTCTGATACCAATTTTGTAAGAGATATCGTTACAAGTGCGGATCTTACAGATCTTCGCTATCTTTACAGATTCGGAGAATATGTAACTGATAATGAGATTAAGACAGCGCAGCATTTGAACAGCCTTACTCAGGAAGAAATAGATAAGCTTGCAACAACCTTTACAGAGGGTTATCGCATCGGCTTTGCCATGACCGGCAAGGATATCACTATCAAGAAGACAGCAGGTCTTCATTATAATCTTGGTTTTGAGAGAATGATCAAAAAAGCGATTGAGAATCTTGAGGCTATTGACCTTAAGTCTACAATTTCTCTTGCGCCAAGCAGTATTTTTGCTATATCTTCAACTTCTGCAAGAGGCGGATTCTATGGAGCTATTCCTAACAAGCAGTATGACTACGACCACAAGGAAGATGTAGCTCTTTTCCTCGACAGTAACTATGTTACACGTAAGCTTGAGGCGGCAAGGGCAGCAGGTGAGATGTACAAGAAGGAAGCCAGGCTTTTTGGCGGTCCTGCGGTAATAGAAGTATTTGGAGAAAAGCCATTTTCTCCAAGCACCAATGAAAAGGCATTAAGACTCTCCAAGGCTCAGCAGAAGATGCTCAGCGACTATAGAGTTCAGAACAGCCTTATCATGAATAATTACATCATCAACAAGGAGAGAAGCTTTACTATCATTTCGTTCCCTGTTCCTGAGATTGGTGACAACTTCAAGACTATTTTCGATGAGACAGTAAGGATCAATACTCTTGATTACAAGCTGTATCAGACAATCCAGCAGAAGATAATCGATGTTCTTGATGAAGGAAGCTATGTAATAGTTAAGGGCATGGGCGATAACCACACTCAGATGAAGGTTATGCTCCATGAACTTAGAGATAAGGCTAAGGAGACAAACTTTGAGAACTGCGTTGCAGATGTGAACATTCCTGTTGGAGAGGTGTTTACATCACCTGTCCTCAAGGGAACAGAGGGAACACTTCATGTTACAGGTGTTTATCTTGAAGGCCTCTACTACAAGAATCTTGAGATCAAATTTGAAGATGGATGTATCGTAGATTACAACTGCAGCAATTTCGACACAGCAGAGGAAGGCAAGAAGTATATTAACGACAACATTCTCTTTAACCATAAGACTCTTCCTATCGGAGAGTTTGCTATAGGAACCAATACAACTGCTTATGTTGTGGCTAGAAAATACAACATTGCAGACAAGCTTCCAATCCTCATTGCCGAGAAGACAGGACCTCACTTCGCTGTGGGAGATACCTGCTACTCTTATGAAGAGGATACAATTACATACAATCCTGATGGAAAGGCAATCATAGCAAGAGATAATGAGATTTCCATCAAGAGAAAGACTGATCCGGACAAGGCATATTTCAGTTGCCATACAGATATCACAATTCCATATGATGAACTTGGTGAGATCACAGTAGTCAGGGAAGACGGTGAGACCAGAACCATCATCAAAAACGGCAGATTTGTTCTCGAAGGTACAGAAGAACTTAACAAGCCTATGGATGAATAATTTGATAAATTGTGGCAAAAATATAGGTAGCACTAAATCTGGTGGTATGTTATGATACTAGGGATTTAAGACTACCATATATAAGTAAGATTTATAAAGTCCGTGGTCCTGAATATATGAGCACGGCATGTGTTTTATATTTGGACCACGGACTTTTTTATAAGATAGGAAATTCCTATCTTATAAAAAAGCTCTATGTATGCGCACTCGCGCGCTAGGAATATGTTGCATAAAATGCAACCGCGCTCGGCGCGTGAATGTCGCAAGCGACATTCATTTTCATATGCTAATGACCAAGAGTTTGATTATAACAAATATCATGGAGGAATATTATGGCACAAGTAGGAATTGTGATGGGGAGTGATTCTGATATGCCTGTTATGGCCAAGGCCGCAGACATTCTGGATCAGCTTGGTATCTCGTATGAGATGCGTATTATTTCAGCACACAGAGAACCCGATGAGTTCTTTGAGTACGCCAGAACAGCAGAGGAGAAAGGCTTCAAGGTGATCATTGCCGGTGCTGGTATGGCAGCTCACCTTCCGGGAATGTGTGCAGCTATTTTCCCAATGCCGGTCATCGGCATTCCTATGCATACTACCTCTCTCGGTGGTAGAGATTCCCTTTACAGTATAGTTCAGATGCCAACAGGAATTCCTGTTGCAACTGTTGCCATTAATGGCGGTGCAAATGCTGGTATTCTTGCAGCCAAGATACTTGCTACAAGCGATGCAGCACTTTTACAGAAACTTAAAAGTTATACAAACACGCTTAAAGAAAGCGTCATAGAGAAAGACAAGCGCTTACAGGAAACCGGATATAAAAATTATTAATCACTAAGTGATGGAGGAGTTATATTATGGCATTGGATTACAAGAAGGCAGGCGTTGATATTGAGGCAGGCTACAAGTCTGTTGAGCTCATGAAGGAGTACGTTAAGGGAACAATGAGACCTGAGGTACTTGGAGGACTTGGCGGATTTTCAGGAGCTTTTTCCCTCAGCAAGATAAAGGAAATGGAGGATCCGGTTCTTTTATCTGGAACTGATGGAGTAGGAACCAAGATTAAGCTGGCATTCCTTCTTGATAAGCACGACACCATCGGAATTGATGCGGTTGCTATGTGCGTTAATGATGTTGCGTGTGCAGGTGGTGAGCCATTATTCTTCCTGGATTATATTGCATGTGGCAAGAATATTCCTGAGAAGATCGCAGCAATTGTTAAGGGTGTTGCCGAGGGCTGCAAGCAGTCAGATGCAGCACTTATCGGTGGTGAGACAGCTGAGCACCCTGATCTTATGCCGGAGGATGAGTACGATGTTGCAGGCTTTGCTGTTGGCGTTGTTGATCGTAAGGATATGATCGACGGCAGCACTATCAAGGACGGTGATGTACTTATTGGTGTTGCTTCAACAGGCGTTCACAGCAATGGATTTTCACTTGTTCGTAAGGTTTTCGAGATGACCAAGGAGAGTCTTGATACATATTATGACGAACTTGGTGCTACTCTTGGAGAAACTCTTTTAACTCCTACGAGAATCTACGTTAAGATGATGAAATCTATCAAGAATGCAGGTGTAAGGGTTAAGGGCTGCAGCCATATTACCGGCGGTGGTTTCTATGAGAATATTCCCAGAATGCTTCCTGATGGAATTAAGGCAGTTGTTGAGAAAAACAGCTATGATATACCTCCAATCTTTACTCTTATGCAAAAGAAGGGACAGATTGAGGAACACATGATGTACAATACCTATAACATGGGACTTGGTATGGTCCTTGCTGTAGATCCTGCTGATGTTGACAAGACACTTGATGCTATTAAGGCATCTGGTGATAAGGCCTGGGTCGTAGGTAAGTGTGTTTCAGGCGACAAGGGCGTTGAGCTTATTTGAGCTCATCAGTATTGCAAGGGAGCCGGGTTATGAGAATAGCAGTTATGGTTTCTGGAGGTGGAACAAACCTTCAGGCAATTATTGATAACATTAATAGTGGCAAGATCACAAATACTGAAATTTGCCTTGTTTATAGTAATAATTCCAATGCTTATGCCTTAGAGAGGGCCAAGAAAGCCGGAATTCCTACGACAGTGATCAGTCCCAGAGACTATGAGCAGAGAGAGGATTTTAATAAGGCTCTTTTACAGCTTTTACAGGATGTTAATCCGGATCTTATAGTTCTCGCAGGGTGCCTTGTTGTTATTCCTGAGATGATAGTTGAGGCTTTCCCTAACAGGATCATCAACATACATCCATCACTTATCCCGTCCTTCTGCGGTCAGGGATACTATGGGATCAAGGTTCATGAGAAGGCTATCAGCAGAGGCGCAAGAGTTTCCGGAGCTACTGTTCATTTTGTAGATACAGGAACGGATACAGGACCTATTATCTTACAGAAGCCTGTAATGATAAGAGAGGATGATACTCCTGAGACACTTCAGAAGAGGATCATGGAAGAGGCAGAGTGGAAGATCATGCCGATGGCGATAGACCTTATCGCCAATAATAAAGTGCGTATAGAGGGGCAGAGGGTCTTCATAGACGGATATGAAGATCTTGATCTTTGAATATAGGGAATTTGAACTTGGAGGATAAAGGTATGAAGGTTTTGGTTGTAGGCGGAGGCGGCCGTGAGCATGCAATTTGTGAGGCTGTATCCAGAAGTAAGCAGGTTGATAAAATATACTGCGCTCCGGGAAATGGCGGAATTGCAGAGCTTGCAGAATGCGTTCCAATTACTCCAATGGAGTTTGATAAGCTTGTTTCTTTTGCCAAGGAAAAAGAGATAGATCTTACTATAATCGGAATGGACGATCCGCTTGTTGGCGGAATTGTAGATGTGTTTGAAGCAGAGGGACTTAGAGTATTCGGACCTCGAAAGAATGCAGCCATTCTTGAAGGAAGTAAGGCTTTTTCCAAGGATCTTATGAAAAAATATGGCATTCCAACAGCAGCTTATGAGACCTTTGATGATCCACAGGCTGCACTTGAATACCTGGAAAATGCCAAGTTCCCAATTGTTTTAAAGGCTGACGGACTTGCACTTGGCAAGGGAGTTCTGATCTGTCAGAACCTTGAAGAGGCTAGGGACGGCGTCCGTGAGATCATGGAGGACAAGAAGTTCGGAGATGCCGGAAATCATATGGTTATTGAGGAATTTATGACAGGCCGCGAGGTTTCTGTTTTGTCTTTTGTAGATGGTAAAACTTACAAGCTCATGTCATCTGCTCAGGACCACAAGAGAGCAGGGGATGGAGATACAGGCCTTAACACAGGAGGAATGGGTAATTTCTCTCCAAGTCCTTTCTATACCAAAGAGGTAGATGAGTTCTGCCGTAAGAATATTTATGGCAAGACCGTTGAAGCTATGGCAGCAGAAGGCAGAGAATTTAAGGGAGTTATTTTCTTTGGACTTATGTTAACTCCGGATGGACCTAAGGTTTTAGAGTATAATGCAAGATTTGGTGACCCTGAAGCTCAGGTAGTGCTTCCAAGACTAAAAACTGATATAATTGACGTGATGAATGCTTGCATCGATGGCAGGCTTGATGAGATAGACATGGATTTCGAGGACAAGGCAGCTGTATGTGTTGTTCTTGCAAGTGACGGCTATCCTGTCAGCTACGAGAAGGGCAAGCTTATCACGGGGCTTGACAATTTCAAGGGTAAGGATGGATACTATTGTTTCCACGCAGGAACTAAGGCGACTGCTGATGGAATTGTCACAAACGGAGGCAGAGTCCTTGGCATAACTGCTAAGGGCGATACTCTTGCTGAGGCCAGGGCCAAGGCATATGAAGCTACCCAGTGGGTAGACTTCGAAAATAAGTACATGCGTCATGATATAGGAAAGGCTATTGATGACGCCAAGGAGGTATGAATATGAATAAGTTGGGCAGGAAAATAGCGGGTCTTGTGCTTGCTGCAGGGGTTGCTTTATCGGTTTTTGCAGGTACATCACTTGATGCTTATGCTTATACTCAGACAACCGGGAAGGTAACATCAGACAATGTAAAAGTCAGAGAATCTGCCAGCACGACAGCCAAGCAGGTTTCATCTCTTAAAAATGGGGATTCTGTAGACATTGTTGATGAGTCCAAGGATGCATCCGGTTACGTTTGGTACAAGATTTATGTTAACAAGAATGAGTTTGGCTATGTCAGAAGTGATCTTGTCAGCAAGGCTGGCGGATCATCATCAAGCTCAGGAACAACATCCAACAGTTCAGCAGCTTCACTTCCGGAGACTGCAGTAACAGCAGTTGAGCAGAAGTCAGCTACAATTATCACAGATAGTGTTAATGTCCGCAGCGGAGCAGGAACAAGCTATGATTCAGTTGGCAAGGCTACTAAGGGCGAGACAGTAACTATTACCGGAGAAGCTACAGGAACAGATAATAAAACCTGGTATAAAGTTACTTTTGGTGCTAATAGCAAGGAAGGCTTTGTCAGAAGTGACCTTGTAGAAATATCTGAGGCAGTTGCCGTTGAAGTTACAGAAGGCGGAGAGGCACCTGCCGAGGGCGGTGAAAATGCAGAAGTAGCCGAAGGTGGCGAAGCAACAGAAGAAGTAAGCGTAGAAAGCCAGCAGCCTGCAGTAAGTCAGGATCAGGGTGATGGTAAGTATTCACTTAAGTATATTGCAGGCGATGATGGCAACTCTGTTTGGTATCTGTATGATAACGAGGGTGGCTATCGAGTTGTAGTTGATGAACTTATTGCAGCTGCTCAGAGCGCAGAGGCTGTCAATAAGCTTCGCAAGCAGGTTGGCACTTTCAAGAAGGTTGCAATCGCTCTTGGAGCTCTTTCTGTAGTTCTGCTTGCTGCAGTTCTTTTCCTTGTTCTTAAGTTAAGAGACTCTCTTTATTACGAAGAGGAAGAAGAGGAAGAGTATGACAGATACGACAACAGACGAAAGCCTGATAATTCTCCAGCTCGCAGACCATCAAGGGATGAGGATGAAGAGGAATCTGAGAGACCTGTCAGAAGATCTGCTGATAGAGACCGTGAAGTAAGACCTGTCAGAAGAGAGAACAGAGATGTTTCTGAGGCACGTCCTACAAGACGTTCAGTAGAAGAGAGAACAGTAAGACCATCCAGAAGAGATCCTGAGGATGATATGGATGCACGTCCATCCAGAAGAACTGAGAGAAATGAGGATGTGGATGTGGAGAGACCATCCAGAAGATCTATGCGTGATGCAGATGATCGCCCATCCAGAAGAGTTTCTGAGGACAGACAGAGTGCTTCTGCAAAAGAAGAGGCTCCTAAGCGCCGCGCTCGTAACTTTATTGGAGACGATGACGATTTTGAGTTTGAGTTCCTTGATCTTGATGACTAAAGTTTAATAAATTTTTATAAAGAAGTCTTAAGCCTGTGAGAGCAATGCTTTCACAGGCTTTTTCTATTGTGAACGATACCTTGCA
The DNA here is from genome assembly GCF_000145035.1 of Butyrivibrio proteoclasticus B316. Taxonomy (NCBI): domain Bacteria; kingdom Bacillati; phylum Bacillota; class Clostridia; order Lachnospirales; family Lachnospiraceae; genus Butyrivibrio; species Butyrivibrio proteoclasticus. Next base: position 1,067,796 of record NC_014387.1, read on the forward strand.
TAAACTGTAATATTTGTTATACTAAAGATGTCACAGAAAGGAGGGCCAGTATGATCATAGAGATAGATTTTAACAGTGATGAAGCTATTTATGTACAGTTGTGTAACCAGATCATATTGGGCATTGCAACATCCCAGTTCAGAGAGGGAGAGCAGCTTCCCAGCGTGAGACAGCTGGCTGAGACAATTGGTATCAATATGCACACTGTCAACAAGGCGTATTCTATTTTGCAGCAGGAAGGCTTTGTCAAGATTGACAGAAGACGTGGCGCTATAATTGCCATAGATATTGACAGATTGCAGGCTCTTTCGGAGGCCCAGTCAGAACTGGCTGTCGTGCTTGCAAGAGCTATATGTAAGGGAATAGGCAGGGATGATATTCATGCCCTGGTGGACAAGCTGTATGACAATTATGAGCAGAGTATGTAGGAATGCCATATGTCGCATAGCATAAGATAATGACGAAAGGAATAAATGTATGGAATCCAGGTTTACAGTAATGGCGGCAGACGCGCTCAAGCTTGCTAAGCGCACAGCCAGAAGTCTTAAACTCAATTATGTGGGTACAGAGCATATCCTCATGGGTCTTATTTTGGAAGATGGAAGTGTGGCTTCCAGAATCCTTATAGATAATGGAATTGATGAGAACAGGATGATGGATATGATAAGGGATCTTATCGTTCCTGACTCCAGCGTACGTACCCTTGATAAAGATGGTTTTTCTCCAAGAGCTGAGAAGGTTTTGGAGGAAGCACACAGGATGGCAGAACGTTTCCATGCTGACAAGACAGGTACAGAGCATATTCTTCTTGCTCTTATCAGAGAGGGTGAGAATGTAGCTGTCAGACTTATCAGTACGCTCAATGTTCCTGCCCAGAAGATATACGCAGAGACACTTGCTGCCATGGGAGAGGACCCTAACCTTGTTAAGGAGGACCTTGGCAAAAAAGCTGCTCCCAAGTCCGGCAAGAAGGCTTCAATTCTTGCACAGTATAGCCGTGATATGACTGCACTTGCTCTTGAGAATAAGCTTGATCCGGTTATCGGAAGAGAAAGAGAGATAAAGAGAGTTATCCAGATTCTCTCAAGGCGTACCAAGAATAATCCATGTCTTATCGGAGAACCCGGTGTTGGTAAGACTGCTGTAGTAGAGGGACTTGCACAGCGTATTGCAGCCGGTGATGTTCCGCTTACTGTTCAGAATAAGAGACTTGTAACTCTGGACCTTTCAGGAATGATAGCAGGTTCCAAGTACAGAGGCGAATTCGAAGAGAGGATCAAGAAGGTCATCAAAGAGGTTTCCGAGGATGGCAATATTATTCTTTTTGTAGATGAGATGCATACACTTATCGGAGCAGGCGGAGCAGAGGGTGCAATTGATGCTTCCAATATTCTCAAGCCTTCACTTGCAAGAGGCGAGATTCAGATGATTGGTGCAACGACTATTACTGAATATCGCAAATATGTTGAGAAGGATGCAGCTCTTGAGCGTAGATTCCAGCCTGTAAATGTAGATGAACCTACCAAGGAAGAAGCTACTGAAATCCTAAAGGGAATCGTCAGCAAGTATGAGGATCATCACAAGGTTACTATAACACCTGAAGCTATAAAGGCTGCTGTAGATCTTTCAGAGAGATATATCAATGACAGAAACCTGCCTGACAAGGCTATTGATCTTATAGATGAGGCTGCAAGTGCAGTCAGACTCCGCACTATGGGCGTTTCACCCAAGGTGAAGGAAATCGAGGAAACTATCAGAAATACTGATATAGAGATTGAGAATGCTCTCAAGAACAGTGACTTTATCAGGGCCGGAGAGCTTAACAAGCAGCAGAATCAGCTTCTTGGCAAGTTATCAAGGGTCAAGAATGCAGAAAAGAAAAAACAGCTCAGCGCAGGCTTTATCGTTAATGAGAATGATATAGCAGAGGTAGTTGCTGAGTGGACCAGAATTCCGGTTAAGAAGATTGCAGAGAAAGAGTCTGAGAAGCTTCTTAAGCTTGAATCTGTTCTTCATAAGAGGGTGATCGGCCAGGAAGACGCAGTCAAGGCTGTTTCCAAGGCTATCAGGAGAGGAAGAGTAGGCCTTCAGGATCCTAACAGACCTATAGGTTCATTCCTGTTTTTGGGACCTACAGGTGTAGGTAAGACAGAACTTTCCAAGGCACTTGCCGAGGCTATGTTCGGCGATGAGAATGCACTTATCAGAGTTGATATGTCTGAGTATATGGAAGGCCATTCGGTATCCAAGATGATCGGATCACCTCCAGGATACGTTGGATTTGATGATGGAGGACAGCTTTCTGAGAAGGTCAGAAGACATCCTTATTCAGTAATCCTTTTTGACGAGATTGAGAAGGCACATCCTGATATCTTCAATGTGCTTTTACAGGTTCTTGATGATGGACATATCACAGATTCCAAGGGTAGAAAGGTCAGCTTCAAGAATACTATTCTTATCATGACTTCAAATGTTGGAGCTCAGAAGATTGTGGACCCCAAGAAGCTCGGTTTTGGCGCAGGCCAGGATGCCAAGAAAGATTACGAGGACATGAAGTCGGGAGTTATGGAAGAGGTCAAAAAGCTCTTTAAGCCTGAATTCATCAACCGTATTGATGAGATAATGGTATTCCATACTCTGACTGAAAAAGAGATGATGGATATTGTAACTCTTTTGTCTCAGAATCTTAGCAAGAGATGCAAGACTCAGATGGGAATTGATCTGACAATCACACCTGCGGTTAAAAAGTATCTTGTTGCCAAACATTCAGATGCCAAGATGGGTGCAAGACCTCTTAAGAGAGCTATTCAGTCAACTATAGAGGATGCTATGGCTGAGGAGCTTCTGCGTGGTAATATCAAACCTGAGACTGCTGTTACTGTAGGGCTTAAGGATGAGAAGATCATTTTTACCACTAATGAGGGTAAAACATCAGTTAAAAAGGCAAATATCAAGACAACCAAGACTTCCAGAACAGCCAAGGCCAAGGTGAGTGTTTCTACCAAAAAGCCGGCTAAAAAAACTGTAAAAAAGAAGAAGTAAAATTTAAAAATATTTAATTTTAAATACAAGGGTAATGCATTATAATGAAGTTGCATAAATGGACCTGCCATATATCGGGCGCATTTATGCAACGTAGGCATAAAAGTATTTTGATCATTCAGGAGGTTTGATATGGCAGTCGTAGAGGAATTACTCCGCGCCGAGAATGATGGTAGCATCAGCTTTGGTAACTATGAGCTTTCAGAGAAAAAGAAGGTTGAGAACTTCGAACACAATGGAGACCTTCTCAAGGTTAAGACTTTCAAGGATATTACCAAGCTGGAATGTAATGAGAATTTCGTATATGAGTCAGTTCCGGGAACCACAGTACTAGGATTCAAGGATACAGACAAGGGAGTTGAGTTTAGTGTAGAGGGTGCTAGCGATGCACAGATCACACTGGGGCTTTTGGAAAACACAGAATACAGCGTGTTTGTAAATGGTAGCAGTATTGGCAAGATGAGTACTAATCTTGGAGGAAAGCTTAATCTCAGCGTTGAGCTTTCTGCAAATGGTAAAGCTACAGTAAGAGTTGAGAAATAATTGATCTTGTTTATCAAGGAGCTTTCTGCTGAGCCAGGAAGCTCCTTTTTGTTGTACAGGACCGGCAAGCTAATGGATGCTTGCATACGAATGGAAATTGTTCTATATAGATGTTGGGAGGGAAAATGGCAACTAAGATTAAGACAGTTTTTTTCTGCCAGAGCTGTGGCTATGAATCATCCAAGTGGATGGGCCAATGCCCTGGATGCAGAGAGTGGAATACCTTTGTTGAGGAGACTGTTAAGCCTGCAAGTAAGGCTTCGGGCAAGCAATCATCAGCTCTTTCTACGGGAGAATATAATAAACCTGTGAGCCTCTCAGAGATTGAGATGAGGGATGAGGAAAGAGCGGATACTCATATAGGCGAATTCAACAGGGTTCTTGGAGGAGGGCTTGTAAGGGGATCACTTATTCTTGTGGGCGGAGATCCGGGTATCGGTAAGTCTACACTTCTTTTGCAGGTCGCAGGTAATCTTTCCGGTGATAAAAGAGATGTTTTATATATATCAGGTGAGGAATCACTCAGACAGATCAAGCTAAGAGCCAACAGGCTTGGAAAGTTTTCTGAGAGCCTTAAGTTTTTGTGTGAAACAAATCTGTCAAATGTTGAGGAGGCCATTGTCAGAACCAAGCCCGAGGTTATCATAATCGACTCAATCCAGACTATGGCTAATGAATCTGTTTCCTCGGCTCCGGGAAGTGTTTCTCAGGTCAGAGAATCTACAGCTGTTCTCATGCGAATTGCCAAGAGCATGAATATTACTGTGTTTATTGTGGGTCATGTCACCAAAGAGGGACAGGTTGCAGGACCAAGAGTTTTAGAGCACATGGTTGATACTGTTCTCTATTTTGAGGGCGATAGACATGCATCCTACAGGATTCTAAGAGCAGTCAAGAACAGATTTGGCTCTACCAACGAGATTGGTGTGTTTGAAATGCAGGAGAAGGGACTTGCAGAGGTTACCAATCCTTCTGAGTTTATGCTTGATGGAAGACCTGAAAATGCCAGCGGCTCTGTAGTTACCTGCTCTGTAGAAGGAACAAGACCTATACTCATAGAAGTTCAGGCACTTGTTACACATACTAATTTTGGTTTTCCCAGAAGACAGGCAAATGGAACTGACTACAACAGAGTAAATCTCTTGATGGCAGTTCTGGAAAAGAGAATTGGCCTTCAGCTTGGGGATTTTGATGCGTATGTCAATCTTGCGGGTGGAATGAAGGTTGCTGAGCCATCGCTTGATCTTGGAATATGTCTTGCTATTATTTCAAGTTTCAAGAATAAGCCAATAAGCGATGATGTGATTGCTTTTGGTGAAGTTGGTCTTTCCGGAGAAGTGAGGTCTGTCAGCATGGGCGAGTCTAGAGTAATGGAGGCTCAGAAGCTTGGATTTAAGACCTGTATTGTGCCAAAAGCGCTTGAGGATAAACTTAAGAAGTCTTCAAAGGGCATAGAAATAATAGGAGTAGCATCTGTTTCCGATGCTATGAAGCTTATATAAAGACTCTTGCGGAATGATCATAATTGTCTTTTAAAAAACAAAAAATATTTTTAATATGATTGATGATGTGATTTTTTCTTTGGTATTATAAGTAGGTAATTTTTTTTAGGGAGTTGTTAAAAGGCGATGTCTGGGCGAATCGGTAAATCTCTTGCACTAATATGTGCAATGGCTAGTTTTATAGCTGCAATGGGGAGCAGCAGTGTCATTTCACGTGCGGAAGAGTATGCCGGGGACAATATGCTCGTGGCTGAACCGGAACAACCTGTGTATGAAGAATCCGAGGGGGATTCAGGAGATGAGATAATAGGGGACTTCATAGAGGCTTCATTAGGATACGACGTGTGTTTCTTTATTAAGAATAAAGCTGACGCGGACATTCCTAATGAACCTGCTAGTCACCCGTCTTCAGATTATTCGGCGGCAATCAGAATAAATAATGACGCTAGGAAAGCCGAATTTGTCTATGATCGGAACTTCGACGAAAGTACGGGCCAGTTTGAATCTGATGGCTTTACAGTTAAGAGCGAAGTTCTGAGTCGTGTAATGAGATTTCCTACAGAGGACGAAATTAAGACAGTTTATCCGGAGTTTGATCCGAAGAGTCAGTATGTCTTTTGGTATGTGTTTAAAAAGGCTTCTACTGCAGAACCTAATACAGATGTTTTTCTGCATGTGGATGGCGTGATCAGGACCAGGCAATGCCATAGCTCTGGCGAAGAGGAGGATGAGCCTGACCCGGCACCAGGATCAGAAGGCAGCACAGAACCTGGAAATGGAGAGCCGGAAAGTGATAAACCTGTAGAAGAGCCTGTATTTGATGCTGAAGATATTTCTTTTAATGTCTATTCCAAGAATGTAGAGAGCATTGTTAGAAATGGAGAAGAATATGTAGGAGGATTTGTTGTAGAAATCCTTGATAAGAATAGTAATCTTCTTACGCAGTATGTATTTGGAATAAATGGACAGCTTATTTCTGAGGATAGCCCTCTGGAAGCCAGTCAGACTGGTTCCGGCAATATAGATGCTTCTTTGGAAAATGATATTGGAATTAGCTGGGGAGCAGGAAAGAGTCTTTCTTATAACGGCCTGGCTTTTCATGTAAATGTAGATGCAGCCTACATTAAGAAGGCAAATGATGAGTTTCAGGTTATTCCTCTGCTATTTGCGGGAAGCGAAGTTAAGCCTGGTGAAATTATGGTGTCAGATGCTGCCGGAAATGCTCTCGCAAGTGCGACCAGTGTTCCAAGAGTTGCAGAGAAACACAAGGTAACGGTCACTGCCGGTACTTCTGTTCAGAATGATAATGGTCAGACGCTTACTAATACAGAAGCAATTGTTTCCGATGGAAGTCTCATGAAAGGACATAGAATGGAGGCTACTTTTAATGGAAGCCAGACAGGTCCCGGAGAGAGCGTTAATGAGATAACTGATATTCATATTTATGATAGTAATGGCAGAGAAGCTACAGCCTATTATGATGTTACTCTTAAGAAGGGAAAGCTCATTCTTGTAGACAGTAAAGAATCAGCGGCAGATGATAACAGTACCGGTTCTGCAGTGACAAGAATTCTTGTCAGGGATGAGAATGAAACAACGATCAGTAACAGTCAGCATGCACTTGGCTCAGGCAGAGATGATAATGATAGCATCAAGACTGGAACCGCTACAGCTTCCTTTAAGAAAATGTCTTACAGTGATAAGACTGTTAAGGACGGACAACTTGATTCAGACAAAAAAGCTTTTGCTGACGGGCAGGTTCTTGGCGCAAGAAGGGCAGATACAGGTGACTATACTGTGAATGCTGGAGCGAGACTGGCACTGATAGTGCTGTGCCTGATGCTTATATCTATAATTGAAATAAAAAGAAATAAAACGAAATAAAGTATAATATTTTATCTAAAAAGTGTCGATAAGATTTATGTATGAAATCTTGTTGGCACTTTTTTGTGTGCACAAGACCGGCAAGCGAATGGATGCTTGCATACAAATTCATTTGCCGGTCGCAAGGACATGGAGCACAAAGTGCGGAATGTCTGTGTGCAGAATCGAGTAGGAATCAGCCTACTCGATTGTGCAATTTTGACGGAGGCAGGTTATGTCTGGAAGATTACTTAGAAGAATAGGGAAAACTATTATATGTGTTGCCTTGGGGGCAGTTATTCTTTTTAATTCTCCTGTTGTGAGCAGAGCTTATGATGATACAGTTTCTATATCTGAAGATACCTATAATACTCTTACAAAGGGAACCAGGGTGTACAACGGAGTGGACTATGGCGCCAAGTATGGCTACAATCCGCTGTACTATTTCCTGAATTATAACGACCTTAGAATTGCTTATGGTGCTGATCCTGCCAAGCTTGTGGAGCACTATGCTTTGTTTGGAATAAAGGAAAACAGAGTTGCCAATAGACAGATCACCAGGGGAGCTCATTCCTGGGGCAGCAGTAATGAGTATATAGTTCCGTCCAATCAGCTGACCTCAAATCAAAGTAATGGAATGACGGTTATTCCGGAACAGCTTCACAATAATGGCGGAATGAACAAGCGACAGGATGTCGAGGCCAGAAGTGTGGCTAAGCAATTGGCAGACAGCATTTATGAGATTGTAATGCTGGCAAATAACCCGGAAGATAGTAATAAAAACAGCAGTTCCAGTAGCAGTAGCCAGGAAGAAAAGAAGCCGGTTATTAATGAGATACAGATGGTGGCATATGCTACGGGAGTTGTCCAGGCTTATTGCAAGGCTGGAAAAGAGCTGACCAGAGAAGAAGTTGCTGCCACTAATAGCAAGGTATATAGAACATCCTATGGAGTTTTCTGTGCTCATGAGTTTACCAGTGCTGGAGCTACAAGAGCTTTGGGACTTATCCTGGATTATCTTGATGCTGATATACATAGGGATTATCCGGATGCACCTCCAATTAAGTGGGTACATGTCAATGCAAATACCTGGAATCTGCAGTTCTGCCAGATTGCATGTAATAATCATGAAGCCTATGCAGATGCTATAAATGGCATTGCCGGATATGGCAAGCACCCTACGCAGGGCGGAGTTGAGAAAGATATTCAGTCCTATGTCAGTGTTGCTACTTTGACGCAGATCATCAATACAAGACCTCCTTTTACTGACGATGGACTTTATAGTACTCAGGATCTTCCTAAGAATACTAATCCTATGACGGGTACAGCTAACGACTATAAATGGTAATAATGGGATAGGGATATAAGCAGCAATACCGGGAAATGACAATGAGAAAAAGATGTTTGGGCTTTATTTCAATAATCTTAATACTGATTATCTTTTGCACTACCACAGTTTCGTCAAAGGCTACAAGTGGATATGGCGGATTTGGCGGAGAGACGATTGATGCGTCCACTTTTGGGAGTGACTATCGTATTACAACAATCCATATAGGAAGTAATGTAAGTAAGATTTCTTCGTCTGCCTTCAGAAACCTGATCAATCTCAGGTCTATCACTGTTAGCAGCAATAATCCTTCCTATGCTTCTTACAGTGGATGCCTCTATGACAAGGACTTTACTGAGCTTTTATGCTTTCCTGCTAATCTTTCAGGTGCATATATCCCGGAAAGTGTTGTATCAATTGGAAAATACGCACTTTATGGAGTGCCTGATAAGCTAAAGAAAAGCATAGTGGACGTGGTCGAGAGCCAGGCTTCAGAAAATGGGACAGATATGGATTTCCCGGGAGCTCACTTCGTTCATGTAGACAATTTGGTTAAGTGGAGATGCGCTGATGGAACGGTCATAGTTCCTAATTCTGACCTAATGGCAATGTGTGCGTCAGTTGTGAATGATTGCACAACCTACAACATGAAAAGAAGTAACCAGCTTGAAAACTGCTTTTACTATACGGCGGAGATTCTGTCCTATGAAAGAAGTATGGATACTCCTTCAGGGGACTGGACCAGAGAATATGCAGAAAAAGCTCTTTTAACCGGAAAGGCAAACTGCTATGGCTATGCTGCCGCTTTTGCATATATAGCCAGCGGACTGGGGTACGAAGCAAGAGTATGTACAGGAACAGTTACCTCTTCTCTTGGAGGAAGAACAGCCCACGCCTGGACAGAAGTCAAGGTGGGCAGCAGGTGGTATGTTTTTGATGCTGAGATGCAGGATGCCAAGGGAGATGGGTACTACAAACAGACATATGACAGTTACCCGGCAGGACCTTTGGAAACAGAGATGATTTATAAGGTGAGCTTTTGATTTAATAATTTTAGCTCTAAGGTAAATGAAGTATCTGACCGAAATATTCTTTGCAGTTTTGTAAATGATTTTTTGGGAGGTAAGATGAAAAGACTTATAGGTATTACATTTTCTATAGCAGGATTGATTTTATCAGTATTTGTAATAAATCTTTTGATGTACAGTTTTGTGCCTTCATATCATGATGCACTTGAAGCTGCAGTTGAAGGAAACAGCGACATTCCCACGGTTACGGTTGATGAAGCCGGCAATGTTATGATCCACGAGAGATCCGATAAGGCTCCAAGGGCATTAGCTATAGTCGACCTTGAGGATGAGGAAAACAGAGAAACACCACTGGCATCAAATATTGAAAATGATAAGTATGTAGTTGTAGAAAAAGCTGCTAAAGTAAAGGAAGATGCGGAACAGGAACAACCGCAGAAGCAGATCATTGACAAGGAATATCATGAGGACTGCGGAACAGGCAAGGGATATTGGGTTATCACTTATTCTGATGGAAGTACAAGCGTTGAGTGAAAGTGAATAGTAAATTCACTAAATATGCCTGTTTTTCGTTATTTCTTTTACCCTGAAATATGTTAAGAAATGTAAAGAAAATTATAAGATTTTGTTAATATATGAATGCCCGCAGGGTGTTAATATTATGGTGAAGAAATGGATGTCTTTTCATAGATGCCACAGGGGTGTTTAATATGCATCAGGTTACCTATATTTCTTATGGAGAAGGAACTGTAGATATCGTGCTGGATTCATCCAGTCTCAATGAGGTCTCGGCGCCGGAGTTCAGGTTCGGAGACTATTCTAAGGTTGTTACTTCATGTTTTACTCAGAAAGAACTTGATAGGATCAGTAAAGGTGAGAACGCGGAGATCATCTTTTCATTTGTTGTCTCTGATGAGGCAGAGGATGAGCTGATGCAGGGGGAATATAGCTCTGCCATCGAGGAAAACGAGGCAATTTTCGGCAACCTTAACGAAGGCATTTATGTGGATATAGATGCGGTTAAGTCTTTTGATGATGGAAAAGACATTCCGCTTTCGGATATTTCGTCAGATATAGATATTCAGGTGGATATTCCTCTTTATCTGATAAACGAGGATAGATCCTATTACTATCTGACTAACAAGATGGGAAAATATGAGCTGTTTGAGGATTCAACTCCGGACGCGGATGTGCTGACGGTTAATACAGATACGATCAGCTCCGGGCTTATTCTATATCAGGATAGGATGGAGAGTCTGATAGATCATAGCAAGAAGAGTGCGACAATAAGTCTGCAGTATGTGCTTATAGCAGGGATTTTCTGCCTTATAGGACTGTGGTTTTTAGTGGATCATTTTCACAAGAATTGTGCGTAATATTATCTTTTTTTTTAGGAGATTTTGTGATAGTATATACTCTATTGCTAAATTTAGCTTATTTTACTTAATATAATTGTGTGGGGCAATGCGATGAAAAAGAAAATGATCTGCTATATGATTATAGCGGCATTGGCGCTTTCTCTTATGGCAGGATGTTCAAATACACAGGAGAGCGAACCTGTTCAGGAATCTGTAGCATATAGTTCTTATAGTGATGCCAAAGTAGGGGTCTGTATTTATCAGAAGTCCGACAATTTCATGTCCCTATTTAGCAGTGAACTTGTTAAATACCTTGTTTCAAGGGGCTTTTCCAAGGACAATATAATACTTTATGACAGTAACAACGATGAAAATGTTCAGTTGTCTCAGGTTGAGGAGCTGATTGCATCCGGGATCAATGCGCTTATTATCAATCCTGTCAATTCTTCGGTTGCGCATTCTATCACCGACATGGCTTCAGCATCGAACATTCCGCTTGTGTATATTAATAGAGAACCAAGCGGCGATGAAGAGAACAGATGGGAGATGTATCAGCTTAATGTTTGCTACGTTGGATGTGATGCAAGACAATCCGGTATATATCAGGGGGAAATTCTTTTATCTCTTGGCAAGAATAAGCTTGATCACAACGGCGATGGCAAGATCCAGTACTTTATGATCGAAGGTGCTCCTGAGAATATTGACGCAGGTTATAGAACCCTTTATTCAGTTTCGGCGCTTCAGAATTCTGAAATGGAGATGGATTGTCTTCTTGATGAAGTTGGAAACTGGGATGAAACTACAGCTTCACTACTTGTGAGCAAGGGAATCCAGAACGGGCTTAAACCTGAGGTGATCATTTGCAACAATGATGCGATGGCACTTGGAGCTATCAAGGCAGCAGAAAAGTCAGGACTGGTTCCTGGCGAAGATGTCTATATTGTTGGCGTTGACGCGTTACCTGAAGCTATCGAAATGATAAAGGCCGGCAAACTGGCAGGCACTGTTTACAATGATTATGTTCTTCAGTCCCACAAATCTGCAGATGCAGTTATCAATTACCTTAAGGGCATCGACAATGAGCATTACATTGGATGCGATTATGTAAAGGTAGATATTGATAATGCAGAGAGCATCGCAGGTCTCACTAATACTGACGAAGAAGACATTGATTGAACAGGCCTGATGTGTAGCAGAGGGTGATATGGTCTGGGCTAATGTAATGTAGAGGGCAACAGGTCTTGGGCTAATGATTAGTAGAGGGTGATAGTGCCTGGACTAATGTTATATAGAGGACGATAGGTCTTGGACTAATGATTAGTAGAAGGAGATAGGGTCTGGGCTAATGTTTAAGTAGAAGATATAGACCTGGAGCTTTTGGTGGAGAATAGTTAGTTCAATAGAACAGCTATCGTGTTATTGGGCAAGAGAGTAACAGCTTTGTGCGCGGTAGTGCTTGGGAGCGCTAAAGGATTAGCCAGTAGATATTATATTTTGATGATTTATATACGATAATAAATTTTGGTTGATTTTATTATCTGACCGTTATATAATTGAGAACGTCGTCGGGGTGTGGCTCAGTTGGTAGAGCACTATCTTAGGGAGGTAGGGGCCGCGTGTTCGAATCACGTCACTCCGATTGCTAGAAACCGCTCAGTTGAGCGGTTTTTTATGTATTATGAAATTCCTTCGGATTTCCTAATATAAAAAACGCTATTGGAACAGTGTAGAGAGTAAGAGTTTTACTGCATATTATATGTTTTTCTGAAATGTGCAGTAGATGTTTTCTTTTAATACTGTATCTTGTAAAAAACTATATTTATGCAGTAAGGTGTTTACTGCAATTATCTTAGTTTTCATATTTCTACAGTAAATGGAAAAAATATTTACTGTAGATTTCTAAATATCTTTTTCCTGCAGTAATAAATCTGGCAGGACAATTCAATAATAGAAAAATAGTACTGCACCCATGTTAGTATTTGCATTTGTGCAGTAATAGAAATTATTCTTTACTGCACAAAGCGAATAATATGAATCTTTGCAGTAAGCAAATACAAAAAGGAATATATGTGAAAACCTATATGTGAAAACAGTTAATAGAAAAAACGACAAAAGGAGAATTACAGTGAACAATATAACAAAGGAACTAAATCAACATTTATTGGAAATAGAAAGCTTGATTGCCCAGGAAACTAGCAGGTTGAAGCAATATAAAGGGCTTGAAAAAGGCAAATTGCAAGTTACATCAAGTCATGGAAACATACAGTATCTATTTGTGGAGAATGGAACTAACTCTCCCAAATATATGCCTGCTATAGAGAAGGAAAAAGTGAGATTATTTGCTCAGCGTGAATATGATGAAAAGATGTACGAGCATTTGAATACTACTAAGGCAAGGCTTAGCCGCTTTATAAAAAACTATGATGAAAACAGTATAGATGCAATATATGAAAATATGTGCGAAGGTCGTAAAAGACTGGTTACCCCAATAAGACCAGACAAGGAGACAATAATAAATACCTGGATGGAAATGCATCCTGGTGGTATGAATACAATTGACGATGAACCGGATATAAGAACAAATCGGGGAGATTTTGTCAGGTCAAAATCTGAGAAAATACTGGCTGATTATTTTTATGAAGCTGGGATTCCGTATCAATGCGAGCCTAAGTTTACTCTTTTTTCAGGAAAAAATGTATATCCTGACTTTGTACTTCTCAATGTCAGAAGCAATAAGACAATATACTGGGAACATCTTGGAAAAGTGGATGAAGCTGCATATGTCATTAGGAACATGGGCAAGCTGATGGATTATGAAAAGAGTGGGCTTTTGCTGGGGGACAATCTGATCATTACACTAGAAACCCGTGAAAGACCTTTAGATATGGAACTTATCAAAAGAAATGTTGAACAGTTTTTGATATAAGTGGAGAGCTAATTTCAAATAAAACTAAAAGCAGTACTTTTGATGTCAGGGCTTAAGTGATAATTGTTTTGTGACGATATATGTATAGATAAGGATGAGTATGTAGAAATGAAGGAAATGATCAGTGCTTTGGTATGAAATGAACCACTAACCCAGTCACTGGAGACCATTTTGGAGGTGTTTTATGAAAATACAACAGAACACGGATGTTCAAATTAATCCTTTTCAAAATCAGGATAATGCCCGGGCTGCCACAGGTGCAGGGCAGTCTGCACATAAGAGTGGCAATCTGTCCTCAGTATCCGGTGCTAATCTGAAAGGGGAAAGCCTTGTTCAGCAGAGGCAGGGCTTTGCAAGAAAGCAGGCACTTAAGGTTGTGTCAGATGCATTTGGCGGTGAGAAGAAGCTGGATGCTCAGATGCAGGGCATTAAAGATGAGATAAAGCGTCTTCAGGATGTGATAAGCGAAAAGACTGCTGATACGATGGAGAATGATGCCAAATTAAAAGAGCTTCAGGAAGAATATGGTATTGATCCAGAAGGGGAAGAGAGCAAAGAGCTTTCAAAGCTTGCGTTCAAGATGAATAATTCCAAAGATGGTTTATCTGATGAAGAGATCAGTAAAATGTCGGAGTATCAACAGAAAGCAATTTATTATGTGGCAGCAAATCAGCAGAACTCTCTTGATATAGACAGGGCAAAAGCTCAGCAGATGGGAAATGTTCAGGGTTTTGCAGATATGAAAAGAGAACGAGCTAAGTCACAGGATATGCTGAAAGCTCAGGATGAAGCTGAAGATATTATGGAAGCAGCGGGCGAAGAGGCTATAGCTCTTTTGACGCAGGAAGCGGTTGAGCATGTAGACGAAGAGCAGAAGGAACGCGAGGAAGAAGCCAAAGAGGCAGCGGAAAAGAAGAAAGAGGAGAAGAAGGAAGAAGCAAAGAAGCTTGAAAAAGAGGCAATGCAGCAGGAAATGATAGAGAACATCAAGGAACACGCTGAAGAGACCCTGCGTACCAGTGCTGATACCAAACGGGCTATTGCAAGAAGAGAACGTGCAGAAGCTGATAGCATGGGAGCAGAGGATGCCCAGAGAACTATTATTTCTGAGGGTGCATCTATGGAGGATACGCAGAATGCTGTTAATTCTGAAATTACGAATATCCTCAATAAGCTGAGCTTACTTTCAAATGATGTTAAGGGCAGCACTGTTGACAGTCAGATATAAGAAAAACGCTATTCATGACATGGATTATGCTATTGGTGACATTAGTATTATCTGATAAAGGATTGATGCCGAAAGGAAAAAGAGAAAACCTTGTGATATTCACAAATCATGTACAAGGAGGTAGATGATTATGGCAGGAATCAATATAACTTCAGTGAACAGACAGGTAAAAGACATTAGTCAGGAAATATATGCTGCAAAGTTGCAGCGTGACGAGGTGCAGTCAAAGTCTGTGAACAAGGATGAGAGCAGTGGCTTACAGAACGTTGTCGCCGATAAACTAAGTGATAAATCTAACATAAATACTGCTTTCTCAGATACGGCAGCTACTTTGTCTATTTCTGCTTTAGGCGCTGAAGAATTGGAAAAAGTAAGAGATTCCTGGAATAATCATCCTGTCAGCGCTTTATATGAAAAAGACATACCGTTAAGTAAAAATGCAGAAGGTGTATATAAAATTGGCGGAGCATCATTTAATGATGAGGAGTTATCTGACGCAAGAGATTTGATAACAGGCGTTGGAAGTCAGCTGAAGAACGGATATCTCAGTTACAGAGATTATGCAAAGATGGAAGTTGCGCAGAAGGTTGTTGATAAATGTGCTACTGAAGGCTTTAATGAAGATCAGGCCAAAGCTATCAGCAAGGCCATGAAAGACTATAATAATAACCTAATCAGAACGCAAGAGCGGCTACTGGCAAATAAGCAAACCAAGACTAAAGATGATTCAGCATCCGGAAAGTACTTTGGCATTGAGGTTCATGTGCCAAATGAAGTAAGAAAATCAACTAATGAGTATGCAAGCACAGATATTGCTACAAACAATGATCTTATTAATAAACTTCGTGATAGTATAAAATCACTTGATATAAACGATAAGGACTCAGTATATAAGTATAAAGCACAATATGAAGAAATAATGAGACCTGTATACACGACTCAATATCCTTTGCAAAGGAATTCAGATATTGACGATATTATATCCAAAGATGTAAATGAGATATTGAAACTGAGCAGTAGATTGTAGACACAGAAATTTAAGAAAAATATAGCAGTTAAATAATTGACTTTATCTCAGGAAATATGTATTATGATGATACAAACAGATGACTAGAGCATCTGTTGACTATGAAGTGTAAATCCCTACTGGCAGGGGGATACATGGAGTCTATGGGCGGGTTTAGTGTGACAACCGCGAGCCAGTTAGGCGTAAGCTGAAAAGAAAACACTTATAATTAAAGCCTCGACGTTACTGTCGGGGCTTTAATTATGGAGGTATATGTGGAAGTAGTAAATAAGATTAAGAAAAACGCAGATGCATACAATAATCTGCTTGGTATAGATTATTATTTTTGTCTTGGTTATAAGGGAAAAGGATTTGAAGTCAGAGTTCATTTTTCTAAGGAAGAGTTTCATCATCTTGAAGGAATTGGTCAGTTACGTGATTTGAAAATTCACAGTGAAAGTGGAAATAGAACCTTTGATATGGCTTTAGCAGGAGATGTTTTAGAAGATGAACTGAAAAAATCTCATTTTTACCAAAGTGGATGCGTTCAGAATAAAGTGGATTATCTTTATCTTCTAGAACGGATATTTGACGAAGACAATATAGTATTTAGATTCAGAAAATCGATGAAAGGCAGTGGTAAGATAGAAGCTGAGTTGTTTCTGACTTCGGAGTTGGAGAATGGACAGTTCTTTGTATATCTTGATAGAGTCGAAGAATCTGATGAAGAATACTACTGTAGGTCATTTGTGGCTAACCCTGAATTTGATAGAACGCAAGGACATGTAAAGCTTACTACCCTTTGGAAAGAAAAGATAAATCTTGAGACTGGCGAGAGAACTGTTTTGTATAGGTATAAAGATTTCTCACCAGATCAGCTAAATATGTGATGCAATGATTATTGAAGAATATAGTTATTCATTGATGACGAGGAAACTGTTTGACCTAATGTTTGACCAAGAGGTCAGTCGGTGTTGTCAAACCTCCTTTCAATGCGGGCTTTGGCATTCTTACAATCGTGTTCGAATCACGTCACTCCGATTGATTAAAACCGCTCAGTCTGAGCGGTTTTTTATATAATATGAAATTCCTTCGGATTTCATATTATAAAAAACGTAAAAAACGCGATTGGAACAGCGTAGAGAGTAAGAGTTTTACTGCATATTATATGTTTTTCTGAAATGTGCAGTAGATGTTTTCTTTTAATACTGTATCTTGTAAAAAACTATGTTTATGCAGTAAGGTGTTTACTGCAATTATCTTAGTTTTCATATTTCTACAGTAAATGGAAAAAAATATTTACTGTAGATCTCTAAATATCTTTTTTCTGCAGTAATAAATCTGGCAGGACAATTCAATAATAGAAAAATAATACTGCACCCATGTTAGTATTTGCATTTGTGCAGTAATAGAAATGTCGAACAATTTCTGATATAAGTGGAGATTTTTAGCATATTAATAAGTCAAATACTAATTGGATTTTAAGACAAGCTGTTGTAAGATTTTGATTGTATGCTGATAGAGAGCACTTTTGATGATTAAGGGAGAATGTAAATAATGAATATCACTTATCATGATGAAATACCGAATGTGGAAACGTATCATGATTTAAGAGCTGCTGTTGATTGGGCTGTTTTTTGCCGTGAACAGTCTGAGAAAGCGCTTAATAATAGCTGCTACTGTGTTGTTGCCAAGGATGGAGACAGTACTGTAGCTATGGGAAGAGTTGTTGGAGATGGTATGTACTACACCATAGTAGATGTTATGGTGAAGCCACAGTACCAGGGACAGAAGATTGGCTCAGCAATAATCAATAAACTTGTTGAGCAGATAAATGCTGGGATTCCTAAAGGAGGCAGAACAAGTATCCAACTGATTGCGGCTCTGGGAAAAGAAGGATTCTACGTTAAACAGGGCTTTAAGATCTTGCCAAATGAAAACTCTGGCGCGGCATTAAGGAAAGTAATATATACGTAATTTAGTAGATGAAAGGAATACCTGATGAGAACACTATTTATAGGCAATAGCCACACTTATTACAATGACATGCCAGCGATTTTTAAGGAAATATGCTCTGAGAATGGGATTGATATGCAGGTCACTATGCTTACAAAAGGCGGCATGGGCCTTGATTACCATGCAGAGAATGAGCAAACTAGGTTCAATATATTGTTCGGAGATTATGATTTTGTAATATTACAGCATGTCGCTCATCCCATGGGTGAGTTTGAAGTGATGCAGGAAGCTGCGGACAAGATCATGTCATGGGTAGGACAGACATCTGCAATTCCATGCTACTTCATGACATGGACAGAAGAAAATAATGAGCAGTTTCAGCAAGAGATGGCCTCAAGATACAGGAAGTTGGGAGAAAGACATAACTGCCTGGTTGCTCCTGTAGGTGAGAAGTGGTGGGAAAGAATACATGAGGATCCATCTGTGGATTTGTATTTCGAAGACAGGAGACATGCATCACCTGCAGGTTCAAAGCTTGCGGCACATGTTATATTTGACACCCTCAAGGCAAAAATAGATGATAAACGGAATTTGGCTAAGTGATATTAAGATTCTAAGATAAAATGAAATATATCAGATATTACAACGCAAACAATCATTTTTTATAAAATAGATTTGTGGTAGAATATACTAAAATCTAATGAAAACAGGTAGGGCGCTAAAATGGATTTCAAGGGCCGTAATAATAATGATGAGCTAAAGAGTGAGATCAAGAACATAGTCGATCTGATAATTGCAGACTACGACAATGGTCGCGATGTGGATCAGATGGATGTCTTTAATCAGCCTGACAGGGATGCGGTAAAAGACATAGTGATCAAGCTTCTTCGAATTATTTATCCAGGTTATTCCAGAGACAAAATCTATAAGAGTTACAATGACAGCAATAGAATTGCCATTGTGATCGAGGATGTCATCTACAATATGCAGAAGCAGATTGCAATTGCATTTCATCATAGCCCGGATTACGCCAACGCATCTGATGAAACACTTGACTGCGGTGCCAGATGCATAACTCACGAATTCTTCAAACAGCTTCCCAAGATAAGAGAGTATGTGGATACTGATCTTCAGGCCTGCTATGACGGAGATCCTGCGGCTTACAGTAAGGGAGAAATTATTCTTTCTTATCCCGGACTTCTTGCCACAACCATCAACAGGATTGCACATGAACTGTACCTTCTCAAGGTGCCGCTTATACCGCGTATGATGACTGAGTATGCTCATAGCAGAACGGGAATTGATATTCATCCGGGTGCAACTATAGGCAAATACCTGATGATCGATCATGGAACCGGTATAGTTATCGGTGAAACTTCAATAATTGGTGAGCATGTCAAGATTTATCAGGGCGTTACAATTGGCGGACTCTCTACAAGAGGCGGCCAGTCCCTAAAGGGTGTTAAAAGACATCCCACAATCGAGGACAATGTCACTATTTATGCAGGTGCATCAATCCTCGGCGGTGAAACAGTTATTGGAGAAGGCTCAGTTATAGGAGCTAATGCCTTTATTACAGAGTCAGTTCCCGCAGGAAGCCGTATCAGTATGCAGAGATGTAGATAAAAATAGGCTGAGAAATAACATTTTCGTGTTTTAGAGCTAAATAAACTCACACGAAGCAAATATATTATTTACTGCAGCCATGTACTCACCTTTGCTGCGGGATTTACGGATGGCCTTGAGATACTTCTCATTATCTTTGAAATGAACATGGAGAAATGCCCAGTGCTCCAGCATCTTGAAGATTACATTCCTATCTTCCGGGATGAAAAGAGAATACTCTTCATAGAGACGCTTCAAGTATTCTCTGAGTTCTCCTGCTTCCAAAGGCTTACCACCCTGAAGCTGCCTTGCTAGGGCAGGGTTAGATAAGAGGCCGCGGCCTATCATGACAGATGTGCATGAAATGGAGGAACCTATCGAATCGAAGGATTCTATCTTTTTCAAATCATCGATGCTATTAATATCCCCATTATATACAATATCTGCCTTGCCGCCGGCATTTCTGTATACTTCGACAGCTCTCTTGAAGGCATCAATCCTTGGCTCACCTTTATAAAAATCTTCCCGGACTCTTGCGTGGATAGTGAGCTCACTGATAGGATACTTGGCATAAATCTCCATCAGCCTGTCAGCTTCGGATTCGTCACTAAATCCAAGCCTTGTCTTGATAGAAATGCTCTTATTACCAAGATCCTCAAATATCCCATCCAGCATAGAATCCAGATACTCCGTATCCGTCAAAAGACCTGATCCTTTGTGGGAATTTGTCACTGTGGCCGCAGGACATCCAAGGTTAAGATTGACCTCATTGTACCCAAGATTCCACATTTCTTTTGCAGCCCACACAAAGGTATCTACGCGATTTGACATGATCTGTGGAACAATCTCATTTCCGTAATCCTCGAAGCCCTTGATGAACTCCGGCATTACATCTCTTTTTTCGCGTTTCTTAAAATGCATGTTATGATGCGCAGTCAGAAACGGCGTATAGTATTTATCGATACCACCAAAAATCTCATGGTGGACATTTCTGAGTGGATATAGGGTAATCCCCTCCATTGGTGCAAAGTAATACTTCATATTAATTAGTCCTTGTCTATCAAAAAATATAAACACTGCGGAATTCAATCACTAATGTAAAACACAAAAAATAATCACTAATGTAAGATACAAAAACAATCACTAATGTAAAATACAAGAATCAATCCCTAATGTAAATACAAAAACATACTATAATAAATAACATTAGGAAACATTCCACAATAATCTATCACACTTTCAACACATTTGGAGTATAATATATTCTTGTGTAGTAAACAAACGAAATATTAGTGTAATGTCGCTGAGGGAATAGTGGCAGCATTTTACACTAAGGAAATGGGGAACAGGGATGAGTCAGGAGAAAATTGACGCTTACAAAAAAGAAAAATCAGGACGTAAACAGGCTATTGCCAAGCATAAAAAGAGAGTTAAGATCGCTAAGATTTCAGGCATTATTGTAGCTGTTGCTATAGTTGCAGCAATTGTTGGCGGAATCCTTTGGAACAATTTTGGTGGATCTAGTTCAGCAGCTGCCGATGCTTCATCTGTAGAGGTATCTGTTGAGGCGGGCGCAGAGGATTCAGCTGTTGAGAGCACAGAAGAAACATCTACAGAGGATGGAGCTGCAGAAGCTTCAGAGGCTGATGCTGGCGCAAGTGCTGCATCTTCAAACTGATAGGCACTGATTTTTGCAGAATGAATATATAAAGACTAATGCAACTGATTGGACAACAATCAGTTGCATTTTTTATTCAATAGGAAATTGCTCTGCAATTTCTATTGAACAAAAACGCTCCGCTATGGATGCGAAAAAAAGCCTGAAAAAAGTTTTCATGGATACTAATTTTTGTACTATATTCTGCCGATAAATGGAATGAGGTAATATATCATTCTTTTTTCTGGCAAAGGGATTGCCATCAGGTACACGGACGTACGAGATAAAAGAAATGCTAACAGCTATCAGAATATAGCTTGGAGGTACGTGTCCTATGATGAGATCACTTTGGTCGGCAGTTTCCGGTCTTCAAACACACCAGTTAGAAATGGACGTCATTGGTAACAATATAGCCAATGTCAATACAACTTCATATAAATCACAGGCAACAGGTTTTCAGGATGTTCTCTATCAGACCATCAAAACAGGTACTGCAGGAAACGGAGTTAAAGGTTCCACAAGCGCAGATCAGGTCGGACTCGGTGCCAAGATGGGCTCTATTAATATCAATATAACCAAACCCGGTTCTGCGCAGACAACCTACAATCCTTTTGATCTTATGATCACAGGAGACTCTTTCTTTGTGGTATCTGAGAGTCAGAACAGTCCAAATCAGGAAAAATATTTTACCAGAGACGGTAGCTTTACAATTGATGCGGAAGGAAGTCTTGTAACACAGAATAACGGATTGTATGTGAACTTTATTGAAGGTGAAGGAATCCTTGGAAACGGCGAGCCGCTTATTTCTGACAGAACCAAGACTATGGCTGGACAGGCTACATCTGAAGCTTACCTCAAGGGAAATATCGACAGAGATGATAAGCAGCTTGTAGAAGGCAGAACTATTCAGATGGATGTCTATGGAAATGATGGCAATGTCTACACTATCAACTTCAAGCTTACAGACAATGCGGATGATGAAGACAATACCTATAGCGTTCAGATTGATAAGATATTGGATAAAAACGGTAACAAAATCAGCAACACTCTTAATGAGAAGCTGACACTTACATATGATCATGCTAATGGCCGTCTTACAGGCATTACTCCTTATCCTATATATACACTTGATAATGGTGTTCAGGAACTGGATGATGACGGAAACGTATTATCTACCACCTATACAATGGATGGAAGAATGGGACAGGCAGAATTTAGCCGAACACTGACAGGTAAAGATGGTAATCAGTACACAATCTATTATTCCATCGATCACCATGTTCCTGAGGAAGGCGAGGAAGAGACAGATACTGCAGATTATGATTTCAATGTAGTATACGTAAGAAAAGGTGAAGGAACCAGGCAGTATATAAATAAAACAATGGCAGTCATTGATTATGACAGTGAAAGCGGAAATCTTCTGACAATTGATGGCGAGAATGCCGGAGAAATCAATGTTGACCTTTCTGAAATCTATGATGGAATCGGAGATATAACCTTTGATATTTCCAATACTACAATTCCTGTTGCAGCTGGAACAAGCTACAGATTTGAGTTTAATGGAGAAGCAGATGTTCTTGGTTCATTAAACGTAGATTTCTCAAATACATCCAATTACGCCAGCTCAAACGGAGTTCATTCATCTTCAGTCTCTGCTATCAGGGGAGACACATATGGCCTTAACAAAGGATATCCAAATGGAGATATGAATGGAATAACAATATCTGACAATGGCTCTATATATGCTAAATATAGCAATGGCCAGGATGTTAAGCTTGCACAGATTGTTGTAGCTGAATTCAATAATGCTATGGGTCTTGAAAAGGCAGGAGATAATGTCTACAAAGCATCTCTTAATTCTGGCGAGCCAATATATATGGACATTACTGAAGATGGCGGCTATATGTCATCAGGTGTTCTGGAAGCCAGTAACGTTGACCTGGCCAAAGAGTTCACAGACATGATCACTACCCAGAGAGGCTTTCAGGCAAATAGCCGCGTAATTACGACATCTGATGAACTATTACAAGTATTAAAGGGATTGAAGCGATAAACGGATTATCCTAAAAAATGTGATAGCGTTTATCGAATAAAAATGGAAACTCCAATTTAATTAATTTCAAAATGAAATTTTGTATCACATGGCTGGACTGATGTCCAGCCTTATTTATTAAAAAACTATGAAGATTCTATGAAAAAGTAGTTGTAATTCCATATATGATGAAGTATATTATAACTACACGGCATAATAATCTTAACTTAAATAAAATAATTTTAACTAATTTTAGTTAAGATTCATATCAAATAAAGGCAAAGCCATTGGAAAATGGTGACGCAAAGCTATAGGGTCTCAATCGCATATGCGACAGACAGCCAGTTGCTGGCACTTACTGAGAGTGCTATGTATGGCCGCCCTGTTATTGAGTAGTACGGACGGTCATTTTTTTTGGTAATGAAGTACATGAGAGTTCAAGGATGAACGGACTGCATAGGTTATGCGGTCATAGTACAAGGAGTATTACTAATTATTACTGCTACCTGAGCTATGCGTTTGCCTTTGGACATATTTTGAGAGGTATTTTGCGCAGGAACGGTTGCTGAGCAAAGTACCTCCTTTGTTTTGGAGAGATTGGTTTAACGATAAACCAATAATATATAGTTTTACTTTTTCTATTATATAAGGAAATAGATATGGCAGATATAAATCTCAAGAAGCTCAGCAGAGCGGAGCTTTTGGAAATGATGATCTCTTTTTCAGAAGAGGCTGAAGCAGCGAGACAGCATGAAAAAGAACTCAAGGAAGAGCTTGAAAAAGAAAAACTTCAGATGCAGCACGAATTTGCTGATGAGAGAGCAGCAATGCTAAAGAGTTTTGATGAAGAGAAAGCTCAGATGAGAGCCAAGTTCAATGAACAGAAGGCTCAGATGCAGGAAAAATTTGACAAGGATATCATGGGACTCAAGGCAAGGCTTGCAAGAGAGAAAGATGAACTGCAACGGCAGGTTGATGATTCTCTTATGAAGATAGAAAATTCACAGTCACTTGCGGAAGCTTCCATACAGCTTGGTGGCATAATGGAATCTGCACAGAAGGCGGCTGATCTATATGTCAATACACTCAAGAAGAGTGCAGAAGCTGAGTACAAGGAACTAATGCTCTACATAGAGAAGAGTAAGCTCAGGGTACAGAGAGCTGAAAAGCTTCAAATGCAGGCTATTGCAGATAAATCCGGCAAGACTTTAGAGCAGGTGAGAAATGAAGCCATTTCAGAGACTTCTGATCCGGAAAAAGATAAGTCTGTAGAAAAGTCAGAACCCAAGAAACGCACAACCAGAAAGAAAAAAGATGAGTAACAGGAATCAAACTGATCTTTCCAATTTCAAGCCTTCTGTTGATGAACTTAAGAAGGAACTTAAGAGAGAGAACAGGAAAAAAGAATATAGAAATGTACTCCGTAACACACTTATTGTTGTGGTGTCTGTCGCAGCTCTGGCAGTACTGATTTCAAGCTTCTACGTGACAGTACTCAAGGTAACCGGAGATAGTATGACACCTACTCTTGAAACCGGTCAGATAGTCATCGCACAGAACAGCCAGGAGTTTGAGGCTGGAGAGATGCTTGCTTTTTACTATAACAATAAGGTTTTGGTCAAAAGAGTTATCGGTTCGCCGGGAGACTGGGTTAACATCGATGCAAATGGAAGAGTTTCAGTTAACGGCATTGAACTTGAAGAAACATATGCATCTGATTTAAGCCTTGAACCGACAGATATAGAATTTCCATATCAGGTTCCGGAGAACAGATGGTTCGTTCTGGGAGATCACAGAAGTGTATCCATTGATTCGAGATCAAGCGTAGTTGGTTGTGTTACCAGGGAACAGCTCATTGGAAAAGTTGTTTTCAGAGTATTTCCATTTGACACATTTGGCAGTCTATAGATTTTTCAATATTAGAGGTGAGTTGACATGCGCATAACAGATGAGAATCGCGCACAAAACTACATAAAGAAACACCGCAACAAGAAAAGATGGCTTGCTTTTGCGCTGTGCCTTTCTCTTTTTACAGGAACGGTTACACTTTATCTTTTGAATAAGCCGGCTACGGCGATGACAGAAGATGGAGCCCAAAAGGTAGGTCTAGTCCTGGAAACAGCAGATTCTGATTATGAAATGGGTCTTATTGAGCAGATGAAGACTAAAGAGTCTGATGCTCAAGCAGATAAAGCGGTAGAAAATTCATCTGACGGGGTTACTACCGTAGATGTAACACAGCTGGGTGACGGGGACCCGGATAAGAGTGATACATCTAAAACATGGGAGGAAATTGTTGAAGTCATTCCGGAGGATGAAACTGGGGCCAACGCTGATAAAGCAAACTCAGCTTCATCCGGGGAAGCTTCAGATGCCTCTTCAAACGCTTCATCAGAAGATAAGTCAAATGCTTCCGGAAGTGCTTCATCAGAGGATAGTTCCAATGCTTCAACAAGTGCTTCTTCATTAGAAAGTGCAGATGCAGCATCAAGCGCCTCATCTGACAAGAATGTCAAGGACAAGGTTGATAGCCTTGATGATATACAGAATGTAACTCTCACAGCAAGATATGTTGATGCTGAGGGAAAAGAAATAGCGGAAAAAGAAGTTCTTTTACAAAATACAGAGGATAAGAAATCTCTTGATCTAAACAAGGATTATAAGGTAATTGAGAACTACTATTATTTAGAAGCCGGACTTGACGACAAGAAGATTGTCAGCATAGTAGAAAAGACCGGAATAGCTCAGGTCTCCGACCAGGCAGGAAAAGATAGTTCAGAAGATGCCGGCGCTAAGGAGAGCAGTACAGATGATGCTTCTGCATTCGCTGCAAGCGATGATGCATCTGATGAAGGCACGGAGAAAGCTTATACCTATTATGAAGCTACAACATCTGAAGGTGAAGTAATAGAAATCAAAAAAGATGCGGAAATAACATTTAGTTATGCGGCAGCTAATACCAAGGAGAGCTTTACATACCAAAACGATGAAGTGACTGTTATGGTCAAGCTTTCCAAACCGGGAATTCTTCCGGATGGAGTAGAGCTTTCAGTTAAGACTGTAGATAAGAGCACAAACGGATACAATTACAGTGCTTATATCGATGCTCTTAATGAAAGTGCAGAGGAAATCGCCAAGGCAAATGGTGATGAAGCAAAGACAACATATGATGAGAACAATGTAGTTCTTTTTGATATTGCATTTATGCTTAAAGAAATTGAATATGAGCCTAAAGACGGCACTGTTTCAGTTTCTATAAGCTTTAAGAATAATCAGATTTCTGACGGACTTGGAACAACAGACTCAGAAGACGTTTCACTGGTACACCTTCCTGTTTCAGAAGAAGTAATGAAGGATGTCAATGCTACAAGTGATGCAACAGAGATTTCAGCCAGTGATATTTCTGTAGAAGTTCTTGGAGATAGCAACGTTGAACTTGGTGAGAATAAAGATACTATCTCTTTTGAAGCACAGGCATTCTCAATGTATGGAGCAATTACGCGAAGTACTGACGAGACTTGGGAAGGAAATCAGACTTATACAGCCAAGGAAATTGTAAAGTGGCTTGGAGATTCGACCTACTTTGGCGTTGTTGCTAACCACTACGATGGACAGAATAATCACAGTGAAGCCAATATTGCTGTAGGCAGTATTTCTAACATTCAGAATTACACAGTTGGTATTTCCACTAAGGTTTATCAGAGTCTTGATGAGTTTATTATTTCTGTAGAAAAGAAGGTTGAGGGATCTCCTAAGGTTGGAACATTTAACTTCGCAGCCTTCTCAGATGTTAAGGGTAAAAATAAGATTGCCGGAACAGAGTTTACCATAAAGACTGATGAGACCGGTACGGGTAAATACATTGGTAATTACACTGATCTTTTAAAAGGCGGTCAGTATCCAAGATTATATATCTATGAGCTCGATGAGAAGGGGCAGGCTGTTATGGACGGTGAAATCTGTGGTTCATATACAGTAAGCTATGGCGGTGATTCTATAGAAGCTCCTGCTGATGCCGTTGGATTTTTTGCTGATAACTATGTTGAGAGCGTGGGCCTTAACGGATATAAGGCAGAAGATATTATAGAAAAAGTTGATGGTGCGACGATCTACTATCCTACAGGATGGAATTCATATGTTGGAATTACGTACTATCAGAATCAGGTTTATGGAATGAAGCCTGACGGAAGTTACGGATGGACTAACTACGTCAGAACTGATTACAGTAATAGTTCCATGCCGGTAAGCGTGCAGAATATGCGTCTTGCTGCTTATACTGCTTCACAGAAGCTGGCTTATACAAAATCATCTAATGGAGTACAGGTAGTTAATATAGTTGGTACCAAGTCATATGGTAATTTGATGACAGACCTTAGTACCAAGTACTTCAAGAATGAAAAAGATCCCAGGAACTATGCAGTAAATACAGGCTTTAAGCTTGATGATAATACTCTTCTTGTTATAAATGTAGATCTTACCGGTGCTACAAATTATACACTCGATAAGTTCACATATAACGGACAAGGAGCAGGAGATTGGAGTCAGGCTGCCAACCATGTAATAGTCAATCTTGTGCAAAAGAACTATGCAGGTGATTACGTTCCTTATGAAGGTGACATTACTGCAAACATTATGTCCGGAACGCTTATTGCTCCGCTGACAAATGTCAAGCTTACAGGATCCTATAGCGGAACAGTAATAGCCGATCAGGTAATCAAGACCTGTGAAATTCATAAGATGGATATCAGAACTTATCTTGATGCATCTGCTGCAGTTACTGTAACTAATAAGGGCTGTGAGGAAATAGTTCCTTTTGAGATCAAAGCTAATAAGTATGTCAACGATGTTGAACCTGATGGAAACGAAATATTTGATTTTACGGTCAGGTACTTAAATCCATCCACAAATAAATGGTATGTTCTGGCAAATAATCTTCATAATGATGGCGAAGTAATCAAGTATTCAGTAGCTAATCCGCTTGAAGAACTTGCAATGCACTATGACAATAAAACAGATTATTTCTTCCTTTTGACAGAGAATGATACTAAGGGTAATTACACCAAGGATAAAACAGGTATACTTGCCAAGGTTAAGTATTATCCTAAGAAGGATGTCTGGGGCAATGTAACTCGCGTAATTGATGAGATAAATTATTACAGAGTGCCTGAAGAAGGCGTAGATTCTATGATCAAGTCCGGAACTATTGATGGTACATATAATTCGGATGAATACAGGATCAAACCGGAAAAAGAGAAATCTAAGGGCAAGGAATACGGCAAGGTTGCATTCTTCAATACCAATTCAAAGGCAACAATGCTCAGAATTCACAAGATGGTTGTGAACGTATTTGGTTCTAAGGTTGTGAGAGATGCTACTGATGGAACAGCTCTTTTGGATACTGTAATATTCCGTATCACCAATAATGACACAGGTAATTACATTGTTCTTGATGGATTTATTGGTAATAAAAAGGATCACACGGACACCGCTTATGCTTATGAGTATGACAGCAAGACTCACAAACAAAATGGTAAGAAGTATCTTGTAACATACAACCAGAGTGCCCAGTGGACTATAGAAGGCCTTCCTTCCGGACTATATTCTGTAGAAGAAGTCGCAGATGGTAAGACGTTTACTTATAATCCTGACACTAATACCAGCACCGTACTTGACGGTGAGAAGATGTGCAGAGTCACTAAATATGATGTGACCATTGATGATGAAGAACCTGGTGTATGGCAATATGGATCAGGCGGGGATAATTATAGAAAAGTATTCTCCCGTGACCTTAACGGCAAGAGCGACTTCCCACCTACTAATGTCAAGGTAGGCGGCGCAGTTCAGACAGTTCAGGTATGTAACTACTACAGTAGTCCGATAGGACCAATTCAGGTTACCAAGAACTTTGCAGGAAGTGTCTGGTCAGAAAACATGGCATTTGAATTTACTATTGCTGCGGATCGCAGTGAAAATGTTCATGATTCAGAAGGCCATGAAGTAAAGATTGACAGAGATCACATTCCTATGCCGGAAGAAGGAAATACAATTACAGTTACCGGTAAGGATGCTACTTATGACAGTAAGACAGGCAATTACACTGCTGTGGCTCAGTTTAGTTCAATACCTTATAGATATGAGGGAACCTATTATTATACGATAACTGAGAATAATACTGAAATAGATGGCGTTAAATATGACACAAGAACCTACTATGTCAAAGTGGTAGTATCCAAAAAATACACTACGTTTACCAAGAGGTACAACTGCGATAAGTTAACACATCCTATACCGGAACATAATATAGGTGGAAAGTTCGTAGAAAATGGTCAGACAGTAGTTACAGAGGATTTCTTCTATCTGGGAGCAGATGTTATATATGCTGCAGATGCAGACTTCCAGAATGTAGTTGCAGAGTGCGAGCTGTATCTTCTCAAGGATCCAGACACTGAAAAGCCTGATCAGCTTGAGTTCAAGATTGACTATAGTAAGGGCTCTGGTGCGGATGTTGCCTTTAACAACACTATGGAAGGCAGACTTACAGTTAACAAAGTATGGATTGACAGTGACGGACAGATTAATCAAAGCGGACATTCACCGCTGACTTTGCAGATCTGGCAGAGAACGGTGAAGGCGTCAGGTAAGAAGTCATCCTGGAAGATATACGAAGGCACATCTATTCAGTTGTCCGATGAAAATGGTTGGACACAGACAATAGAAAACCTTCCGCTTATGGATAAGAATGGCGAGACATATGAGTATTGTGTCAAAGAGCCTGATGAGTACCTATTTACTTACGAAGTCTCATATTCATACAGCTCAAGTGATCAGTCTGTGAAGGGAACATACGATGGAAATTCACAGAAGCAAATCAAAGTAAGTAAAACCAAGGTCAAGGATACCGGCTATTCTATGATCACCAATGGCGGAATTGACTATGGATCAGTAACAATTACTAACAAGACAACATATGCTAATGAACTTCCTTCAACAGGAGGAAGTGGAACAATGCCGTTTACGGCAGCAGGATTTGGGCTTATACTATTTGCATTTGTGGGAATGTTATTCCTTGGCAAAAGAAATAGAGCCTGAAACAGTGGTTATAAAATCGTCAAGATTTTAAAACAGGTGCTCATTTGCACCGGATATAACAAAAAAAGAAAAAACGCAAGATTCAAAGGAGAGGAAAAATGAAGGGACTTAAAAAGATTTTGACTGGAATTGTTGCCAGCGCACTTGCCCTTACAATGGCATTTGGTACAGGTGACGTAACAGCTAAGGCAGCAGAGACAACAGGAACTATTACTATCAGCAACACGACAGAAGGCAAAGATTACAGCCTTTATAAGGTTTTTGATGCAACATATGTAGAGGGCTCTGACCCTGTTAAAGTTGCATATAGCTACGATGGATCAAACGAAGCTTTCCTTGCTGCTCTTCAGGGAGCTGGTAGCCCATTTGAGGTAAAAGCATACAATGGTGGTTATAACGTCGTTAGAAAAGCTAACACATTAGATACAGATGTTACAAACTTCATCAAAGAAAATGCTGCTAACTTTGGAGTAGCTGTAGCAAGCAAACCGGGAACAGGTAAAGCACTTACATTTACAGGACTTGGATTTGGTTACTATTACATCACTTCACAGCTTGGATCAGAGGTTACTATTACAAGTGCAGTTCCAAGCCAGACTGTAATTGATAAGAACCAGGAAACAACTATTGATAAGACTGAAAGCGTTGATGGAGGTATTACCTGGAAATATAATGGTAACCCTGCTGTAGAAGATACTCTTCCTACACAGCTTGTTGGCAAGGTAGTTAATTACAAAGTATCCGGTACAGTAACTCAGTACAATAAAGATAAGAAGGTAACATTCCTTCTGTTTACAGATACAATGTCAGAAGGACTTACACCTAATAAGGACGTTGTTGTTAAGGTTAATGGTTCTGAGGTAACTGCTGAAGTTAACTATGATGGACAGGTTACAACAATTAAGCTTCCTACTGTAAATGCAGCAGGTGAATTCCTCTATGAATCAAATGCATCATATGAGATCACATATACTGCAACTATCAATGAAAAAGCACTTGATAATGTTCAGGACAACAAGGTAGTTCTTACTGATAATAATGGCGATACACTTGGTACAGATGAAACAAAGGTTAGAAACTACAGCATTTCACTTAAGAAGACAGATGAAGCCGGAAATTCTCTTGCTGATGCACACTTTAGGCTCTATGCTTCACAGAACGGAAAAGATGAGATTCCTGTAGTACTTGTTTCAGGAACAGGCGATGCTACATCAGAATT
Source organism: Butyrivibrio proteoclasticus B316 (assembly GCF_000145035.1). Taxonomy (NCBI): domain Bacteria; kingdom Bacillati; phylum Bacillota; class Clostridia; order Lachnospirales; family Lachnospiraceae; genus Butyrivibrio; species Butyrivibrio proteoclasticus. The sequence continues at coordinate 1,099,177 of NC_014387.1, forward strand.
AGACAATGTATATCGTGTTCTTACAGCTGAGGAAGTTCAGAATAATGTTCAGGGCGTTGAGATGGTAACAGGTAAGACAGGTGTTATCGTAGTTAAGGGCCTTAAGAACGGTGATTACTATTTCGAAGAGACTGCAGCTCCAGCTGGTTACAACAGACTTACAGATCGTAAGGCAGCTAAGGTTAACAATGCAGATGTACCTGCAGCAGAATTTGTAGTAGTTAACAAGACAGGTTCAATCCTTCCTTCAACAGGTGGAATTGGTACAACAAGCTTCTATATTGTTGGTGGAGTACTCATCGCAGCAGCTTTTGCATATTTCATGCTTCGCAGAAAAGCTCAGGCAGAGTGATTGACCCGTGGATGAAAAGGTTTTGTTTATAAATAATAAGAATTAGAATTTGAATCTTGTTTACTGTGTTTTCCAAAAGGGCTTTATAGCTTCTTTTGGAAAATGCAGGATTGATTTAAAAAGAGCACTAATTGAAATGATCATGTAATCTGTGCTTTTTTTACAGGATTTGCCAAGTTAGTACTGATGGAAGTAGGATGAATAAGAAGTTTAAGAAACAAATACCAAACATAATATTCGGAGTCATATTTTTGGTAGGGCTTGCGATTTTTCTTTATCCGTCAGTGAGTAACTATATTAATTCCAAACACCAGAGCAGAGCCATTACAAATTACCAGACGGCTCTTGAATCAGTATCAGAAGAAGATTATACCAGATTTTGGCAGGAAGCCCGGAAGTATAACGAAGAGCTTGCAAGTAAGCCAATGAAGCTTTCTTTAAATGAAGAGGAGCTTCAGGAATACAACAGGATTCTTGATCCCACAGGGACAGGAGTCATGGGATTTATAGAAATTGAAAATATAGGAGTAAACCTTCCTATATACCACGGAACAGAAGAATCTGTTCTTCAGGTGGGAATAGGACATCTGGAAGGAACGTCCTTCCCTACAGGAACTATAGGCACTCATGCAGTGCTTTCAGGACACAGAGGACTTCCGTCCTCAAAACTTTTTTCTGATCTTGACCAGATGATAGTGGGAGATACATTTCTTTTACACATAATGGATCAGACCTTTGCATATCAGGTGGATCAGATAACAATTGTATTGCCGGAAGAAGTTCAAGGTTTGGCAATAGATAATGACCAAGACTACGTCACGCTCGTGACCTGCACACCTTATGGTGTAAATACTCACAGGCTCCTGGTAAGAGCAAAGCGTGTTGATTATAATGAAGAAACAAAGATTATTGTTCCGGCAGATGCTACAAGATATGGTAATCTGATAGTAGCACCCTTTATAGCAGCTCCGGTACTTGTAATCGCTTTTATAGTTTACTTGGTGATGACATCCAAGTGGTTTAGAAATAGAAAGAAAGCTGACAGTAAGCCGCATAAATGAGGAAGCATTTTATGAATAAAAAATTTGCGTGGCGAAAACTTAATATTTCGGCTCTTTTAGCAATGGTGCTTGTGATAACCTTGTGTTTGCCAATGCAGGTAAATGCAAGAGGCCTTATTGATACAACCCAGCCCGGAGATATGACACTGCAGTATACCTCATACGAGGCGGAGAACAGCGATAAGATAATCCCTATAACAGGGGTTAAGGTCAGTATCTACAAGGTTGCAGATATTAGCCCAAACGGAGAGTTTAAGCTCTGGAATACTTATTCCAATATTGGTAACTTCCCTGTTACTGATATCAATAAGATAAATGATCAGAAGATATGGAAACAGATTGCCTCAGTTATTGGGGGATTCATTTATCAGAACAATATCTGGCCGAGCGCTTCCATCACGACAGATAGCGAAGGAAATGCTCATTTTAGCGGAATTGATATGGGACTGTATTATGTAGGTCCTGTTGTAAAAAATACTAATGACTGTATCTACTCTTTTGACCCATTTATGATTTCTGTACCCGGGCTTGATGAGAACGATGAGTGGGTGAATCCTGTAAATGCGCTTGTTGCAAGGGTTAAATGTAAGATTACAATGCTTCCCAAGGATGTTTCCTACGAAGTATTAAAGTCCTGGAATGATGCAGGATACGAGTCAGCAAGACCATCATCAATTGCAGTTACACTCTACTGTGATGGCGCTGAATATAAGACAGTAACACTTAGTGCATCCAATAACTGGAGATATTCCTGGACTTACATGGAGGGCCATGTATGGACTATTTCAGAGCATGTAACAGGAAGATACACCGTTTCGCTTGAACAAGGCGGCAATACATTTAGGATCACCAATACATATAATCCACCTGAGACTCCTCCGGATACACCTGAAACTCCTGAGACACCTGGTACACCCGATACTCCAAGTGAGACACCAGGTTTGCCAAGCCTTCCGGAAGTACTTGGAGCAGTAAGAGATAACCTTCCTGCTGTTCTTGGAGCAAGGAGACTTCCTCAGACAGGACAGCTTTGGTGGCCGCTTCCCGTACTGGTTATCGTTGGAATTCTGCTTATTGTAAGGGGAATCAAGAAGAGCAGAGAAGCCTGATATTGCTTAAGAAAACAGATAAGCGAAGAAGTAAATCTTCAAGAAAAGTTTTTTAGTTACAGATTTTCGGATAATTAAAGAAAAAGAAATAGAAAAAGAAATAGGGAGCTACAGATTTGGGGATAAAAAATGTCTGTAGGGTATGATGCATTTTACATTAAGCAGTAAAAGGATTTGCAGCTTATTGTAGATTATCCGCAAGGATAGAAGAGAAAAGGGCATCATTTATGAAGAAGCTAGTAGGATATTTATATATTCTGATGGGAGCAGCCTGCATATTCCTGGCAGTATTTATCATCAGAAACAATCTAATAGAAAATGAGCAGGCAGGAAGCGCATCTGATGAGCTTTTAGGCGGTGTTATTGCCCAGATTCCTGATACTGTTTTTGCAGCGAGCGGAGACATGCCTGTTGTAGATGTAGACGGTCATAGCTTTATTGGAACCGTTGAGATTCCTTCTTTGGGACTTCTTTTACCGGTTCAGAATGAATGGGATAAGAAGGATGCCAAATATGCGGTCTGCAGATATAAGGGATCTGTTTATGAGAATGATCTGATCATTTGCGGCCACAATTATGAAGAACATTTTGGCAAGCTGAATCAGCTTAATTCCGGTGATGATGTTATCGTGACAGATATGAACGGTATCAGCTATTACTTCAAGGTTTCCAATATGGAGACACTTGGCGCTACGGATATTGAAGAGATGGAATCAGGCGATTGGGATCTGACACTCTTTACCTGTACAATAGGTGGTGCAAACAGAGTTACGATCAGATGTGAAGCAACCGGTGAAGTTACCGAAATCGGATCAGCTCCTGACGTTCTGGATGCGGCAGAGAAGAGTAAGCATATCAGAAAATAAAATGATTAGTATGGCAACGAGGATTATTTCCCCGCTGCCTTTTTTTATATATTAGGAGCTAGGGCGCGGAAGAGTCGCAGCGACTCTTTGTTCTGTAATGTAGTTCATAATAGTTTAATACATTGGATATACAAATTTGATTAAGAATTCTACGTTTTTTGGTATAATTAGGTTAGAAAAGAATACATTTTTAGTAGCCTTTGGAAAAGAATTAGCACTCTCGAGTGGACAGTGCTAAAATTCATGATATAATGTGTACAGAAGGAGCAAGTTGTCGTTGCGCTCATATAGGAGACACAGGATGTGGCTCTCGCGCAGCGGATTTCCAGGGAGAGGAGTTGATGCGTAGTGATTATAGTAAAAATGAATGAGACAACTGTAGAATGTAGTATCGCTGCATCAGAACTTCATGAGATTGGTCTTACTCCAGAGGCAGTTATAAATGGCGCTGAGAACACTTCATCTTTCTTTGCCCAGCTCAATAAAGAGGTTGGAGCGCAGCTCGATTATAATCCTGAAACTGAGGTTATGATGATGAGCAAGAATATGATGATGGATGGAAGTGTTCGTATTTTTGCTGTTAAGATGAGTAATGAAGATATTCAGAAGGCAACAGACCGTATTCGCGGAGCAGCAGAGACTGTTCTCAAGATGCTGACTCAGGAGAAGGTGGACGATATCAAGTCCAAGACCGGAAGAGAGAAGGGTGTTGCGCTTAATGAGGTTATCACTAACGTAACAGATACTATAAATAGAATTTACGGAAGAGAGCTTGAACCGGATATTCCGGCGCAGGGAGCTGAAGCTGTTTATCAGCCAATTTCAGAATATGCCAGATATATGATGGAGTTCGAGGCACTCGAGGAAGCAGAGAGATTTTCCAAGGTTGTTCAGAGACTTCCGATTGTGGATTCAGTTCTGTACAAGTATCAGGGACGCTTTTATATGCTTGCAGGGCTTATGACTGCTGATGAGGGAATTATTTATGAAATGAGAAGGGCAGGAGTTGAGTACTCTCAGATGCTGACCGTTAATTCCCCTGAAGCCATGTTCATAGCTGAGCACGGAGATTGTCTGATTGGAGAAGATGCCATAGTTCACTTGGCAGATTTAGCTAGATGAAGAAAAAAGTTTCGATATTTAATTTTACTAATGTCTATAACAAGGAGAGCTTTTATCGTGATGATAAAAGCTCTATTTCTTGTGATATAGAGAAAGAACCATGTGTTGATGATTCAGATTCATGCGAAACAGGAAATAGAGCAGGAGTTGAGATGGTCGATTTTTCTGCGGTTTCCGGCACGAACTGTATGTGTGATGATGGAGCCATGAGCCAGATCAGAAGTGAAATCCGTCAACACGGAATCGGAGCAGATGAAATCCATTTTATCGATAATGGCAATTATCATTACATGTCCGCAATTATGCTCGAGCAGGTCAAAGAGCCGTTTTCACTTGTCGTGTTTGATCACCACCCGGACATGCAGCCACCGATGTTTGGAGATATATTATCCTGCGGAGGCTGGGTGTTATATGCTCTTGAGAACAATCCCAATATCAGGGATGTTCATATAATTGGTGCTGACAGAAAGCTAATTGATGAGCTTCCTGATGATGTGAGGGAAAGAGCTCATTTTTATGATGTCTATGATGTGATTTGTAGAAGAGACTATTACTTCAATGGTTCTGACGTGCATGAGAAAAGAGTTGACGGTGAATCTGCAAGTTGCAATGATTATGATGATATAGATGATTTGAAAAAATGCGTGATTCTTCCTGAAACACAGTTTCCGGTTTATATTTCTGTGGATAAAGATGTTGTTACCCCTGATGAGATTACAACAAACTGGGATCAGGGGGAGATGAGAGTTAGCGAATTGCTGGCTACTATAGACAGGTTTTTTGACGAGAAAAAAGTTATAGGTGTAGATATCTGCGGAGAATGTGCTCCTGAGCAGGAGGGCATAAATGTGGATGAGGCGATTGCTGGGAATGATGCCTTTAATGGGGAGATACTTGAGAGGGTTCTTGATCATTTGGATACAGTGTAGGACTCCACATTAGTGGAAGAGGATTATTTGGAAAGGTTTTGGGGTGTATGCTTGTTTTTATAATATCTGCTTTATCTTTATTGGTTATTGCAATTTATATTTCCCAGGTTAATAAAGTTAATATCGGTGACGGACTAGCGGTGTCAGCTTCTGCGCTGATACTGGCACTGTATGTTCTGGCATTTTTTAGATTGATGCAGTTTATCTGGATCCCGGCTTTAGCGTGCGGTTTTTATGCCATATATAAAATGTTTCAAAAGCGTGATGGCGCTGATAATTGTGGTAAGGAAATAGATAAAAACGAAAGAAATGTCAATGGTATAACTGGAACTTGTTTGACCAAGCGGTTTTTTTATGAGAATGGATTCGTTCTTGGCATGTTTATATTTGTTACCGCTATTGTGAGTGTTCTTGTATCGGGGAATGTTTTTTCCTGGTGGGATGATATAAATTTCTGGTCATCTGATGCCAAACAGCTCTTTTTCATGAATGGATTTCCGGGGAAATATGGAAATGTCTCTCCTGAGTTTGGGGATTATCCTCCTGTGACTTCGATATTTAAGTGGCTCTTTTTACAGCTTGGAAATGGGGAGTATAAAGAGGGACTTCAGTTTGCGGGGTATTTTGCACTTAATACTGTATTCCTGATGCCACTAGCAGGCAGAATTGTGGGTTCTTTGTATCTTGGAATGTCATATTCAGACTCTGCCCCTTCAGATAATGCCGGTGTGGACAAAAAGAGAGGTGCTTGGTTTAAGTTCTTTGTCTTTTTGCTTATGTGCCTTGCCTTTATTTCCGTGGTAGTTCTTCCCGGAGTTTTTAATGGCATAATTTATTACGGAACTCCGGCAGATATCACAATGGGTATTCTGTATGGGACGCTTCTTATTTCGATTTACGAGCAGGATCAGTGTTCGCAGACCTTTTATTATGCGAGGATCATGTTATATACGGCAGTTCTTTTGCTGACTAAGTCTGTGGGAATTGAATGGGCTGTGTTTGCGCTTATTTTCTACCTGATGATTGCCCAAAAGAGTGTGAAAATGATCTGGTCTGTGGCGGGAAGCGCAGTCTTTTACGGCAGCTGGCTTGTCTTTTGCCTGATCAGAAGGAGAGTTGCCAAACTTACAGGCGCTGGCATTAAAATGGCTACATCGGGGACTTATACAGCGCCTCTTAATACCTCCGATAAAGCAGGCTTTTTCTGGGAGGGACTTTGGACTATGCCAATGCACGCTGACAGAAATGTCACCCTTGACCTTCCGACAGGCGTGATGGTGCTTATTATTTTTGCGCTTTTGATCAGCCTTGTCTTTCTTAAGGTGCTGGATAAAAAGAGTGGTTTTAGGATTTTAATTTTTATGCTGGTGACAGGTCTTTTGACCTATGGAATCATCTTCCTTGCGCATATATCTATATTCCAGGGGGAAGATCAGTATCTTGATGCTTATGCAATGGCGGTGTCTGTGGCGCGATATGGCTTTCCGTTTGCCTTTGGAGGTTTTGTTCTGACGATCAGGGCAGCACTTGGTGGAGAGCGTGGGTGCGGCCTTACGGAAAGCGGTGATACACGCAGAACAGATGGCTTGCAAATCCAATCCTGCGATGGAAATAGTAAATCATATGGACAGATCTTCGTTTTTGGATTTATGGTTTTTGTTTTACTTACAGCAGACTATTCAGGTATCTATAAGCACATCTGGGGCTATAGGCAAAACGCTGCGAGTCTTTTACAAGACTCATACGATATGGTTGGCGATGACGGAAGGATAATTGTAAATGCTGTTCTTGAAGATAAGAGCTTATGGGGCAAAAGAGTTCTTGTGATGCGCGACGGTCACACTTATCACTGGGTTCACGATACTTACATTAGTAAAGAGGCTTCCCCTGTGCCACTTGTATATGATGCATTTCTTGCGGAGAGCGATGACAGCGCTGTGATGGCTTCTAAAATAATGGATAAGCACGCATCATACCTGTATGTGGAAGATGAAGCAGGAGTATCAGCAGATCTTTTTAAGCCGCTGCTTGCTGATGGAGAAGAGTATTCTGCCGGAGTGATATACAAAGTCATTGAGCAGAATGGAGCGGTGGTACTGGAGCGCTGTGAATAATGGGGAAAGTAAAGAAAGTTGCATGTAATATACGAAAAAGCGTATAATGATTAATGTGCACTCGGGCCTTGTGATTATCGCTTTTTACTGAGAAAACTATGTTTTGCTATAGCGATGATCAGGGAAACAGTGTAAAGACAAGTGACAATCTGGTTTAATGAGGAACGTGACATGGAAAAAAGATTTAGGGAGTTCTTAAAGCATTTTGAAAAGCTTGACTATGATGTTCTTTCTGAAGAAGAGATTGAAGCTGAGAAGAGCAGCCTTCAACTCAAAATGACAATTCTTCATCAGGAGCTTGTTAGGATTCTTATTGTTATGGTGGGGATGCTGATCTGTACCTGCGTTTTTCTGTCAACTGGGCTTATTGGCAGCAACCTGATATGCCTTGTTTTGGCTATTGTAACAGGCCTTTGTGTCATCTGCGCGGCTATTCTTTATAATTCTATAAAAAGAATATTAAAAAATTTGGATATGTTTGTAGACAAACTCACATTGTTGTGATAATATAATTTTTGTCGCTCGCAGGAGTGGCGGAATGGCAGACGCGCATGGTTCAGGTCCATGTGTTGGCAACAACATGAGGGTTCAAGTCCCTTCTCCTGCACTTTGCTTTATGTGCGACTGCGAATTCAATATTGAAAATGCGGAAGTGTCGGAATTGGCAGACGAGCAAGACTAAGGATCTTGTGATGCTTACATCGTGTGGGTTCAAGTCCCATCTTCCGCACGAATGAATGAGGTTGTTTGTGAGTGTTCACAGACAACCTTTTTTCTTAGTATTCATGCGGTTTCTGCTTCATTCACTTTGTTTATAGTTGTATGCTGAAATATGTCAAAATATGTCTTATTCAGCTTCAAAAGTAGTCATAAAAGTAGTCAGTTTAGTAGTCGACAATCCGCATGAATACTGGCTTAGTGCAAAAAGTGCATTTCTAAGTGTATTTTTTAATGTGGATGGCATTAAGAGGCAGCAGATTAATAATAAAAAGACAGTCAGATTTACAGCCATATAAACTGATAAAATATTGAACTGTATTGTAAAAAAATGTTACGGGGATGGGGGTAGTGCATGAAAAATGAGAATTTAAGCAAGAAAAAGGTAGCTGTTATTTTCGTTATAGTTACACTTTTACTAACGTGGCTCTTTCAATTTACGCCAATAGTATTACAAATGAATGTAGAAGAGACTTCGGTATCTTCATTTGACTTTGCATCTATCTTTTTTGTTATCGGGGGTATGCTTCCATCACTTTTAGGAGGCATTTTTGTCGCTGTTTTATACAAAAAAGAGAATATTAAAGATTTCTTCAAAAGATGTCTTGTACCGGATAAAAGAAGTATTTTAGCTATATTTATCAGCTTGCTTCTCATATGTATTGAGTGCTTTGTCACACAGACAATATCCAAGATGAATGGAGGAGAAAATCTCGGATTTGAGGGGCTAAAACTTATTGCGGGAAATCCATTAATGTTTTTCTATTTCCTGTTTTGGGGGCTGATATCAGGACCATTCTCTGAAGAGTTTGGCTGGAGAGGCTTTCTCTCAGATATGGTAATCAATAAAAAGAATGTTGTAAAAGGTTCGATAATTATTGGATTAATCTGGGGAATATGGCATTTACCACTGTTCTTTTATCCTGCTCAGATTCAGTATGAATGGGCTCATTCGAACATGCTTTTAGCGGTATGCTTTGTACTTATGTGTGTAACAAATTCCCTTGTATATAGTTCGATATATGTTATTTCACAAAGAAAAGTCTTTCCAATATTCTTTTTACATATGTTTGAAAATATCGTTCTTACAGGAGCAATGATCTATCCATTCAGTGATGTTTACAAAACACTGGTTAATCCGGTTTCAATTGTACTTGATATAGTATTTTTTGTAATCATTACCAGAACAAGATTATATAAAGATAGTCTTGAAGCCATGAATTAAATTTCAATAAATGCGCCCTCGCAGTAATGCGGGGGCGTACCTGTCAACATTTATTTATATTTGATTTATCTCGAAAGTTATCTTACAATCCAGACATACAGGCAAGAACTGGCAGATCACTTTAATCAATTGGACGAGGACCGCAGAAGACTCGTTGTCCGTGGAAATTTTAAGCAATGGAATCAGCTTCTTGCTGAAATTGTTCATGATGCCGGAGTTATCACCAATGAAGAATTTGCCATCTTTCAGAATGCTGGATACATGGGACTCTACGGCAAACTGATGTTAGATGAGTGAGGTACGAAGATGAAATATTCATACAAAGAAATGCCGGAACAGATGAAAGGAACATTTGGGGATTTTTCCCGTAACTTCGGATTTTCGTGGAAAGAATTTGTTGTTACAGTACCATCTCCGTTATTTCTTGTAACAACATATAAGGCAAACGGTCAGCCTAATGCCTGCATGCAGTCCTGGGCTACATTTACAAGCGCAGATCATGGTAATGGGTTTTATGCTATCCTTGCCAGCGTCAATAAAAACGGCCACTTATACACGAGTATCTCTGAAACCAAAGAAGCCGTTATCAATTTCATGTCGGCAGAATATCATGCAGCTTGTATGAGCACCATCAAGAACAATCAGTATGAGGAAGATGAGATCACAGCATCCGGGCTTACTGTAGAAAAGGCATCTTGGGTTAATGCACCATTGGTACAGGAATGCTTCATGAATCTTGAATGTAAGCTCAAATGGGAAAAGGAAATTGTTCCCGGTGATGACCATGCAATGCTTTGCCTTGAGGTGATCGGCCTTCATATCGATGAAAACCATTTACCTGACAGAACCGGAGAAAGCGGGATCCTATATAACATCCACTATCAGGTCAATCCCGAAAATGTAGGCAAAACCGCACATGATTACGCCGGAGTACTGCAAAAGAAAATTGATGTTATGGAGTATTAAGAAATGCATAAACCTGAAAATGGAGGATTTAGGGCGTGAGCAAAGAATTAACTTCACAAGAAAAAAGGTTTTGTATTTCCCCGTCTTAATGTATTTGCGTTAGTGTTCCTCTGTTCGTTGATCTTCAATGTATTTCTCAACGTGTGTTCTATATGTATTTCTCACTTCTTTGGACAACTGGCAAAAGACTTTGGCGTTACATTGCCGGAGAAGTTCCTGTAAGGTCTTTTACCTGTTCCTACTGGATGCAGACTCCTTTCGATAAGCGGAAGGAGTCATTTTTGTGTGCTTTTTAAACTGACGGATATAGTGCTCCGTGGTGTCATATCCCACAGCTTCAGCTATGGTGGCAACACTCATTGTGGAGTTTGCAAGAAGATCCTGACTTCGCTCTATTCGCACGGTCCTGAGGATCTCGGTGTAGGTCATTCCCGTAAGCTCTTTTATCAGTCTTGAGGTGTACTCGTTGGAATAATGGAATTTCTCGGAGAGGTCCGAGAGAGTTACCTCCTTGTAATTCTCCTGAATATACTGGATAAGGGCATATCGCTGTACATCTATGCGGCTGTCAAACAGCGGCATCTGAACGGATTCCGAGTAGTTCCTTATTATCAGATAAAAATCAAGAAGCAGGGTATTTGTAATGGCCTGGTAATGGTACTCCTGTCTGTTGAGGGATTCTGTCAGCATCCAGATAAAGGAAGTGGCTATGCCATCATCGGAGCCTGTGTGGAACATGATGTAGTCGTTGGCCTTCTTGGCATATATATTATTCAGGAAAAAAGAACTGAGTATATTCGGGGTGTTCAGGAAGGAATAGAACATGGAATGTAAAGTATCCCTTCTGAGCATTATGTTTATGACTATGGTGTCGTCAAACACGCTGATGGAGTGTTTGATCCCGGGAGGAATAACACAGAAATCTCCCGTACGCATCTCGATGGCCCTTCCGGAGATGGTCTGGGAGCACTTGCCGTCATAGACATAGCTCAGCTCAAAAAAGGTATGACTGTGCTCGATGGCCGGTGAATATCTCTCGTGCTTCTGTACCACTATACTGTCATTATTTGACAGGTCGAAAAAGAAGGAATCTTCGAATACCTCGGGGATTGTCTCGGGCTTTTCGGTAATCAGAAGGTGTCTGTCAAGAACAAGCTTCATATCAAGACCATCAAGAAAAGCCCTCAGACTGTCTTTGTCCTTTCCGGCAAGATAGTAGTCTCTGTAAAATTTCTCAGTTTCGGTAATGTCGTATATGTGCTGCTTTACCGCTGTGTGATCCATATCTTTAATTTCCTTATTATCTTAAATGAACGTCCGGTTAAAACAGGTAAATAATACCCCTAACAGAGGTAAATGTCAAAATAGTTCATATTAGTATCATAAATAATAGATTTTCATCATAATAAGTCAATATAATTGAACGATTATGTGAATTATGTAAAAGATGTTTGCTCAATATAATGAATCCATAAACAAGCAATACCTCAGACAGAAAGGATTCATTGGTTATGAATACTCCGATTCTGGAAATGAAAAACATAACAAAAAAATTCGGAAGTGTGACTGCTCTAAACGGAGTAGACCTTGAGGTTTACCCCGGTGAGATAAGAGGTCTCATAGGTGAGAACGGTTCTGGAAAATCCACCATATCATCCATAGCGGCGGGAATGCAGAAAGCAACCTCGGGGCAGATGTCTTATGAAGGAAACGCCTGGGAACCCGAGAGCATGATCGATGCTTTGAATAAAGGTATAGGAATGGTGGTTCAGGAGAGTGGAACAATAACGGGGATCACCGTTGCGGAGAATATATTTCTGGCAGAGATGAAGAAGTTTAAGAAGGGGCTTCTTGTGGATAGAAAAAGACTCTTCGAGGAAGCGGACAGAGCCCTTTCCAATATAGGAATAACCTCCATTTCCGGAAAGGATATGATGGACAGCCTTTCCTTCCAGGACAGGAAGCTGGTGGAAATCGCCAAGGTCATACTTAAAAAGCCGAAGATCCTGGTGATAGATGAAACCAGCACGGCACTATCTCATGACGGAAGACAGATCATGTACGGCATCATGAAAAAGATGAAAAAAGAGGGCGGTTCAGTACTTTTTATCTCCCATGATCTGGAGGAAATAATGGAGGTCTGCGACACCCTGACAGTCCTAAGGGACGGGAATCTTATAAGAACTTTCGCTAAAGAGGAATTTGATGAAGAACTTATAAGGACCAGCATGATAGGAAGAGAGATAGAGGGCGATTACTACAGACCGGACTTTAGCTGCAGCTTCCTTGATGAAGAAGCCATTGTGGTAAAGAATCTGTGCTTTAAGGACAAACTTAAGGACGTGTCCCTGACACTTCACTGCGGAGAGATCCTGGGAATTGGAGGACTTGCGGACTGCGGAATGCATGAACTTGGAGAGGCTATGTTCGGAGCGCTTAAACCCGAGAGTGGCACAGTCATATCCCTGAAAGGGCGGCAGATAAAGTCTCCTCACAACGCAATGACTGACAAGATAGGATATGTATCCAAGGACAGAGACAGAAAATCCCTGTGCCTTGAGGCCAGCATCAAGGACAATATCGCGATTGCGGGAATGAACATATTCAAATCCGGGGCGGGACTTATAACCAGGTCCGCGGAAAGAAAATATGTAGACGCGCAGATAGATGCCCTGAGGATCAAATGCTCGGGAAGAGATCAGGCAGTAGCCCAGCTCTCCGGCGGCAACAAACAAAAGGTAGTCTTTGGAAAATGGATAGGTTGCGACAGTAAGATCCTGATACTGGATTGCCCCACGAGAGGTGTGGACATCGGTGTCAAGCAGGCAATGTATCAGCTTATGTCACAGCTTAAGAGCGAAGGAAAGGCCATTCTCATGATAAGTGAAGAGCTTCCTGAACTCATCGGGATGAGCGACAGGGTTCTTATCATGAAGAACGGTGAAATAACAGGAGAATTTCAGCGGAGTAAAGATCTGTCCGAGAGCGACATCATAGGATGCATGATCTAGGAGGCAAAAGAAATGAATATAAAGAAAATCATAAACAGGCAGAATATCATAGCTCTTTTGCCCATGGCGGCGCTGGCGGTGCTCTTTCTTGTTTTCTGCACAGTGGTTAATGCAAAGGGTTACAGACTTGATATGTATCTGAAGATTGTGTTCAATGAGGCGCTGGTTCTGGCAATTGTAGCAACGGGAGCAACCTTCATCTATACCCTTGGAACCTTTGATATCAGCCTTGGCGCTTCCACACTGTTTTCGGCAACTCTCGGAGTAATGGCCTACAACAGAACAGAGAATATAGCGCTGATGATGGCGGTGATACTGCTTACGGGAATTGTGTGTTCGCTGCTCAATTCGGTGCTGGCCTCAATCTTCCACATACCGGCCTTTGTAACCACGGTCGCGATGATGTCCGTACTGTCAGCTGTATCTGCGCAGATAATTACGGTAAACGGAGGAGCGCTGGGTGGGATAAGCATTCCCAGCAGCGTAGTAAAGCCCTTTGACAATATGCCCTTCAAGATAGCAACTCTTTTGCTGTTCTTTGCAGTCTCAGTCTTTGTATTTGAGTTCACAAAGGCGGGAAGAAGGATGAAGTTCGTGGGAGGAAATCCCCTCTGTGCATATCTTACAGGCATCAAAGCCGACAAATACACGATACTGGCTTTTGTTATGGCGGGTATCGGTATAGGACTCGGAGCATTCCTTACTCTTGTGTATACCCCTTCGGTCACTACGACAACGGCTTCAAGTATAGGAATGAATATCTTTATAGCTATAGTATTCGGAGGAATGCCAATATCGGGAGGCGCAAGATCCAGGATATACGCCGCACTGGTTGGAGGCTTCTCATATATGTTGCTGAACGACATTCTGGAGATAGTGATTGATTCCAGTGCAGCATACGGAATAACACAGGTGATCAGCGCAGTTTTCTTCCTGATAGTGGTATATATCACGGGAATGAATTACAAAACCGCACTGTTGCCAAGATAAAGAACTTTAGAAAAAACGGAGGAAAGATTATGAACAGGAAAGTAACAAAGGTACTTGGACTTGCCATGGCAGCAGCCATGACCGTAATGACAGGATGCGGTAACAGTGCACCTGCTGCGGCTTCAGACACAACAGATAACAGCACTGATAATGCGGTTGTAAGTGAAGCTTCCGCGGATCAGGGTGAAACTCGTAAGATCGGTGTTCTTGTGGCCGACGTCAGCGGCGAGGAGGCACTTGGATTCAGAAACTACTACGAGAAATATATTCAGAACAACTATAACGTAACCTTTGATTATACAGATGCTCTTGCCAGTGCTGAGGATGAGAAGGCAGCCATCGAGAAGTTTGCATCAAAGGGATATGACGCCGTTATCTCACTCTCCAGCAGTGACAGAGCTCAGCAGATCGAGACCTGTGAAGAGTATGGCGTATACTATGCGGTTGCATCCGGCGTGCTTGATGAGAGTCAGTATGAGACCTACAAGACTTATGAGCATTTTGCCGGCCAGGTTGGACCTTCAAACGAGACAGAGTTTGAAGCCGGCAAGGAGATGGGAAAGTACTTTAAGGATAAGGGAGTAAAGAGCGTTGCCATCTACGGAGCGTTTATCCCCAACCCCATGCACGTATACCGTGCAGCAGGTGTGATCGCCGGACTTGGTGATACTTACGGCGGAACAGATGATATGAACGGTATGATCGGACAGATATTCCAGGATCAGGGTGTTGATCTTACAAAGGTTTCGGGAGATGTTGAAGTGGTAGCTTACCTCCAGGGATATGGCGACACAACCACCGATGAGCTCAATGCAGCAATCCAGAAAGCTCCTGAGGCATTTATCTCAGTGGGAATGGCAACAACTTTCTTTGCTCAGACACTTAGCCAGGAGAACATCCCTTTCTCCGATATTGACTCCTTTACAGCCATGAACAGCGAATCAATGAAGAATGGCTCTCTTGAGTATCTTGCAGGCAAGTACTCTTCTTCCATCGGACCTGTATTTGCTCTGGTAATGGATGCGATTAACGGAAATGTTATAAGAGATCCCGAAGGAAATGCGGTCTCCTTTACTCAGAGCTATCTTGTGGCAACAGATGCAGAATCCTTTGACCAGTACTATGTAAACGACAACGGTGATACACCTATTTTTGACAAGGCAAGTCTTGATGGCATTATCGGTCAGGATGTTACCTATGATGATGTAAAGGCACTTATCGAGAGTAAGTGATGAATGGAGGCAGTTTATGAGCACCCTTAAGAAGATTTTAAAGACATTGGCAATCCCTGCGGCTGTGGCAGTGGTATTGGAAGGAATCTGCCTTGCAAACGGGCAGACCATCATATCGGGAGCAAAGAGCTTTGATAACTTTGTGGTGTATACAGCCATCGTTATGATCACCACCATGGCGCTCTCCATAAACTTAAACAGCGGAAGATTTGATTTTTCCCTGGGGGCAATGGCAGGACTTTCATCTGTGATAGGTGCGAAGATCACATACGGTTTTCTTAAAGGGGGCTCTGGTTCTGCACTTCTTATGCTGATAATAACGGTTCTTGCGGGAGCACTGCTGGGACTTATATCGGGAGCTGTGTACTGCGCTTTGAGGCTTCCGCCCATTATCGTTTCTCTTGGTGTGACCCTGGTATACGAGGGAATAATGTATACCATAACAGGCGGCAAATACCTTATGAGTGAGGTTCAGAACAGATCTATGTCAGGCTTTGTTGGAACCTGGCTTTACGCAGCTGTTATCATTGCGGCGGTTCTTATCTTTATGATCATTGTCTTTGAGCGGACCTCCTTCGGCTATGATTACAACGCCCTTAAGTCAGGGCAGAAGGTAGCTGTAGCCACCGGTATCAATGAGGTTAAAAACGCCCTTATCTGTTACACGATCTGCGGCGGCCTTATGGGACTTGTGGGTATGCTGAATGCCGCAAGAAATACCACTATAAACGGAGGACAGCTGAATTTCGGAAGTATAGCCATTATGTTCACGGCCTTTCTTCCGATGTTCATTGCAGGCTATATCGGAAGGTTCGGAAACGAGAAGGTGGGCTTTCTGCTCTCTGCCCTGTGTATGTCCCTTCTGAATTCCACCTTTGCGGTTTTCTCAAACCGTATAAATGCCACAACTCAGTCGATCATAAACGCAGTACTGCTGGTGATCTTCTTAATCTATTTAAACAATAATCATTTGATCAAGAGAATATTTGCACATGTATAACGAAAAATTATTACGGGAAGCGACAGCTCTTTTCCCTGAAATAAAGAAAAACAAGATAAACGAATGCAAGTGTATTGACTTAAAGAAGGATGGGGATGTCATAAAAAGAGATCCCCGTCCGGCATATGAGTCTATCGCACTGAAAAAAGACGACTCCATCATCCTGGATTTTGAGGACCACTATGTGGGGTACCTGTCCCTGGACCTTGGCTATGAGGGGGCACACCCTGATTCACCGGTTCTTCTGAGAATCCGTTTTGCGGAAAGAGAGATCGAGCTTTTTGAGGATGCCTCAGAATATAAGGGCTGGGTCTCACCGGCCTGGATTGAGGAGGAGATTATCCATGTGGACATAGTGCCGTCTGTTGTGAAACTGGACAGGAGATACTCCTTCAGATACGTGAGGATAGAGGTGGTTGATATCAGCTCCAGATTTTCCTTAAGGGTAAATGATGCATCCCTCACAGCAGTATCCTCTGCCCCTGATGAAGCTCTTTTGCCCTACTACAGCAGTAATGAGCTGGACAGGGAGATTGACAGGGTGGCTGTAAAAACACTCCATGACTGTATGCAGACGGTCTTTGAGGATGGACCCAAAAGGGACAGAAGGCTTTGGATCGGAGACCTGCGAATTCAGGCTCTGGTGAACTATGTCACCTACAACATGAATGACATGGTAAAGTCAAATCTTTATCTGTTCGGGGCTCTGACCCAGGAAGACGGACGGGTGGGAGCCTGTATCTTCCTTGATCCGAAGCCTGAAGTTGATGACACGAATATGTTTGACTATTCTCTGTTCTTTATTGTGATACTTCGGGATTACTACAAAAGGACCGGGGATAAAAAAGCTGTGCTGGACCTTTTCGACGTCTGCAAAAGACAGATCCAGCTGGCAAGTAACAGCCTCGATGAGCGGCATGTGGTAAGGGACTCGGATGTTCTTGGCTGGTGTTTTGTGGACTGGAATCTTGCCCTCAACAAACAGGCCTCCGCTCAGGGAATCTTCATGTATGCCCTTGAGGCAGCCATCGAGCTTGCCCAGTGCGTCGGAGACGTTCTTGCGGAGGAGGAATATGCGCAGCTTTATCTCAAGCTCAAGGAAGCTTCCAACAGATTCCTTTATGATGTTGAGAAGAAGCTCTATGTAAGCGGAGCGGAAAGCCAGATTTCTTTTGCCTCGCAGATATGGATGGTGCTTGGAGGAGCCATGGAGGGAAAGGCAGCAGAGCGGCTCTTTGACAGAATGGAGGCCTGCCCTGAAGCAGTGACCATGGTGACTCCCTACATGTACCATAACTACATAGATGCGCTTATTAAAATTGGAAAAAAAGATGTGGCTCACAGGAAAATGTCAAAGTACTGGGGAGGAATGGTGGCAAATTCCGCCGATACCTTCTGGGAACTGTACAATCCGGAAAAACCCAACGAGTCGCCCTACGGTGGGACCATTGTGAACAGCTATTGCCATGCATGGAGCTGCGGACCGGCATATTTTCTGAGAACCTATTTTAATGATACGAAGGATGAATCGTAAATGAGCATAAAGATTGATTATAAAGCAAACCCGTTCTGCCTTGATGATGAGGCGATAAAGTGGGTAGAGGATACCTTTGCCTCAATGACGGAAGATGAGAAGTGTGGGCAGGTATTCTGCCCCATGGGATTTTCCAATGACGATAATGTTCTTCGGGGCATAGTTGAAGGCGCAGCTGTGGGAGGAATGATGTACAGAAGCGGCCCGGCAAAAGAACTGAGAGCCACCCACAGGAAGATACAGGACATGGCCAGGATTCCTCTTCTTATCGCTGCCAATACAGAGGCCGGAGGAGACGGACTCTCCTTTGAGGGGACGAGTTTTGGAAAACCAATGGCGGTAGCTGCAACAAACGATCCGGAAAACGGATACCGGATGGGATATGTTGCCTGCAAAGAAGGCGCAGCGCTTGGGCTTAACTGGTCCTTTGCCCCTATCGTGGATATCAACAGGGAATTTCACAATCCCATAACCAATGTAAGGACCTTCGGAGATGACCCGAAGAAAATCGAAGCCTTTGCCTCAAGATACATGGATGGAGCCGATGAATGCGGCGTAGCGGTATCAATCAAGCACTTTCCCGGAGACGGCATAGATGAGAGGGACCAGCACATCGTTACAAGTGTTAACTCACTTGGCGTCAGGGAGTGGGATGAGAGCTTTGGCTATATCTACGGATCGCTTATAGGCAAGGGAGCAAAGACCGTGATGGTTGGACATATCGCTCAGCCTGCCTATGTAAAGGAGATTAACAGGGATGCCACAAAAGAGGAGATGCTCCGCCCCGCCTCTCTTTCTAAGGAGCTCCTGCAGGGACTGCTTAGAGGAAAACTTGGCTTTAACGGTCTTATCATCACTGATGCGACCCCGATGGTGGGCTTTACCTCGGCAATGCCAAGGAGCAGGGCCATCCCTACGGCAATTATGAGCGGCTGCGATATGATCCTCTTTAACAAGGATCTTTCCGAGGACATCGGCTTTTTGAAAGATGGACTGAAAAGCGGTCTTCTTACAAATGAGCGCCTGGATGAGGCGGTTCTTCGCATCCTTGCCACAAAGGCCTCACTGGGGCTTCATGTAAAGCAGAGGGAAGGAAGACTTGTTCCCCCGGAGGATGCCATAGACATTGTTGGCTGCAGTGAGCATAGAGCTTTTGCAAAAGAGGTTGCCGATAAGGCCATCACACTTGTCAGGGATGAGAAGGCTCTTTTGCCTGTAAATCCGGGTAAATATAAGAGGATATACCTTAATGTTATAGACAAAGAGATGGATCCCTGCAGCGATTTTGCGCTGATGTGGAAGGAAAAGCTTGAGAAGGAAGGGTTCGAAGTTACCGTAAGGGACAGGAGAACGCGGATAACGCCCATGGATTTCATGGATGTTGAAAACCTCCCGGACAAGAAGAAGGCTCTTTTGAATGAAATGTACAGAAGCGTTTCCGAGATGAAGAAGGATTACGATCTGTATATCTATGTCTGCAACATGGAGAATGCATCCAATAACACCACCCTGCGTCTTAACTGGAATGTGCTCTTTGGCCTCGGTGATGATGCTCCCTGGCATGCAAAAGAGATACCGATGATAATGGTCTCCACTGCATACCCCTATCATCTTTTTGATGCACCCATGATCGGAACCTATATCAATGCTTACAGCGGTAATGAAGACTTCTGCAATGCTGTGATTGAAAAACTCATGGGAAGATCGAAGTTTGAGGGAGTAAGCCCCATAGATCCCTTCTGCGGAAAGGATTACATATAAAGAGATGGAGAAAGGATGGGCAAGATGAATATAAAAGGGATAATCTTTGACCTGGACGGAGTCATCTGTAGCACCGATGAGTATCACTATCAGGCGTGGAAATCCATCGCGGACGATGAGGGGATATATTTTGACAGAAAGATAAATGAAAGACTCCGTGGAGTCTCAAGGGCAGAAAGCCTTGAGATCATACTTGAGAGGGCAGCAGCTGTATACAGCCCGGAGGAAAAGGCTGCTCTCATGGAAAAAAAGAACAATATCTACAGAGAACTTCTGAAGAATATGGGCCCCGGGGATGTCACTGAGGAGGTAAGAAGCACCTTAAGGGAGCTTAAGGAAAGAGGATATGGTCTTGCCATTGGCTCTTCCTCAAAGAATACCCGGTTCATCCTGGAGAGGACAGCCCTTACTGATGCCTTTGACGGTATCAGCGACGGCAACATGATCTCCAGGTCCAAGCCCGACCCTGAGGTGTTCATCAAGGCTGCGGGAATTCTTGGGCTTAAAAACGAGGAGTGCTTTGTGATAGAAGATGCAATCTCGGGTATAAACGCGGCAAATGCAGCGGGGTTTCACAGTGTCGGAATAGGCCCTGCCGCGGAGTGTGACGAAGCAGAGTTTAAAATAAGTTTTTTTTCCGAAATACTGGATATTTAGTTTCAAAAGGTAGTTCATGCCAAATTGTGAAAATGTTATAAAACGCACAAAAAAAGACAAAATTATGTTATGATTTAAGTATGATAAAAAAGTTTTTCTTTCCTTCAATAGATAAAGATGTCCTGGAAATAATGGATAAGATCAGCACGAAAGGAATAGAAAATATATCTCTGATCGTAGCTATCTTTGAGGCAATAACATTAGCTATCTTTGTGCTGACAAGAAAGAGCTTTGGCAGCGAAGAATGGAAGAGCATTACCAGCGTTTTATTCTGCGTTGCTACGTGTACTTGTGGCTATTTTTCCGCAAAATACATATTAAGGGAGAAAAAGCTGAAACACATTCTTGTCACGATGCTCAATGCAATTTACCTTATGCTCATGTCCCTGTGGGGCATGTGGGCTTCTTATCGGCGTTATGGTAGGGGAGAGCAGATATTGACCTTCTATGCCGTCGAGGTGATGGTTGTATGTTTCATCGCTTTAAAGCCCTGGGTCAGCACAGCTTTGACGATCAGTTCTTACATCATTTTGTATTTAGTTCTTTACCTGGTAGATGGAGCTGCCGGAATTAATATAATCAATTATTCCATTCTTGCACTGGTTTCTGCGATTGGCATGGGAGTTCGCTATCATACTCTTATCAGGGCCTCTCAGGCCACTGTTGAACTTCAGAAAACCAAAGACTCGGAGATTCAGGATAAGATCAATATGCTTCAGGCTATCGCAAATATTTACGACAAGGTCAATCTGATTGATTTTGTGAACAACTATGAGATGTCTGTCAGAAGTAAGGAACAGATCAAGCATGATATTGATCCTGTTTCACAGACACACACTGTTATGAGTCGTATGATACGTAAGAGGCTTATGCCGGATCAACTGGACAGCTTTATAGAATACACTAATCTCAAAACTGTCAGGTCAAGACTTGCGGGTAAAAGACTTCTCAGCGATGATTTCATTGACGTGGTTGATGGATGGTTTCGTGCTCAGTACATTCCTGTAGAAGTGGATGAAAACGGCATCCCCAGCAGAATAGTCTTTACAACGAGAAATGTTGATGATGAGAAAAAGCGTGAGGAGAGGCTTGTCAGAATTGCCATGACTGATGAGCTTACCAGACTATTCAATCGCCGCAGCTATGAAGAAGATCTGGCATCATACAGAGAAAATGGGCTTGATAAAGACTTTATTATCTTATCAGCAGATGTAAATGGTCTTAAAAAGGTTAACGATACCATAGGACATGCGGCCGGTGATGAATTGATAAAAGGTGCGGCAGACTGTCTGGTCCTGGCTATTGGTAATAAGGGCAAGGTATACAGAACAGGAGGAGATGAGTTTATAGCGCTCATACATGCAGATAATCCTCAGAAAATTTGCGCAGATATAGAGAGTTGTGTGAACGAGTGGCATGGTAAGTTTTCTGAATCTCTGACTATTTCTATTGGCGTTGCGGCCTATGCAGACAATCAAGACCTGAATGTCAATGAACTTGAGAAAAAAGCTGATAATGAAATGTACCAGGCTAAAGCCAGATATTATGCGGCAAAGGGCGTAGACAGAAGAGCGTCAGGTAAACGTTAAATAGTTACATGGAAAAATATACATTGACATAATGCACCCATAAGATTATAAAATCTTTGGGTGCAATTTATTTGCGCTGTTTTTAAACAGAGAATTGTTAGCTTTATGAAGGCTTAGAGCAATTCGTGTATCAAATAGCAATATGAATCGGATGGACTATTTATGAAGGACTACTTACTCCCAATCAGAACGGGGCAGAAATTAACTGTAAGAGAAGAAATCATTCTTATTCTGAGGCTGAGTCTTCCTGCGATACTTGCGCAGATTTCCTCAATAATAATGCAATACATAGATGCTTCAATGGTAGGACACTTGGGGGCTAATGCATCGGCATCCATAGGTCTTGTATCCAGTTCTACCTGGCTTGTAGGCGGAATCATAACAGCTGCTTCCATGGGCTTTTCGGTTTGTGTGGCACATAGGATAGGAGCACAGGATGAGCGTGGTGCAAGAGTCATAGTCAGATGGGGACTTATATGTAACTTCTTTTTCAGTCTGCTGATAATGGCTGCATGTGTGATGGTAAGTCCGATGCTGCCAATGTGGATGGGAGGAGATGCGGCTATCAGAAAAGACGCGACAGCTTACTTTTTGGTCTATGCCTTTTCTGTACCTGTACGAGAGATGTTCCTTACTTCTCAGGGAATGATCCAGTCAAGCGGGAATATTCGTCTCCCAAGTATATTAAATGTCATAATGTGTGCTCTTGACGTTGTATTCAATGCCCTTTTGATCCCGCACTTTGGAGTAATGGGCGCTGCGTTGGGAACTGCATTTTCTTTTGTTGTGATCATGATAGTCATGATGTATGAATTACTTGTTAAATCTCCGGCCCTTTACATTATAGGACGCTCCGGGGATGGCAATACGAGCCTTTTTGCTTTCTTGTCAAAAGAACTGCTGACAGCCCTTAAAATAGCGATTCCTGTGGCAATCGACAATGTTATCATGGGCTTTGCCTATGTGGCATTTACAAGGATCGTTTCACCATTTGGAACTGTTTCTGTGGCAGCAAACTCTTTTTCCATAACAGCTGAAAGCCTGTGTTATATGCCGGGATTTGGTATAGGCGTAGCTGCAACCACTATTGTCGGACAGTGTATTGGAGCAAACAGAAAGACACTTGCAAGAAGACTTGGCTGGATGTCAGTAATTCTGGGCATGGTCATCATGGGGTGTAGTGGAATACTCATGTGGATATTTGCCCCGTGGATGATTGGAATTCTATCTCCTGATCAGGAGATACGAATGCTTGGCACACGGATCCTCAGGATTGAAGCCTTTGCAGAACCTCTGTATGGCGCATCGATTGTAGCTGCCGGTGTTTTCAGAGGGGCGGGAGAAACTCTTTTATCTAGCGTGCTGAATCTGCTGAGCGTATGGGCAGTGAGAATCCCACTTGCTTACTACCTTGGAAGTATGTTTGGACTAAGGGGCGCATGGATAGCCATGGCCACGGAATTATGTGTAAGAGGAACCTTGTTCCTGATACGACTTGCTCTGTGGAACAGGAATAAATAAATCTATGAGAACATTTTGAATCAGTTTATGTATGTACTGATTTGGAATGTTCTTTTTATTTGTAATAAAGTGTCGTAATTGTATGAACAATTGCAAAAATATAAACAATAAAAAGTACCAAAAAGCACGTTTTTAGCAATATTTGCATTGAATCAAACTGGGAATTATGGTAAAGTACACGTGAAATTTTATTCTAAATAGCAGGGGGTCAAAATGGAAAAAAATTTTAGTTCTGAAAATGAAAATGCTGTTAAAGAGAATGAGATTTGCAAAGAGGGACAAGAATCGGCAGCAGTAAGCGCAGGAGCATTAGAGGAGCTGATCAAGCTGAATCGCAAACAGCTCTTTTATCGGAGGATTGGGACTTGGTGCCTTGCGGGAATCCTGGTTGTTGTAGCTATAGCTGTTATTATTCTGATTCCCAAGGTGACAATAACACTTGATCATATCAACAGTGTTGCCGTTAAGGCAGAGGAATCTCTTGCTAATGTAGATACTATGGCTGCAGATGTGTCTAACTCAGCAGCAAACTTTGATAAGCTTCTTGCGGAGAACAGTAAGGAACTGACAGAATCCATCAAGGAAATATCTGAGATTGATTTTGACGGGCTTAACAAAGCTATCAAGGATCTTCAGGATGCTGTTGGACCAATGGCATCATTCATGAACAAATTTAGATAAAGTTTTATAAGTTATCATAGATTCTCAGGCGTTATAAAAGGGGGAAAACGGTATGAGGTATCTGGTTTTATTGGAGGAAAGGGTTAATGAAAAACAAGGTATTAAGGAGGATACTTGTTAGCGTTCTTACGCTTACAACAGTATTCTCAAGTTTGGGGACTACTGTTGTGTATGCAGGCGACGGGGAAATGCCTGCGATGGTTTATGATGACGATCATGCGCCATCAGAAGACTCAATTTTTGAGTTGGTAAATGACACGGTACAGGAGAGTAGTGGTGCTGATGGCAGTGATACATCTGCGTATGAGGATTCAGCTGCACTTATTTCATCTGATGCTGAATCTGAGGAGATGGATGATGCATCTGCGTATGAGGATTCAACTACACTCATTTCATCTGATATTGAGTCTATTGAAGAGAGCGACGCATCTGTGGATGCTTCTTCTGAAGAGAGTAGTGAAACTGACGAAGCTGCTACAGTTACAACAGTTATCGAGCCTGACGAAGGAGGATTACTGCTTAAGTCTATGCTACTTTCTGTAACACCTGCTGTAACAGCTGATCTTAGTAATCCGGATTTTGGAGAAATAACTAAGGTTACAACCAGTAAGAATGAATTAGATTCTTCAGAAGAGTTTTTTGAAATAGGTTTTGAGTTTCACATTAAAAATGCAGAAAAAATACCCGATGGTAAGTTTACTTATACATTACCTGACAGCCTTGATTTTACCAGAGCTAAAGGTAATATCATTCCTGTTAGCGAGGGCGATATAGAAATTGGGTCAGCTATTGTTGATGACAATAATGTAATGACCTTTGAAATTAAGACTGATGTTCTTGAAAAAAAGCCAAACGGACTTAGCGGAAGCGTTGGCCTTTTGTGTAAAGTCAATCCCAATAGTATAAATGGCGATGGTACTATTGAGATTTCTTTTTCTGATACCCAGAAGATTCAGATTGTAGTTAAAAAGCCTGTAATCACAGGAGAAAAAGGAAACGTATCAATTCTTGATGAAGCTGCAAAGTGGACTGTTACATTTGATGTAAGTGCTGCTGCGGATAATTTTGAGATAACTGATGTTCTTGGGGATAATCTTGTTCTGGACGGAGGCTTTAAGTTAAGCGGCGTAAAAGGAGCCCTTTTCGAGCAGATTGATGATCATACTCTTAAGGTTACAGTAGCTCATATCGAGGCAGGCAAATATACCCTTGAGTATATGATTAAGCCTGTAAATATTATCTCTACAGATGGAATGTCAGAGGATGAGATATTTGCTGCTGGCAATGGAAATATAGTTACCTGGAAATGGGATGGCGCTTCAGAGCCACTAAATGACACCGGCTATGCAACTATGAAGGCTGGCAAGCTTATTAAGAAAACTGGTAAGTATGGCAACACGAACCCAAACATAACAGCTGATGGAGTAGTGAGCTGGGAATTATATATCAATAACGGCGCATATGCCAGTGATATTTCCGGATGTACTTTTGAAGATGTCCTTGATCCAAATATGGAATTTGAACAGGATACAGTTAAAATCGTTTATTCCGATGATCAGAAATATTGGAGAGCCTATAATGGCTTTGAGCCATATTTCGTTGAAGAAAATGGACAGTGGAAGCTCAAGATAGATTTCCCTGAAAATACACCTGTCCACTACTATAAGCTTACATATACTTCCAAAATCAGAGGGAAGCTGCCTACTACCAAAACAGAATATACTAACTATGCCGGTATTAACAGAAATGGTGTTCTTTTGGATGAGGCACAAATTGAAGCTGTATATAAGCATTCCGGTTCCTTTGAAACTTCTATCAGTAAGGAGATTGCAGAGGAGAGAAATGCGGAGGGTATTGTATCCTGGAAGGCTGAATTTACTGTAAGCGGAGAAAAATCAACATATAATGTTATGATCACTGATACGATCAAAGCTGAGGATTCTAATAAAGCAATAAATGGTGTTGACGTAGTATCAGTAATAGTACCAAAGTCAGTAGTACTTTATAGAGTTCAGGAAGATGGAACATACAAGAAAATTGCAGATGCTCATACCAAATTTAAATACTTTGATGATGATAAGAGTAAATTCCAGATTGAAGCTAAAATGCTTGAGCCCGGTAATTATGTAATAAACTATCAGACACAGGATTACTACGGACGCGAGGATGTACACAGTTATCCTCAGGGAAGTACTGTTAAGTTTAATAACAATATTCAAATCACAATTGATAAAAAAACAAAGAGTGATAATAAATCTTACGAAGTTTCATCAGAGGGACTTCCTATGATGAAAGAAGCTTCAAAGGGCTATTATGATCAGAAATCCGGCAAGTATGTTATTCCATGGACTGTAACTGTTAACAAAAACGACGTGGGACAGACTAATAAGAGAATTGCAGCAGGAGCCAAGGCAGAGATTACAGATGTTCTTCTTGAGAATCTCAGCTATAGAAGCGGCTCAACCAAGATCAGTAGTCTTGGAGGAGGAATAATTGCAACAACAGAGCCTCAGATTGTGTCGGCAGATAATGGAAAGACAGAGCTTAAATGGGCATTTACATGGCCTGAAGAAATGTCAGAAACAGATAATGCATGTGTAATTTCTTTTGAGACAGTTGTTAGCAGTGAATACTTATCGAACTTTATTAAAAAAAGTGGCAGCAGTGCAATTTTATCTTTTGACAATACTGTAAGCGGAGACGTTGCAGGTGTGACAGGAGAAGCTAAGGGCAGCAGTGCGGATGCATTTACTTTCCTTGATAAGAGAGCTGTCATGAACGAGAAGGCACAGGCTGTTGACTATTCTATAGTTGTAAATGACAAGGCGCTTGATCTTGTAGATGGAGATACCATCATTCTGAGTGACGAAATACAAAATGGAGTATATGTCACAGGATCTCTCCATGTATATGATTATGCAGGCGGTGTTAAGGGAAATGAAATAAGCATTCCGGAACCAAATGTTACTATACAGGGAACAAAGGTTGAAATAGCAGTTCCGGACAGCAGAGCAATTCTTGTTGAATATCAGGTTAAGCCGGATTCTTCCAAGGGCCAAGAAATAGGTGATGGCAAGATCAAAGTTGCTATTAGCAATACCGCGACTCTTAGTGGTAAGAGCAGCATTGCAGATACAGAAGATGGCGAGTTCGTTTTTGACAAGTTATCAGCTAATATTTCAAGTTCTAAAGGAGCTATACGTATTACCAAGGTGGATGCGGACAATGTAGCAAACGGACTTGCAGGAGCAAAGTTTGGTCTTTACAGAGTTAACCTTCAAGACAAGTCAGTTTCAGAGGTGGCAGTAAAGGAGACTACTGATCCATTCTTTAATATAACCTTTAGTGAAGATGGCAAGTACGAATCACTTATCTTTGATACTCTTTATTACTACGAAGAGCTTGAAGCTCCCAAGGATTATCAGAGAGATCAGTACAGACATTTTGTTATATTCAAGGATAGAAAGTTTGACTCAGTAATAGCTGATGTCAAGGAATATGTAAATGATTATGCTAAATCAGTAGGCATTGATAAGGCTGATCTTGAAATTGTAGATGTAACAAGTTCCGGTAAGACAGCAGAGTTTGTGGTTAAAAACAGTAAGAAGCCTGAATTGGAGATTATAGATCCACCAACAGATCCTGATCGCGATGATGAGACGCCGAAGACACCTGAAACACCGGTATCACAGGAGAACAGTACTGTTATTACGCTTGCTGATCCTGTTGTGACAAGCAGCAATACAACCATTGCACTTCCAGATCTGCCTGAGGTACTTGGCGTTAGCAGAAATCCGGATGATCTTCCGGAAGTTCTTGGTGTTGCCAGAGGATCTGATACAGGGGACAGTGATATGACAGGCACAGTAAGTGCTATGATCATGGCATTTATGATCCTTGCATTTGTAGGTATCAGGAGAAATAAAGAAACTACCGGTTCAGAGAAAATGTGATATCATATAATGATCATTTGTATAGGCAGGATATTATTTAAATATGTTAATAGAGCAGAATACATTTTTTAATCTTATGCACTATGAATATGGAGAAGCTTTCTTTGGAAGTTATAAGGGAATGCGTTACAGGCTTGCGAGGGAACCTCTTGAAAACGTCAAGTTCATTCCTGTTGATAAAAGAGGACCTGCAACACTTATGGCTACTGTATGGCCTGAACCTTATTCCTATGGGATGACTGACAAGAAGCTGATGACTTCAGAGAATTTCGAGGTATCTCAGGAAGGCTTTGAAGCCGCTGTCAAATGGATAAATGATCAGTATGAAAACGGCAACTGGCAGTAAATAGGCAATTGCAACAACTTTTCTAAAAATTTTTAACAATTAAAAAGGATTTTGAAACCTCACGTCGAATATTATTTGATGTGGGGTTTTGTTTTGGTGTTTTTTTATACTTTAGAAGAGGCGACTTAATGAAAATACGAGAACAACTGGAAGAAAGAGAAGCTCAGATCCTTAGTAAGTATGCAACACTTAGTTCTGAATCGAAAGGGAGAGAAATAGACGAGAAACCCTGTGATATCAGGCCTTGTTTTCAGAGAGACAGAGACAGAATACTATATTCCAAGTCCTTTAGAAGACTCAAGGATAAGACGCAGGTTTTTTTATCTCCTGAGGGTGATCATTACAGAACACGTATGACGCATACTCTTGAGGTATCGCAGAATGCCAGGACAATTGCCAAGGCTCTCAGACTTAACGAAGACCTTGCCGAGGCGATAGCACTGGGGCATGATCTGGGGCATACGCCCTTTGGACATGCAGGGGAGAGGGCTCTTAATGAAGTCTGTCCCTTTGGCTTTAAGCATAATGAACAGAGCCTTAGGATCGTGGAGAAGCTTGAGAACTATGGCCAGGGGCTTAACCTTACATGGGAAGTGAGGGATGGAATCCTCAACCATGAGATGGATCTCAGGCCAGCCACTTTGGAAGGAAGAGTTGTAAGATTATCTGACAAGATCGCTTATATGCATCACGACATGGACGATGCCATAAGAGGCGGGATCCTTGTGGAGAGTGATATTCCACGTGACCTTGCCAAGGTTATCGGCAATTCCAACAGAGAGTGGATTGATACCTTTATCCACGATATTATTTCAGTCAGCATGGATACTGACGATATCAGAATGTCTGATGAAGTCTATGATGCATTTCACAGGCTTCGTAAGTTCATGTTTGAGAGAGTTTATACCAACCCTGTTGCCAAGGGACAGGAGGGTAAGGTAGAAGATATGATCAAGATTCTGTATCACTACTATATTGATCATATAGACAAGATTCCGGAATACCTTAAGAGGATGATGGAGGAAGGCGTTCCCAAAGAGCGCCTGGTATGCGATTATGTTAGCTCTATGACTGACAGATACGCAGTAGCAGTATTTGAAGAGGTATATATACCTCGATCCTGGGGAGTATTATAACAATGCGATATTCGGACGAAATCATCGAAGAAGTCCGCAGTAGAAATGACATTGTTGACGTGGTTGGACAATATGTTCACCTTCAGAAAAAGGGAGCAAATTACTTTGGCCTATGCCCCTTCCACAACGAGAAATCCGGCTCTTTTTCAGTATCCGGTCACAAGCAGATGTATTACTGCTTTGGATGCGGAGCAGGAGGCAATGTCATTACTTTTTTGATGAAATATGACAACTTAACATTTACAGAAGCAGTCAAGCAACTGGCAGACAGGGCAGGAATAAAGCTTCCCGATGAGGATGATTCACCTGCAGCCAAGGCTATGAGAGATAAGCGCCAGATTTTGCTTGATATCAACAAGGAAGCTGCCAAGTATTATTACTATCAGCTTCGAGGCAGAAATGGCCAGAAGGGCATGGAGTATTTCAGAGGGAGGAAACTTACCGATGAGACCATGCAGCACTTTGGACTTGGATATTCCAATATTACAAGTGATGATCTGGTCAAACATTTAAAGAGTCTAGGATATGAGGACAGTCAGATCATTGACGCAGGCCTTGCTTCCTACGACGAGAAATACGGAACACATGATAAATTCTGGAACAGAGTGATGTTTCCTATACAGGATGCATCCCAGAAAGTAATTGGTTTTGGAGGAAGAGTTCTGGGAGATGGCAAACCCAAATACCTGAACTCTCCGGAAACACTTATCTTTGATAAGAGCCGCAACCTTTTTGGACTTAATTACGCCAAGAATTCCAGAGCAGGCTATATGATAATCTGCGAAGGATATATGGATGTTATAGCTATGCATCAGGCAGGCTTTACCATGGCTGTTGCTTCACTGGGAACAGCTTTTACTACAGGACAGGCCATGATCCTCAAGAGATACACCGACGAAGTCATTTTATCTTATGACAGTGACGAGGCAGGAACCAAGGCGGCGCTTAGAGGAATCGGTATTCTCAAAGAGGCAGGTCTCAAGGGTAAGGTCCTTGATCTTCGCCCTCACAAGGATCCTGACGAGTTCATCAAGAATGAGGGTAAAGAGGCTTTTGAAGAGCGGATCAGAAATGCAGAGAGCACTTTCTTTTTTGAAGTCAGGGTTATGGAATCTCATCGTAATCTGGCAGATCCCGAGGACAAGACAGAGTTTTACAGAGACATAGCAAGAAAACTCTGCGAGTTTGAGGAACCTCTTGAAAGAGAGAACTACACAGAGGCTGTGGCTGCCAGATATAACATAGCCATAGCGGATTTAAAGGGACTTGTAGCATCTTATGCAGGCAGAGCCGGAATGGTTACCCCGGCAAGAAGACCTGAATCAGGAATACAAAGTAAAAAGAAGCCGGAGGATGGAGCGAGGAAGAACCAGAGACTCCTTCTTACTTGGCTGACAGATGAGCCTGATATTTATCCCAAGGTCGCAGCATGGGTAACACCGGATGACTTTTCGGACGATCTCTACAGGAAGGTCGCAACTGAAGTTTTCACCGGAATGGCTAATGGCAATTTTTCACCGGCGGCTATACTGGACCACTTCACAGAAGAGGAACAGTATGGGCAGGTTGCAGAGATGTTCAACACAAATCTGGTGGACATAGAGACCAAGGATCAGAGGCGCAAGGCTTTCAGGGATATAATCCTGGGAGTTAAGCAGGCTGGATACGACAGGCAAAAGAAAGAGCTTAAACCGGACGATCCTGATTATCTCAATAAGACAATTCAAGGCAAAAAAGCCCTGGAAAAACTGGCACATGCAAACATTTCACCGGATGATTAAGAATAATAAGAAAAGGAAAATATAAAAATGGCAAAGAAAGAAACTACACCAAAGGAAACAGAAGCTAAGAAGACTGTAAAGGCTGCCGCTAAGAAAGAGACAGCCAAGAAGGAAACAGCTAAGACAGAAAAGAAGACAACTAAGAAGGCAGCAGCTGCTACAGAAGAAGCTGCAGTAGAAACCAAGGCCAAGAAGTCCAAAAAGGCAGCAGAAGCAGAAGTTGCAGAGGCAGAAATTGCAGAGAAGAAGCCTGCTAAGAGAAGCAAAAAGAATATTGTAGTTGTTACTGCTGATTCTGCAGAGGAAGCTCCTAAGACAAAGGGAAGAAAGAGCAAGGCTGACAAGGAAGCTCCTTCACAGAACTCTGAGGATGGCGAGATCGATGAGGCTACAAGAGAGCTCTTTTCCCAGAAGGTCAAGGAAATCCTTGCACTTGCCAAGAAAAAGAAAAATGTACTTGAGTACGCTGAAATCAGTGATTTCTTTGCTGAACTCAATCTTAATGAAGAGCAGTTTGACAATGTACTGGAAGTTCTTGAGAATTCCGGAATTGATGTCCTGAGAGTATCTGAGGATGACGTAGATGATATCCCGGATGACGATGACATGCTCCTTGTAGATGATGACGAAGAAGTTGATATGGAGAATATCGACCTTTCAGTTCCTGACGGAATCAGCATCGAGGATCCTGTCAGAATGTACCTCAAGGAAATCGGTAAGGTTCCACTTCTTACAGCTGATCAGGAAATTGATCTTGCTCAGGCCATGGAAGCCGGAGCAGATGCAGAAAAAGAGCTTGCTGATGACAAGGATGTAAACAAGCTTTCAGATGCCAGAAAGAAAGAATTAAATGCAATTATTTACGAGGGCGAAGAGGCTAAAAAGCGTCTTGCTGAAGCAAACCTTCGACTTGTTGTAAGTATTGCCAAGAGATATGTTGGTAGAGGAATGCTCTTCCTTGATCTTATTCAGGAAGGTAACCTTGGACTTATCAAGGCAGTAGAGAAGTTCGATTTCCGTAAGGGATTCAAGTTCTCTACATATGCTACATGGTGGATCAGACAGGCTATTACAAGAGCTATTGCCGATCAGGCAAGAACAATCCGTATCCCTGTTCACATGGTTGAGACTATCAACAAGCTCATCCGTGTCAGCCGTCAGCTTCTCCAGGAGCTTGGCCGTGAGCCACTTCCTGAAGAGGTAGCAAAAGAGATGAATATGCCTGTAGAGCGTGTTCGCGAAATCCTCAAGATTTCTCAGGAGCCTGTATCACTTGAGACTCCTATCGGTGAAGAGGAAGATTCACATCTTGGTGATTTCATTCAGGATGACAATGTTCCTGTACCTGCTGACGCAGCAGCATTCACACTTCTCAAGGAGCAGCTTGTAGAGGTTCTTGGAACTCTTACAGAGCGTGAGCAGAAGGTTCTTCGTCTCCGTTTTGGTCTTGATGACGGAAGAGCAAGAACTCTTGAAGAAGTTGGTAAGGAATTTAACGTAACCCGTGAGCGTATCAGACAGATCGAAGCCAAGGCTCTTAGAAAGCTTCGTCATCCTAGCCGCAGCCGTAAGCTCAAGGATTATTTGGATTAAGATATGGCAGCTGATAAAAAAATAAGCGTCGCATCGAGAATGTCACATAGACTGTTGGCGCTTGCAGAAATGCTGAGACAGACAGATGCTGATGCTATAGAAGAAGGCAGTAATGATCTAAATGATATAGACAAAAAACCTGTGGTCGCAGATATAGGCTGTGACCACGGATATGTGTCTATCTATCTTGTAGAGAGCGGTATTGCCAGTAGGGCAATTGCCATGGATGTAAGGAAGGGCCCTCTGTCAGGAGCGTTGAACAACATTCATGACTTTGGGTTTTCGGATCATATTAAGACCAGATTGTCAGATGGACTTAAGGCTTTAGAACCCGGAGAAGCAGATGCAATTATCATAGCAGGAATGGGCGGCAAACTCATGATGCGTATTCTTGAAGAAGGAGACCCTGTAGCTCTTGGAGTTCGCTTTGGAGTTTTGCAGCCGCAGTCAGATCTTGATGAGTTTCGCAAATATCTAAGAGATAAGGGATATGTGATTCTCGATGAGAAGATCGTTTTTGATGATGGCAAATATTATTTTCCGATGAAGGTTTCTTTTGTGGGAGAAAGAGCCGCCGGACGACTTGGCAGAAAAAGAGATCATTATGCGGATGCTATAGCTCTTTTGACCGAGAAATGCGGATGTGACGTAGAGAGAGCAGAACATATCTGCGATAGATTTGGCGAATGCAATATTCTGCATGGGGATCCCTTATTACAGGAATACTGCAGACATGGAGCAGAAGTTACAGCCGCGATATTAGAAGAACTTAAAGGCAAGGGACAGACCAGGAGATATGAAGAGCTCCGGACGGATCTTGCTGAGACTACAGCTGTTCTTCAGTTATTTGAATGATTATTTAAGAGCAGCAATTGGGGTAACTTGTTTTTGCTGCAACATATGAGGGAAAAGGAGAATTCCGTATGTCTATAATAACAATTAATGGAATTCAAAAAGAATATAATAAAGGCGTTACCTACGAAGAAATTGCCAAGGAGTATCAGAACCAGTATAACAGCAGGATTGCTGCTGTTATGTTTAACGGTAAGATAAGAGAGCTCATGAAGACAGTTAAAAAGGACGGAGAGCTTTCTTTTATCACTTTTAGCGATACTATCGGTTATAAGACCATGCGCAGAACCGCGATCATGCTTCTTATCAAGGCTGTTCGCGATGTCGGCGGCGACAAGCAGCTCAAAACCAGAGTTGAATTTACTATAGGTAATGGCTATTACTGCACGATCAAGGGCGATATCAAGGTTGACGATGAATTTGCAGCCAAGGTATCTGACAGGATTAAATTCCTGATTTCAGAGAAAATGCCTATAACCAAGAGAGTTTATCCTCTTGATGATGCTATAGAAATCTTCAAGAAGCAGGGCATGGATGATAAGGTAGCCCTTCTTAAATACAGGAGAAGCTCCGAGATCAATATTTATAAGCTGGGAGATCTGTACGATTATTTTTATGGATATATGCTTCCTAATACTTCCTATATCGAGAACTTCCAGGTTGAGTGTTATCACGGAGGATTATTATTCACCCTGCCTACCAAGCAGGAACCTGAAAAAGTAGTTGTTTCCGAGCCAAGAGAGAAGCTCTTTAATACAATGATGCTCTCAAGTGACTGGGGCGCTATGCAGGGAATCGCCAATGTTGGTGATCTTAACAATATGATCTGCGAAGGCAGGATCAATGAGATGATCCTTGTTCAGGAAGCTCTTCAGGAGAGCCGTATCGCGGATATTGCAAGGAAGATTTTTAAGAGGATCGATGTTAAGTTTGTCATGATAGCCGGCCCAAGTTCTTCAGGTAAGACAAGCTTTGCAAACAGGCTTTCCATTCAGCTTCGTACCTATGGACTTACCCCGCATCCTATAAGTCTTGATAACTATTTCGTTGACAGAGAAAAGACTCCTCTTAATGAGGATGGAAGCTATAACTTTGAATGCCTTGAGGCGCTTGATGTAGAGAGATTTAATCAGGATATGACAAGGCTTTTAAAGGGCGAGAGAGTTGAGATGCCGGAGTTTAATTTTGTAACAGGCAAAAGAGAAATGAACGGTGATTTCCTCCAGCTTGGTAAGAATGACGTTCTTGTTATTGAGGGAATTCATGGACTTAATGAGAAAATGAGCTATGCTCTTCCAAGTGAGTCCAAGTTTAAGATTTATATAAGCGCCCTGACTACGCTTAGTATTGATAATCACAACAGAATTCCTACAACTGACGGAAGACTTCTTAGAAGAATTGTCAGAGATGCCCGTACAAGAGGCGCTTCTGCCAAGAAGACTATCAGCATGTGGGGATCTGTAAGAGCCGGTGAAGAAGAGAACATTTTCCCATTCCAGGAGGAAGCGGATGAAATGTTTAATTCAGCTCAGATCTACGAGCTTGCAGTAATCAAGCAATATGCCGAGCCGCTTTTGTTCAATATAGGAAAAGATGAACCTGAGTATTACGAAGCTAAGAGGCTTCTTAAATTCCTTGATTACTTTGTAAGTGTGGACAGTTCTTTCCTTCCACGTAACTCTATATGCCGTGAGTTTGTAGGCGGAAGCTGTTTCAAGGTATGAGAATATTTGCGGGATTTAAGCTGAAAGATTAAGCTATGATTTTGATATGACAGATGATAAAAGAGTGAATGACCATCTTATGATAGATAGTTATTCACTCTTTTTTAACTTCTTTTTGTTTGCGTACATCTGCTCATCAGCACGTTTGAATATAGTAGCTACAGCTTTGTCGTTGTCGTATTTGGACATTCCTGCAGCAACTACAACTTCGCCCTTGGCTTTGTTCTCCAGGTTGTGCTTGTAGAAATTATCCATTAATCTGACAACATTGTTGTAATCATAGCCCTTTAATATAGCTACAAACTCATCACCGCCCACACGAAATACAGGGCTGTGCTTGAAGTGCTGACAGATCATTGCGCATCCGTTCTGAATCAGAGTATCACCAGCCTGGTGCCCAAGTGTATCATTTACCTGCTTTAAGTCATTTATATCAAATACAGCAATGGCAAATGGTGACATTTCCTTATTGGCAATCTGCTCATTTATCTTTCGTTCTGCTTCTGAGTATGCTGTCTTGTTTTTAATTCCTGTAAGATCATCGATAACCGCCTTGTTTTCAGCAGCATCAAGACTTTTGGCATATTCAAGCTCTTTTTTGACCCTCTCGTCCACATTTATGATACCAATGATAAGAAGATCACTGTCATCTTCATGAACAATGGTTGCTTTCATTACAACATAGACTGGTTTGCCATTAAAATTAAGTCTGTGGTGATGCTCGAAGATTCCTGTATTTTTAATCTGCCTGAAAACATTTTCTTTCGTAAAAGCAGCTTGATATGCGGCTACGTCTTCATGATAGATACCAACAGGTATTCTCTTGTAAACGGTATTAAAGAAATCATCTCCTTCGGCCGGTAAATTCATATCTGAATTATTATCGGAAGGATTGTACTTGATAAAGTGCATGGTTTTTGGATCAATAGTGTAAATATAGACAAAGTCACCGTTTAAAGCTCCGATTCTGGAATAAATAAGCCTTTCTTCCCTGGCCTTTTCCAAGGCTTCCCTGTCTTTTATCTGGGCATCAGCGTCAGAGATTCCTACAATGATGTTATTTCCGTTTCCGTGAACCTTAACAGCTTTAATAGAGACGAATATTGGCTTTTCGTCAAAGATGACTCTGGTAACTACTGAGAATATTTCGTTATTTTTGATCCCATGCGCTACATTTTCTTTGGTAAAAGATTTTATGAGCTGCTCCTTGTCTTCAGGGAGCATATTCAGATCAAAATCATCATTTGTAAAGTTAAAAAAGTTAGAACCACGTCTGTCAATTTTGATATCGCGATTTGGGCCGTCTGAAAAATATGCTGTATAATTCTCTGTGTCCATATCGACAAAGTACAGCCTGATATAGTCCTGGGAAAGAATTCGCGCCACATAGTTGTAGGTGAGATTTTCTTCTGAATTGTAGTTACTGACAGATAATATGCATATAGCTACAGCGGCAGAATGGGTCACCGGATTAACAGCAATCCTGCGGATCAGGAGCTGTATGCTGCGGCCGTCTTTTAACCTGTCATCTATGATCACTCTTTTTCCGTCAGCGGCACATTGTCTTACTGCATTAAAAGAGTAGTAACCAGACCCAGGCTTGAAGTTTTCAAACATAAATCTGTCAATTTCTAATAGATGCTTATAGTTATTTTCTATAAATTCTCTGAAGGTTTTGTTTCCGCGGATGAACTTAGCACATACATCATCGATAGAAAAGATGACCATAGGCATAGTGTCAAAATAGGTATCCTGGGAGTAATCGTCATTTGTAGAAATGGACAGATCATAAAGATTTACTTTGCCAAGCTGCTCAAAATAGTCAACTTCTGCAGGATTTTCAAATCCTATCTGTATGCCCTTTTCATTTCTTTCTATGATATCAGCGAGAGAAAGAGCAGGTGTATAAAAATAGCCCTGTAATTTGGTACAACCGATTTCTCTTAAGAATTCGCTCTGAGCCCTGGTTTCAACGCCTTCAGCAACTGTGTCCATTCCAAGAGAAAGAGCTGTTTTGACAAGCTCTGTCAGAATGATGCGGCCTTTCTCGCTATGTTCAATCTGATCAACAAAGGCTTTATCAACTTTGAGAAGGTCAAAGCGAATCTGCAACAGCAAAAGAAGAGATGAGTAACCGCTTCCGTAATCATCCATCCACACTTTGATTCCTTCGTTATGAAAACGCTCAATCTGAGTTTTCATAAAATCAACGTCAGATGATATGGTCCTTTCGGATAACTCAACTGAGAGCTTGTCCCTGGATAAGCCTGAGGCATCTATTCTTTTAGCTATTTCAGTGACCATATCACAGCGGTCAAAATCGGTTTTGGCAATATTAATAGACTCAGGAACCATATAAAGGCCATGTTCTCCCTGGCTCTTTATTTTCTTGAGAATTCTTTCGGCCATGTACAGGTCGAGTTTATATGTGAGTTTTTTTCTCTCTAAAATGGGAACGAATTCAGATGCAGAGAAAGTGCCGTATTTAGGATCTTCCCATTTGGCAAAAGCTTCTTCATCGGAAACTTTTCCACTGGCAGCACGAATAAGAGGCTGATGATATGCCTTTATCCATTCTTCTTTTAGAGCAATATCAAGATTATCAATGATATATTGCTCAAATTCAGCTGTGGTTTTGCCGTTAATTCCCAATGGTTTGCTCCTGTGGGCAGCTAACTGTCCAATTGGATATAAACTAATTTACGTACTTATTTTATCATTTTAATCATTTATAAAAATATACGAAGTAAAGAAATAATTTTTTTTTAATAAAATTTATTTTTTATTTTGATGATTATGCAACATGGCTTACTTGGGATGTGTTTAATGGATAGAAGGTTAAAAACACAGAATGATTTCTGTGCATAAACTTGGAGGGAAAAATTATGAAAAAGAATGCAAAAGGTTTGTCACTGCTAATTGGCTCATCGCTCTTGATGACCACACTTGCCGGATGCGGAGGTACAAGTAATATGACTGATTCGACTGCATCCGAGGCAGAGTACTACCAAAATGACACTTATACTGAGGGCGCAGCACAGGCTCCGGTAAACAGCGATGCTAAATCCGCTGATGAAAGAGGTAAGTATTCTGCTGGAACCAATAATAATTACAAGTATTCTGACAATACTACTGATAATTATTATGGCGATAAAAAAGTAATTAATAATAATGAATCCTATACCAAGCCGGAAGAAAACGGTTTTAATCTTGTAATGAATCAGCCGCTTTCTACTTTTGCAGCTGACGTTGATACTGCATCATATTCAAATGTCCGCAGAATGATCGAGGATGGCTATGCAGTTGGAGAAATCGATCCTGAATCTGTAAGACCTGAGGAATTCATCAATTATTTTAATTATGATCTCTATGAACCTGAAAAAGGAGATCTGTTCGGTATAACCACAGAGGTTTCTGCATGCCCCTGGAATTCAGACAATCAGCTTATGTTTGTCGGGATGAAGACAGGAGAGATTGATATGGAAGAAGCTCCGGTCAGCAATCTGGTATTTCTGATAGATGTGTCCGGATCAATGAGTTCCAGAAATAAGCTTCCTCTTTTACAGAAGTCATTTGATGAGCTTGTAGATTCCCTTCCTGATGAAGGAACTATTTCAATTGTCACATATTCAGGTGAAGAGAAGGTGGTTCTTTCAGGTGAACCTATGAGTAACAAGAAAGGCATCAAAAAGGCTATAGATAAGCTCCATGCAAACGGATGTACAAACGGTCAGGCCGGTATGCAGAAGGCATATGAAATCGCGCAGAAGTACTTTATTGAAGGCGGCAATAACAGAGTTATCATGGCAACTGACGGTGATCTGAATGTTGGTATATCAGATTTGGATGACCTTGAGAAGTTTATTACAGACAAAAAAGATGAAGGCGTATTCCTCTCAATTCTTGGATTTGGCGAGGGTAACTATAAGGATGACAAGATGCAGACCCTTGCTGATTGTGGAAATGGTAACTATTCCTATATAGATTCTCTTGAAGAAGGCAAAAAAGTTTTAGTAGATGAGATGTCATCAACTCTTTACACAGTAGCAAAGGATGTTAAGCTCCAGGTTGAATTTAATCCTGCAAATGTAAATGCCTACAGACTTATTGGTTATGAGAACAGAATGATGGATGACCAGGATTTTAATGATGATACTAAAGACGGCGGAGAAATAGGCGCCGGCCACAGCGTAGTAGCTCTTTACGAGATAGTTCCTGCGCGCAGTCCTAAAGCAATTGATCTTAAGTATCAGGATGAGCAGAAGGCTGTTAGTGGAGAAAAGGTTAAGTATGCGCATGAGTTTGCAACAGTCAGTGTTCGCTATAAGGATCCTGATGATGATAAGTCTCAGCTCTTTAGCGTAGTTGTAGGCGATGATGTAGTAACTGAGAATCCAAGTGATGACTTTAAATTTGCTGGTAGTGTCGCAGAATTTGCTATGATCTTGGAGAACAGTGAGAATAAGGGCACATCCAGCTTTGAGGATATTATCAAGACATACAAGGAACTTGAAGAGACTGATGATTATCAGGATGAATTCTTTTATCTTGTAAAGACTCTCAGCAAAAGAAGCTGAGTATTATTATTTCTGTAAAGTGATATAAAAAATACAATTTCTCCGTAAAGCATGATATAATTACCTGTCGCATATTTGTGGATATTACTTGCAAATAAGCTGACATGGGGAAATATATAATAGGTTTTTTGCTTTACGGAGGAATAATGGGAGATTGTAATCAGGCTGTCACAGAAAGGGCGGCAGCATTAATGGACAAATATGGGAATATTATACTTAGGGTAGCGTATTCCTATTTACATAATATGGAGGATGCAGAGGATATTTTGCAGGATACACTAATTCAGTTTCTGAGGAATAACCCGACTTTTGCTAATGATTCACATGAGAAGGCGTGGCTGATTACTGTGGCGTCCAACCTCAGTAAGAACAAGATACTGTATCTTAAGAGAAGGCAGTCGGATGAGCTTTCTGAGGAATTGGTTGCAGATAAAGATAAAGAGGATCTTTCTTACGTATGGGAAGCTGTCAAGGCTCTTCCGGATAAATATAGAGAGGTGGTACATCTCTTTTATCAGGAAGGATATTCAACTAAGGAGATTGCGGAAATACTTAGCCGAAATGAGTCCACGGTTAGATCTGATCTTAAGCGTGGACGTGATAAACTTAAAAAGATTTTGAAGGAGGCGTACGACTTTGGGTAAATACAATGATGTCATGAATAAAATAGAAGTTACTGAAGAAATGCGCAGCAGGATCCTTCAGAATATTGCGGATGAATTCAAGGATGAGGAATTTAAGGATGAGGAATTCAAAGCTGAGAAATCCAAAGGCGAGGATGCTATAGTACGTGACTTGGAATCAGATAACGATAATACCATAGATTTTAAGTCAATTATAAGGTATGCAGGACTTGCTGCGGCGGCAGTTATATTGTTTGTTGGAGGCGCAGTTGTATTTGGCTCCAGAGGCAATGGCCTTATGAAAACGACTACTATGAGCGAGGTGGCTATGGAGGTTGCTCATGAAGCAGCAGCCGATCTTCACCATGAAACAGCGGATGATGTTAAGCAGGAAAATGAGCTTATCAAAGGGAGCTGGGTTAAATATGACTCTGTTCAGAAGCTATCTAAAGTTGCCGGTGCTGAGTTTTCAGAAATAGAGTACCTCAGCAGCATCTCATCAGAGACAGATTATTATCTTGATGGAGAAACAACTGCAACAATAGTCTATGATGTTACAGGCAATCAGATAACAGTCAGAGAAACCAAGCTTGCGGATGTTGCAAAGACCGGCGGAGCCTTTGCCGAGGATCAAACACCGCAGCAGATCACGATAGACGGTGTGGATGTAAGACTGTATGGAACCGAGGATGGCTTCGATACAGCAATCTGGGTCATAAATGAAATTGAGTACACACTAGAGAGTGTGGAGAAGATAAGCCTGGATGAAATGACAGAGCTTATGAATAATATATTCACCTTTGATTAATGAGGGTGTTGAGATTTAGTTATCAGCGATATTAATGAATAGCCAGAAATGCTTGTTTTCCGAGAACTGCACATTTCTGGCTATTTCATGTATTAAGGCTGATAAATTAAATGCTTGGGTGATTTAGGGATAGTTTGAAATGGTTGTTAAGGTTCACTCTGGCCTTCTTGATTTTCTCCGGATTCTTCCTGCTCGTTCGGGTTTTCTTCAGGCTGCTCCTGCTGTCCCTGATCATCTTGATTTTCTTCGGATTGCTCCTGCTGATTGCCTTCTTCTGACTGATTCTGGTTATCCTGACTTTGATCTCCCTGTTCCTGATCATCCTGCTGATCCTGGTTTTCCTGTGGCTGTTCAGCAGGTGTCTCCTCGGGCTTGGTGATCCATCTATAGAAGAAAGCGTGATTACCGATCATGTTGTATTCACTGATTCTGTAGTAATCTGCCCAGTATTTGGTCATGAAAAAGAGATAATCACCTACTCTGGCACCTCCAAGAACTTCTCGTGCTGCGTTTACGCAGGTGGAGTTTGGCCCGTTTGATATGATGAGTTCAACCTTTCCTGATCTGTAGGATGCGAACTGCAGGTTTTGTGTTATAACGCCCACTATAGTATTGGGAAAAGAAGAACTTTTTACCCTGTTCATTATAACTGAGCCAACAGCCAGTTTACCTGTGTAGGATTCTCCTCCGGCTTCTGCCTGAATTGTGGCGGCAAGCCAGATAAGTTCTTCATCACTTGCAGAGTAGGAACCGGATGTATCCTCTTTTGTAAGTGCCAGTCGTTCCGCAATCTGCTGAGCCAGTTTGGCCTGAGCAGCGGCTGTCTGTGATTCAAGACCCTTCATTTTTTTATCAAGCTCTTTTAACTGCTGATCGAAATTGGCAAGCTTGTTTTTTTCTGAATTCAGATTGGAATTTGTATTGCTAAGCTGTCCTTTTACAGTGTTGGTGAGTTCTGTGAGTTCGTCGTGCTTTTCATCGAGGCTGTCCTGATATTTATCAAGCTCAGCTTCTTTTTCTTCTACAACTTCCTTTTTGGCCTGTATCTGTTCCTGGAGAGACTGATATTCCCTGATCTTACGCTGATCATAAGACATTATTGCATTTAAGTATTCAAATTTGGTCAGAAACTCACTCATGGAGCCTGATTCCAGGAGAAGCCGCAGAAGACCGGAACTACCTCCGTTTTCATAGGTTGACTGAAGGCGTTTTTTGAGAAGCTCATATCTGTCTTTTTCCTGTTGCTGCGCTTTTGAGAGTTCATTTTCTAATTGGACTATTTGAGAAGAGACTTCGGCCATCTGACTCTCGGTCTCTGAGATTTCCTGATTAAGGGTTGTTAGTTTGCTGGAATATCCGTTGATAGTGCTCTGAAGGGCACTACTCTGATTCTGGAGATTGGAAACATTGGTCTGCGTCTGCTGTTGCTGACCCTGAAGAGCCTTGATAGCATCCTGAGTCTCTTTGGTCTGCTTCTCAAGGTTTGATATTGTCTGCTGAGTTTCAGCCTCCTGCTGTTGCATGACAGCAATGGTCTCATCCAATTCTTCGGCATGCACCTCTAAAGGCACCGCCGTGACCATCAGCGATAATGATGTGATTGTTGCAATTCCCCCGTAAAATAACCTCTTTTCATAAATTCCCCCTATAATTTACTATAACAAGTACACAATTTAATTACAACAAGCAATTTGACATAACTGGCCTACTGTGCTAGTATCTATAGGCTTTTACATCGATTGTAAATGTGTTAAAATTTAAAAGCTTGAGTAGGATAGATGATCGCTGCCATGCAGACGAAAGGGCATGGGAGAGGAAAGTCCGGGCTTCGCAGGGCAGGATGCCAGATAACGTCTGGTGGAGGTGACTCCCAGGATAGTGCAACAGAGATATACCGCGTTAGCAATGAGGCGGGCGACCGCGACAATGTGGGACATATTCATGCTTGCATGAAATATGGCACATATTGTTATGGGCATGCGGCGAATGCCGCGTAACGAGGAATGCTTGCATTCCGAGTGACCGCCTCACATATTGCCGGCGTAAGGGTGGAAAGGCAGTGTAAGAGACTACCGTGCTGGTGGTAACATCAGTAGCCATGTAAACCCCATCCGAAGCAAGACCGAATAGAAAGCTATGAACCGGCCCGGTTCGCTTTCAGGTGGGTCGCTTGAGGCTGTCGGCGACGGCAGTCCTAGATAGATGATCATCCACGACATAACCCGGCTTATAGTCCTACTCATTCATAAGTTTGAAATACCTCGTTGGCTGTATATTCAGAATAATGAGATGACTTGTTCATCGACTTACGAATATAAGCCTGCGAGGTTTTTATTTGCACTTTTTTACTCTATTAAAACAAGAGTTCTTCCTTGTATTCTGCGGCTATAAGCGTTAAAATGTAAAAAACGTGAAAGCACTTACATAATGTCAAGATTTGCAAGTTTTTATAACAAAAATGAACTGACAAAGAAAAAAATATACAGTATGATACAAGAGCATGAGTACTAAAATGCTATATGCAAGAGATGTTGCTTTGATATTGTGCAGTTTTTTATGCAGGATAACGAATTGATAAGAAACATTAATTATATAGAAAAAGGTTTGTAAAGGAGATGGAGTTATGGAACTTAGAACTGCATGTTCACCAAAAGATGAGAAGTACTATGATACCAAGAGACTAAGAGAGGAATTTCTCATCGATGATCTTTTCCAGCCTGATGATATCAAGCTTGTTTACAGCCATATTGACAGGATCATCACTGGATCAGCAGTACCTGTAGACAAAGAGCTTAAGCTTACAGCAGGAGATGAGCTGAGAGCTGAGTACTTCCTTCAGAGAAGAGAGATGGGCGTTATCAATATCGGCGGA
The DNA here is from genome assembly GCF_000145035.1 of Butyrivibrio proteoclasticus B316. Classification (NCBI taxonomy): domain Bacteria; kingdom Bacillati; phylum Bacillota; class Clostridia; order Lachnospirales; family Lachnospiraceae; genus Butyrivibrio; species Butyrivibrio proteoclasticus. The sequence goes on from NC_014387.1 coordinate 1,143,879, forward strand.
GCCGGAGTGATCACTATCGATGGCAAGAAGTATACAGTAGAGTACAAGCAGGGCATGTACATTGGAATGGGTGCAAGAGATATCTCTTTTGCCAGTGTTGATTCAGCTAAGCCTGCCAAGTTCTATATCAACAGCGCACCTGCTCACAAGACATATCCTACAGTTCTTATTAAGAGAGAGGGAACACCTGAGGAAGGCGTTGTGATCATCAAGGATGAGAACAAGAAGGAACTTGGAAGCCTTGAGGGTGCCAATCATAGAGTTATCAACAAGTATATCCTTCCCGGACAGGTTGAGACTTGTCAGCTTGAAATGGGTATGACAGAGCTCAAGCCGGGCAGCGTATGGAATACAATGCCATGCCATACACATGACCGCAGAATGGAAGTATATCTTTACTTTGATATTCCTGAAGATGCTATGGTAATGCATTTCATGGGAGAACCTCAGGAGACAAGACATATCATCATGAGAAATGAGCAGGCTGTTATCAGCCCTAGCTGGTCAATTCATTCAGGATGCGGCACACAGGCTTATACATTCATCTGGGGAATGGTTGGAGAGAACCAGGATTTTGATGATATGGATGACTGCGCAATGCAGGATTTGATGTAAGCGATAAATAAAAACAATTTAGCATATAATAGGAGGGTATTTTCAATGCAGGATTTTTTAAAGAATTTTTCACTTGAAGGTAAGGTAGCATGGGTTACAGGTGCTTCTTACGGACTTGGACTTGCTTATGCAGTAGCATTTGCAGAGAGCGGAGCAAGAGTAGTATTCAACGATATCAATCAGGACCTTGTAGACAAGGGAATGGCTGAGTACAAGAAGCTCGGCATCGATGCATTCGGTGCAGTTTGCGACGTAACAAAAGAGGATCAGGTTCAGAAGTTTGTTGCTGACGTTGAGGCTAACGTTGGAACAATTGATATCCTTGTTAACAACGCAGGTATCATTAAGAGAATTCCTATGATCGATATGACTGTTGACCAGTGGCAGCAGGTTATTGATGTAGACCTTACAGGTCCATTCATCTGTTCTAAGGCTGTTCTTCCAGCAATGATCAAGAAGGGATCAGGTAAGATCATCAACGCATGTTCTATGATGTCAGAGTTCGGCCGTGAGACAGTATCTGCTTATGCAGCAGCTAAGGGCGGACTTAAGATGCTCACAAGAAATATCTGCTCTGAGTATGGTCAGTACAATATACAGTGTAACGCTATTGGACCTGGCTACATCGCTACACCACAGACAGCTCCTCTTCGTGAGAAAGGACCTAACGGTGAGATGCATCCATTCGACAGATTCATCCGTTCTAAGACACCGGCTCAGAGATGGGGCAAGACAGAGGACCTTATGGGACTTGCAGTATTCCTTGCTTCTCCTGCTTCTGACTTCATCAATGGACAGGTTGTTTACATCGATGGTGGTATTTCTGCTTACATCGGACAGGATCCTGGAAACCTTGATCCTAGCAAATTTGCAGATGTTGAAGAGTAACGCATTTTACGCTTGTAAATGTGCATATTATTCTCTGGTGCTTGAAAAACAGCACCGGAGGATTTTAAATGTATTTAGATTTTTTGTTTAACCAGAAAGGAAATCAATATGGATAAGATTTGTGAAGAACTTTATAAAATCGGTATTGTCCCAGTAATAGCTATTGACGATGCCAAGGACGCTGAGCCACTTGCAGAGGCACTTATTAAGGGCGGTCTTCCTGCTGCAGAGGTTACTTTCCGTACAGCAGCTGCCGAGGAAGCAATCAGAATCATTTCTCAGAAATTCCCTGAGATGATCGTAGGTGCAGGCACAGTTCTTAATGCTGAGCAGGCTGATCGTGCTAAGGCTGCAGGCGCTAAGTTTATCGTTAGCCCTGGATTCAACAGAGCAAATGTTGAGTACATTCAGTCAATCGGAGTACCTGTAGTACCTGGAACAGCAACACCTGGTGAGGTTGAGCAGGCTATTGAACTTGGACTTGATTGCGTTAAGTTCTTCCCAGCTGAGCAGAACGGTGGTATTGCCAAGATCAAGGCTATGGCAGCTCCTTATACTAAGATGCATTTCATGCCTACAGGCGGTATCAACAAGAACAACTTAAATGACTATCTTGGATTTAACAAGGTATTCTGCTGCGGCGGTAGCTGGATGGTTAAAAAAGACCTCATTTCTGCAGGCAAGTTCGATGAGATCGAAGCAATGACAAGAGATGCAGTTAATGCTATGCTTGGCTTCAAACTTAAGCACATCGGAATCAATCAGGATAGCGCAGATGCAGCTGAAGCTGTTGCTGATAAGTTTGATTCATTATTTGGATTTACCAAGAAGGTTGGCAATTCTTCAGTATTTGCCGGATCTTTCGTAGAAGTTATGAAGGCTAAGGGCCGTGGAACATGCGGACACATCGCTGTTGGCTGCAACAATATCGACAGAGCTGTATATCATCTGTCCAAGCAGGGCGTTAAGTTTGATGAGTCTTCATTCTCATATGATGCAGACAACCATCTTAAGGTTGCTTATCTTGCAGATGATTTTGGCGGATTTGCTGTTCATCTTTGCAAGAATGACTAATGTGATTTGATACATTATTCAGTTAATAACTACTTGAAGAGTTTTTATTAGTAATTTCAGTACAGATTGAAGTGCTGTTAATAATTTGTTGTTATAAATGAAAGGATATTTATTATGTCAAAGAAAGTCGTTACATTTGGTGAAATCATGCTTCGTCTTCAGCCAGACAATTATCTCAGATTTGTTCAGGTTGATCACCTTGAGGCTACATTTGGTGGTGGAGAGGCTAACGTTTCAGTTTCTCTTGCTAACTATGGTCTTGATTCTGTATATGTTACAAAGCTTCCTAAGCACGAGATTGGACAGGCTGCTGTTAACTCACTTAGAAAGTATGGCGTTGATACATCTAAGATTACCAGAGGCGGTGATCGTGTAGGTATCTACTACAATGAGAAGGGTGCTTCACAGAGAGGCTCTAAGTGTATCTATGATAGAGCTCATTCAGCTATCGCTGAGGCTGTTCCTGCAGACTTCAACTGGGATGAAATCTTCGAGGGCGCTGAGTGGTTCCACTTCACAGGTATTACTCCAGCTGTAAGTGATTCACTTGCTGAGATCACACTTGAAGCTTGTAAGAAGGCTAAGGAGCATGGTCTTACTGTTTCTTGCGACCTTAACTACAGAGGTAAGCTCTGGAGCAAGGAGAAGGCAGGCAAGGTAATGGCTGAGCTTTGCCAGTATGTTGATGTATGTATCGCTAATGAGGAGGATGCTAACGATGTATTCGGTATCGCAGCTTCTTCAACAGACGTTACAACAGGTAAGCTTAACAGAGAAGGCTACATCGAAGTTGCTCAGAAGCTTACAGAGAGATTTGGATTTAAGAAGGTTGCTATCACACTTCGTGAGTCTCTTTCAGCTAATGATAACAACTGGAGTGCTATGCTCTACACAGATGGACAGGCTTACTTCTCCAAGAAGTATGCACTTCACATCGTTGACCGTGTAGGTGGTGGTGATTCATTCGGCGGCGGTCTTATTTACAGCTGCGTAAATGGATTTGATCCTCAGGCTACAATTGAGTTTGCTGTAGCAGCATCTGCTCTTAAGCACTCAATCGAAGGCGACTTCAACCTTGTTACTGTTGATGAGGTTAACAAGCTTGCTGGTGGAGACGGTTCAGGACGTATCCAGAGATAATATTGACTTGTATAGAACTGTGGTGGAATTAGTTTATTCCATCACAGTTTTTTTATTTTTAATTAAAATATCATAGAATAATAACTGATATACCATAAATGGTTGTATATAATGTATTCGTAGAATTGTGTGTAAATGCGCTCCTATGGGTATGAATATATGAACGTAGAAAAATCACTAAATACACTAATGATGTTCATGGCAGTTCTCATGATGCTCCTTACCGGGTATCTGGTAAATAAGTATGCCCTGGATAATAATGTATCATCTGAATATAAGTCGGATCTGAATCTGAATGGTGCCAGATTGTCTGACAAAATCTATGCTTCTTACGAAAAAAAACGTGAACATAGGACTCCGTCAGGATACGATGCGGAGTTTGAATTTCTTATAACTAATATCGGAGACAACAGAATATCAAACTGGAAGGCAAATCTCATGGTCCCTGAAGGAACAGTGGTCAAGAATTCCTGGGATGCAGCCCTTAACCAGCATCTGGATAGAAATGAGCTTATCTTTGCGCCTGAGTATTACAATATAGACATTAATTCCTATGAGGCTACATCCTTTAGAGTGCTGCTAAATACTATTGAGCCATTTGAGCCGGATTCAATTAACTTTGTAGGTTATGAAATATTAAGCGGACAAAAAGACTTTATAGGACCGATTATAATGGTTGCGATAGGAATCTGGCTTGTTGCTTTTGTCGGCTACTGGGTTACAAGGGTTAATGTTAGAAACTATAAGGAAAGACAGCAAAATGATGTTAAGATCATTCTGCAGTCCATGAATACTTTCATAAGCTTTATTGATGCCAAGGATCCATATACACGTGGCCATTCCAAGAGAGTTGCCATGTATGCTGCTGAGATAGCTAAGAGAATGGGGCTTTCCGGTGATGAGGTTCAGAATATATATTATGCCGGATTATTACATGATGCAGGGAAAATAAGTATTCCTGATGCAGTTCTTAATAAACCGGGTAAACTAACAGATGAAGAGAGAAAACTTATTCAGAATCATACAATCGCCGGTGGCAAAATGCTCAAGCAGATGTCTTCTATCAGAGGAATAAGAGAGACAGCTCTTTATCATCATGAGAGGTATGATGGAACGGGCTATCCTGAAGGCCTTAGAGGTGAAGCAATTCCGCTTTATGCAAGAATTGTCGGAGTAGCCGATTCCTACGACGCAATGTCCAGCAACCGTGTTTACAGACGCCACCTTAATAAAGATGAAATAATAGAAGAGATCCAAAACGGTTCAGGAACACAGTTTGATCCGGACCTTGTCAAATACATGGTCGACATGATAAATGATGGCTACGTTAACGTCGTTAAGATGGAAACGGCCGACAATGATAACGGACCAAATAGTTTCCACATCACAGAAAGCGACATCCCCGGGGTCTATATGGGAATCTGACACACCCAAACCATCCCTCTTCATACCATAACATAGCTGTTAGCGAGTGAACAGTAACTGAGAGTTGTGGTGTGGGAAAGGGATGATTGAATATATCTATTGACAATATGTTTGTAATTTCGTAATATGAAATTGAAATCGGTTTCAGACAGTCCCCAAGACGGAGTTTTTTATGGAAAACGATAGACTGAATGCCGGTAAGTCGATTACAATCTATGATATTGCAGAGGAGGCTGGAGTTTCAGCTTCTACTGTTTCTCGTGTCCTAAACGGAAGTGCTTCCGTTCGCAAGGAAAAGAAGGACAGAATCCAGAGCATAATAGATAAATATAATTTTAAGCCTAATGCATTGGCCAAGGGTCTTTCTGATACTGCCACCAAGACTATTGGTATTATTGCGGCAGATGTCAGAAACCCATATTATTCAGCTCTTTTTGTAGCATGCGAGATTGCAGCTGAGAAAGCGGGATATAGTGTGGGTCTTGCCAATTCCCTTGGCGTAAAAGAAAGAGAGCAGTCGCAGCTTGATCTACTGCTGCAACAGAAGGTTGATGCGATAATTCAGATGGGCGGCCGCGTAGACGACCTTATAACAGACGATGCTTATGCTGAAAAAGTAAGGTCAGTCTGTGCAAGTACACCTGTTATAGTTACAGGTAAGCTTGATAAGGCCCCGGTTCACAGAGTTGTGATTGATGAAGCAGAAGGAATGAGTCTTGTTATGGAACATTTAATAGGACTGGGCCACAGTAAAATAGCTCTTGTTGGCGGAGAAATGCGCGTTGCTTCTACTTTTTATAAATATCAGAGATATCAGGAAAAGCTTAATGCACATGGGATAAAGGTTAATGGAGAGTATGTAGTTAATGGTTCTTACGATCCTGAATCGGGCTATGATGCGACCAATAAAATTCTGGCGCTTAAGGATAGGCCTACTGCGATAATAGCTATAAATGACTTTGCTGCAAGTGGTGCTCTCAGGAGCATAAGAGAGCATGGACTTAGAGTGCCTGAGGATATATCTGTAGTTAGTTTTGACAATACATATATTGCTGATCTGATGTCTCCAAAGCTTACCAGTATTGATTATAACTACGATAAGTATGGCCAGAAGCTGATAGATACAGCGGTTGCAGTATCTGCCGGAAAAGAAGTGGAAGATCTTCAGATGGTGGAACCGGTGCTGGTTATCAGAGATAGTACAGGGGCTTGTTATAACTGAAAAACGATAGATGGAAAAATATACGGAAAATTGTTTTTGAAACCGTGATAATGCAATATGGTATTTTTGTATACAATATATGGCAAAATGTACAAAAATAGGAGGAAGTAACTAGTAAAGCTTCCTCCTTTTTGTATTAATTCACTAAAACTGCAATCGGTTTCAAAATAATTATTGACTATTATATGGCATTAATGATTAAATAATAATATGAAATCGGTTGCAAGTTGTTAAAATGCACAATACGGGGACTGTGTTTAATGAAAAAGCAATCGCGAGTAATTGGGAGGTTTCCATGAGTAAGAATACTAATTCATCTTCTACGCAGGTAGTCAGGAAGCGCGGAGTGCTAGAGACTTTGTGGAGATACAGAGTTTTGGAGCTGATGTGTTTGCCTGCAGTAGTCTTTTTCTTCCTTTTCAGCTATATGCCGATGCCCGGTATTTGGGTGGCCTTTGTTAAATACAACTACAGAGATGGAATTTTTGGAAGTAAGTTTGTAGGACTTAAGAACTTCCAGTTCCTGGCAGAGTCAGGTAAGCTCTTTGATCTTACCAAGAATACAATTCTTTATAACATTGCTTTCATTTTACTTGGTAACTTCCTTGCTATTCTGGTAGCTATCCTTCTTAATGAAATGCAGAGCAAGATGTTCAAGAAGGTTTCACAGACAATGATGTTCCTTCCTTACTTTATTTCACAGGTTCTTGTAGGAATTCTTGTTTATAACCTTTTAAACTATGACTATGGTTTTGTTAATGAGATCCTTACAGCTTTGGGAAGAGAAAAGTGGGGACCATATTCAGACCCATCGGTTTGGCCGGTTATCCTGGTAATCGTTCATCTTTGGCAGCAGACAGGTTATAACTCAGTTGTTTACTTCGCTGCAATTTGCGGAATTGATGCTGAGATCATTGAGGCAGCCAAGGTTGATGGTGCAAATGCCTTCCAGAAGATCAGATATATCATTCTTCCTGGTCTTAAGCCAACAATCGTAATCCTTTTGTTGTTTGCTCTTGGCGGAATTGTAAAAGGTAACTTTGGTCTGTTCTACAATATTATCGGTACTAACTCACTTCTTTATCCTACAACGGATATTATTGAGACTTTCGTATACCGTGCTACTATTACAGACTTCAACTTCTCTACAGCATCTGCTGTTGGTTTGTACCAGTCAATCATCGGTTTTGCAATGGTTATGGCAGTCAACTTTATAGTTAAGAAGATTGACCCTGACTATTCACTATTCTGATTGCTACGAACTTATCATATTAGAGAAAAGAGGAGTCAAAAATGGCAAAGACAAATGAACTTGAAATGACAGGCGTTAAAGTTAAACTTGGCGTTTCAGATATTATAATCAGAGTATTTGGTTATGTACTCATTACATTTTATGCACTGGCATGTATTTTTCCGTTCCTTATTATCATCGGTACATCATTTACCAATGAAACAGTAATCAGAGCAGAGGGCGTTAAGCTTATTCCCAAGGACTTCACTCTCAAGGCTTATGAGATGGTTGTAAGAGGCGGAATGATCTGGAGGTCCTACGGACTTACTATTACTCTTACTGTTTGTGGAACAGCAGTTGGACTTATGATCATTGCTATGACAGGTTATGCACTTCAGAGAAAAGATTTCCCTCTCAGAAATGCAATATCTTTCTACATTTACTTTACTTCATTGTTCTCAGCAGGTCTTGCACCTTATTATCTGTTGATGACACAGACCTACAAATTAAATGATAGCTATCTGGCAGTATTTTTCCCTCTTCTCATGTCACCTTGGCTGATCATCCTCATGAAGAACTTCGTTAAGGCTATTCCTCATGAGATTACAGAATCAGGTAAGATTGATGGAGCCGGAGATATGGTCATCTTTACAAGACTTATTCTTCCTATGCTCAAGCCAGCTCTTGCTACAATAGGTCTTTTCCTTGCACTTGGTTATTGGAACGAGTGGTATCAGTCATCTCTTTTCCTTAGCTCAAGAGTAGCTGTTAAGCCACTTCAGTTCCAGCTGTACAAGGTTGTTAACGAAACTCAGGCGCTCAAGAATTCAATCGCCGGACAGTACATCACACTTACAGATGTACCTACAGAGTCACTTAAGATGGCAACTGCAGTTATGGCTACAGGTCCTATCGTATTCCTGTATCCATTCGTTCAGAAATACTTTATCGGTGGTATTACGGTTGGAGCGGTAAAGGGCTAACCGGAACACATATACTCATTTTCTTATCAAAAAGGAGGATAAAAATGAAGAAAAAGTTATTAGCAACATTACTTAGCGCAAGCATGGTAATGGGAATCGCAGCATGTGGCTCATCTACAGCTGAAACACCAGCTCCTGCAGACACAACTGCAACACAGACAGAAACCAAAACAGAGACTACTACAGAGACAGCAAGCAGTGATACAGCAGCTGAGACTCCTGCAATTGACACATCTGAGCATGTAGTTATCACTTACATGACAACAGGTGGCGCTCCAGAAGGAAACCAGACAGATGCAATGCTTGAGCAGCTGAACAAGATCCTTACAGAGAAGGTTAATGCAGAACTTGAAGTTTACTACATCGACTGGACAGATTACCTTTCAAACTACAACTTAACACTTGCACGTATGGATGGTACTGTTGACCTCGTTGGTACAGCTTCTGACTGGCTTGATGCTTGGCCAAATGCCAAGAATGGTGCTTTCCTTGAGCTTTCTGAGGATATGCTCAAGACATACGCTCCTAAGACATGGGCTTCAGTTTCACCTGAGCACTGGGATCTCTGCAAATACAACGGAGAAATCTATCTTATGCCTGAAGATAACTATGCACAGTGGACTAACCACGGATTTGCATATCGTCTTGACTGGGCTAAGGAAGCAGGCCTTGCTGATGGCGTTAAGAGCTGGGAAGACCTTACAACATACTTCAAGTATGTAAAAGCTACATATCCTGATGTTATTCCTTGGGATTCAGACGGCACACAGTATGCAACAATGGTTGGTGGATGGATCACATCTCACTCTAACTATGTTTCAATCGATGGTATCAACTCCGGCGCTATGTGGGGTGGTACAAAGGATGACCTTTACACAGTATATTCACCATATGTAACAGATACAGATTCACTTGTTGAATTTGCTAAGATGATGAAGGAATGGGATGAGATTGGCGTTTGGAAGACAGACGTTCTCAACAACACAACTTCTGACAACAGAGAAGACTTCAAGATTGGCCGTGTAGCAGCTGAACAGCACCACACACAGACTTGGACAGATCTTTGCTCACACAAGGATGGTTACACAATCTATGATGATCCTAACGCAGAGACAGGCTTCTTCTACTTTGGTGAAGAGACCAAGAACCTTGTAGCTCTTTCAATCACACACGGTGCTATGGCTATTTCTGCAGCTTCCAAGAACCCTGAGAGAGCACTTATGGTTTATGACCTTATCAGAAACGATCCTGAGTGCTACAGGCTCTTCAACTATGGTGTTGAAGGCGTTTCATACGAGATCACACCTGATGGCATGAGAAAGACTCCAGATGGATACAACTCAGCTACAGATGGTATTTCTGTAAACTACTGGTGGGGACGTAACGATGACCTTGAGATCAAGGACGCTACAATGAACTGGGATGCTATCGAGAAGCTCTACAAAGAGTATGATGCAATCAAGATCGACTATCCATATGGACAGTTCGTTCCTAACGTAGATGACATTCAGTCTAAGATCGACAACATCAATGATATTCACACAACATACATGAAGCAGATCGCATTTGGTAAGTACACAGGCACTGCAGAAGAAATCGTTGCTGAATATCAGGAAGCTCTTAAGAAGGCTGGTATCGATGATGTTACAGCTGAGCTTCAGGCACAGTTCGATGCTCTTTACAAGTAATTTGATATCTTGGTAAAAGAGATCTGAATAGTCCTAAAATGTAGGAAATAAAAGGGAATACTGTAGATCACTTGCAGTATTCCCTTTACCTTAATAAGACGGAAACGTTGAAACTACGGCGAGTTTTCAAAACTGTAAATACGCTTTTATATGTGTATTTTATAAAGTGATATTTGCTAGTATAATACTCTTTCAATCACTTTCAAAATACTGATATAAGGGTATATTTAAGCTTTGGGTGTGGTTTATATTTAAGCATTGTAAAGGAGATTATTATGGGAAAATTTGAAATTAAGGATACCTTTTACCTTAACGGTGAACCATTTAAGGTTATATCCGGTTCTTTTCACTATTTTAGGACTGTTCCGGAATACTGGGTTGACAGACTGGAAAAGCTAAAGGCCCTTGGTTGTAATACAGTTGAAACTTATATTCCCTGGAATCTTACAGAACCTAAAAAGGGAGAGTTTAATTTTGAAGGTTTCTGTGATGTTGAGAAGTTTATACAGACTGCTACGGAGCTTGGACTTTATATTATTATCAGACCATCTCCATATATCTGCGCAGAGTGGGAATTTGGCGGACTTCCGGCATGGCTGTTAAAAGATAGAAACATGCGCCTTAGAGTGAGCTATAAGCCGTTCCTGGATGCAGTTGAGGATTACTATAAGGTTCTTATGCCCAAGATCACCAAATATCAGATTGATAATGGCGGAAATGTCATCCTCATGCAGATTGAAAATGAATATGGATATTATGCTAATGACCATGAGTATATGAAGTTTATGCATGATCTTATGGTTAAATATGGCGTTACTGTACCTCTTATTACATCAGACGGACCTTATCACGAGAGCTATAGAGGCGGTTATGCAGAGGGAGCACACCCTACAGGAAACTTTGGTTCCAAGACAGAGGAACGATTTGATGTGATCAAAGATTACACAAATGGCGGACCTCTCATGTGTGCTGAGTTCTGGGTTGGATGGTTTGATCACTGGGGAAATGGCGGTCACATGAAGGGAAACCTTGTTCAGAGCGCAGAGGACCTTGATAAGATGCTTGAACTTGGTAATGTCAGCATCTATATGTTCCAGGGCGGAACAAACTTTGGGTTCATGAATGGATCAAACTATTATGATGCGCTTACTCCTGATGTCACAAGCTATGACTATGATGGAATACTCACAGAGGATGGACAGATAACAGAGAAGTATCGTAAATATCAGGAAATCATTGGTAAGTATGTAGATGTTCCTGAGGTTGAACTTACTACTAAGATTCAGAGAAAGAGCTATGGAACACTGACATGTACTGATAAGGTATCTCTTTTTGAAACACTTGATACCATCAGCACTCCTGTACATCTTCCATATACAGTTAACATGGAAGAACTTGATCAGAACTATGGATATATTCTCTACAGATCAAGGCTTCATTCAGAGGCGGGAATTGCCAAGCTCAAACTTTGGGAGACTGGTGACAGGGCAAATGTATTTGTTGAGGAAAATCCTCTTATTACCCTGTATGATCTGGAACTTAACGATGAGCATAACATTCCTATGGAAAAATATCTTGCATGTTCTCAGCCTGCACAGATGCTCGCAGGAAAGTTCATGATGGAGAGAGGACTTACTCCTGAAACAGCTGCTGCAGCTATCGGAGAAGCAGGCCTGTCTACAGGAACTCTGCAGGGACTTAATGAGAAATTTGATATTCTTGTTGAGAATATGGGACGTGTTAATTTCGGACCTCGTATGGAGACACAGAGAAAGGGTATTGGCAGATGTGTCCAGATAAACGGTCACATTCACAATGACTGGGATATTTATACACTTCCACTTGATAACGTAGATAAGGTTGATTTCTCAGGAGATTATAAGGAAGGAGCACCTGCTTTCTACAAGTTTACATTTAATGTTGATGAAAAGGGCGATACATTCCTTGATTTTACTGGCTGGGGCAAGGGCGTCGCATTTATAAATGGCTTCAACCTCGGCAGATTCTGGGAGATTGGACCACAGAAGAGACTGTATATTCCTGCTCCTCTTTTAAAAGATGGCGAGAATGAGATCATTATATTTGAAACTGAAGGAAAAGTCAGAGATACTATCGAGCTTAAGGATGAGCCAGATATCGGATGATAACGGAGCTGGTGAGACAGGATAGAATTTCTATATTATTTATACACCGGCTTTATATTTAATGTGCATAACGCAAGTTTCCTCATAAAATGTTTTTGGAGAACGCATCATACATTTAGTATGGTGCGTTTTTCGTTAAATGAGTCATAAAATGAATGACTACATGAATAACGATATAAATATATTGATAAACGATAAAAATATATTGACATTCAATTCCGGGACACTTATACTGATTACAACAGCGCTACATCAGTAAGCGCAGTGCGACAGAGATGCAACAGAGAATAATAAATCAAAGGCAATAGCCCGGAGGGGCAATCAGGAGGTAGCTAATGGGAAGAGACAGGAAGATAAGTGTTGGAGAACTTGCAAGTATAGGAGCAACCAAGGCGTTTATAGTTATCCTGACTGTTGCTGCAGTTATTATGTGCGTTCTGGGACCGAAGATAGTTGAGATTGTTATGACTAAGACTTCACCACTTGTACCTGACGCATACAGATATTGGATAATGCTGATCGGTGGTTACGTTCTTGCAGCAATCTTGTTTGTTTTTTTGTTTATGTTATATAAGCTGATTTGCAGAATAGAAATCGGAGAGGTCTTTGTAGAACAGAATGTCATAGCTCTCAGGATTCTTTCTAATCTTGTTTTTCTGGCCTGCATTATTACGTTTGCCATTGGAATCACATGTACTTACATGATCTTTGTCATCACTGTCACGGCTGCTTTTGTAACACCGATCATCAGTGTAATTGGCCACGCTTTTGACAAGGCAGTTGCAATGAAGGATGAACTGGATCTTACTGTGTGAGGAGGCATCTATGATAAGAGTTAATTTGGATGTAGTAATGGCAATGCGCAAGATAGGCGCCGGAGATCTGGCAGAGAGGGTTGATATTACAAATGCCAACCTTTCTATTCTCAAGAATAACAAGGCCAAGGCAATCAGGTTTTCTACACTAAATGCCATATGCAAAGAGCTTAATTGCCAGCCTGGGGATATTTTGGAATACGTTCCTGATGAAGAGGAAAAAGAGTGAAGGAGAGTTGTATGGAAATCAAGGGAAACAGAGTGGTCTTTAGATGGGCTGCAATAATCAGTTATGTTGTCGGGTTTATTTATGTCAAGTATATGGCTTGGGGCGGCGGAATGCTTGATAACAAGTTTTGGAGTGATCATTATGGGCTCAGGATGTGCATATTTGGAGTTTTGTTCATGCTCTGCGTTGAGCTTTTTGCATACAAGGCAGGTGTAACTTATCAGAGTCTTGCTGATAAAAAGAGTTCCAGGGTCGAGCCTTTGATCTTTCTTGGATGCGTTTTGCTACAGTCAATTGGACTTGCCGTGTGGAATTTTCATGAGGATTGGGAACTTGCCCAGATTTTCTTTTGGCACTTTACGATAATCTATTATATTCTTGCAAGAACGGGATTGCTTGCTGCAGGACGAAGTGGAATACTGTTTTTATTAGACTGTTTTCAGGGCTTTTGTGTAATTCCGGTTATGAACATTTTCCTGAGAGTAGTGGCTGTTTTCAAGAGAGAAGCCAAACATGATGAAAACGGAAATGTTGTTCCCGGAAAAAAGATTCCTGCCAAGACGGTAGCTACTATTTTAATCTCACTTTTCATAGCTCTTATAGTCTGTATGTATGCCTTTGCACAGCTTTCGGAGGCATCAGAGACTTTTGGTAAAGTGGGAGACACATTCTTTATTAACCTTGATAAGTTTTTTAAACAGGAATTTTGGGATTATACAGTTGAGAATATTGTTTATATAATAGGTTCTATTCCTGTTGGCTGGTTCTTATTCAGCCTTGTAGGCGGAGCACTTAATAATAACAAACCCTACATTACAAGGGATGGTTTTGAAGAGGAAACCCAGGGGTGTCATCAGCTTCCTGCGTATTCTGCATATATTATTATCGGAAGTGTATGTCTTCTTTATACTCTTTTCCTTGGTACAGCTATTTATGATTTTGCAAATCATAAGGGGCTTTTTGCGGCAACAGCCCATGAGGCATCTGTAAGAGCTGTTGGCAGCTTTTGGAGCCTTATCAGAGTAGTGCTTTTGAACTTTGCAATACTAGCAGCTTCATGTCTCTTTTCCAGAAAGGCTCTTTGGGAGGAAAAAATAACAAGAATACTCGTAACTGTACTCTTTGTGTTTGCACTTGGATTTGCGATTCTTGCAGCTTGTAATCTTTGCGGAGTATACATTGCTATATTTGGCATCACTCCCAGAAGGATCATGTCTTCATGGGTGGTGATGAACGTGATCGCGTGGTGCATTCTTTTGATAGTTCGCTTCTACAAAAAAATACCTGCCGCTCAGATCGGTATAATCCTTGCGGCAGTTTCATTTTCTGCTGTAGTTTGTTTTAAATTCTGATAATGGATGGATGGGGTTGGCTTGCGCGATTTGTTCTATGGGATAAGCTGATTATTTGGTAAGCTTTCCATAGAGATGTCCATCAAATTCTTTAAAATAGGTTTCTTCGATCTTGCGCATGAATACAGTAACATCGTCTTCTCCAAAGTAAAGCTCGAAACGAAGAGAACCTACACATTCATCAATAAGGTGAACACGAATATATAGAACGTTTTCTCTGAGCCAGATGGCACCTGCGGCATAGTGGGTATCATCTGGCTTTATTGATGCAGATGGATCACTACATGTTACGATATCTCCTTCTAGCATTTCCTGTAATCCGAATCTGATAGAAATTGAATTGTTTTGGAGCATAGATCCAAGAGTCAAGACAGATTCTTTATCCGACAATGAGAGTGTAAGAGTAGAAAAACCTTGCCTGTTATCGTCTAAATTGTATCTAAGCTCATATGAATCACCTGACTTTTGTGCAATACTCATAATGTTGTCAGGCAGTATCGCGTTGCTGGAACAAGGATCAGCAGCCTGAATTTTATGATCTTTGCCCGGAACCCTCGGCATGGAAATACGAAGCTTATCAGCTGTATCCATAAGATCTTTGTAATCATCAGGCTTCGAGGAACTTATATTTACACCTTGATTTCCGGATTCATTATCCTGTATTCCCTGCAAAAGATATTTATAAATGCCATCATAGATCACCTGATTTCCGCCGGCGATACCCTGAGTATCAGCAGTGGTCATGATGAGTAGTTCTTCATCCGGAAGGCTTATGGCAAGCTGACCTCCCATTCCGTACATGACAAAACCGCCCATTTCATTCTGCCAGATTTGCATGCCGTATCCAGCTGATTCGCTTGGAAGAGGGCCTGTCATTATGGTATCACTGAGGTCTGAAGTGGCAAGCTCTATGAACTCTGGATTTATGAGTGTCCGCTCAACACCATCGTTGCAGATGACTCTGCCTTTTTTATCAAGCACATACAAAACCTTGAGAATATCCATGGGAGTAGCCATGAGGCCGCTTCCACCTATTGAAACTCCGAAAGGATCCTTGACCATATAGGAATCCTGACTAAAGTCCAGATAGTTTAAAAATTTCTCTTTCATATAGTCAAGCATAGGCATATGTGTAAGCTTCTCAACAAGCGCACACAGAACATGGGCAGCTGATGTGTCGTAGTGAAATACGGTGCCCGGCTTATGGGTTGGTGGCACGATAAAAAAGCTTTCAACCCAGTCGGACTTCATATCAACTTTGTAGGTCGTAGAAGCGTGGCAGGTTCGCATCATCAGCATATTGCGGATAGTCGTTTCTTTTATCCATTTATGAGTGCTTTCGTTAACATATTCAGGGTAGTATTTTACTATTGGATCATCCAGAGAAATTCTTTTTTCATCAGCTAAAAGAAATATAGAAAGTGCTGTAAAACTCTTGCTGATGGAGAACATTCTATGAAGAGTGCTTGCTTTATATGGTGCATAGTACTTTTCAAAAACAAGCCTTTCTTTGCGCATAATGAGAAGGGAGTGCATTGGTATATTTTTGGACTCCAAAAACAGGAGCAGATCTTTTATAGAAGATGAGGCAATTCCTGCTTCTTCTGGTATTGCTCTTTGAAATGAAAACATAGTTTTCCTCCGGGAATAGGATAGTTTAAAATTATAATCCTTATATTATCTAATGAATAGAGAAGATGCAATGAAATTGTATGCAAATATCTCATGACAAAATTAGACATTTATATGAAAACTCCCCTCCCTGAAATGCAAGGAGAGGAGCTTTCTTGAATAATATAAATAATAAGAAAAGTTGGAGGCTGTATTACTGAGCGTTTGAAGCAAAAACAGAATTCAGATACAGGAATCCGCAGTAACCGTTTTCATCGAGAAGGCTAAGAACATCATAGCCTGCAGGAACAGTTACTTCTACATGCTCATCATTTACTGGGAATGCTACCTGAAGTGTGAGGTCAGGACGCTTTGCAAGTTCTGTAAGCATCATCTTGTCAAGGCATGTAACTTTAGATGTTTCAAGTCTTAATACTGCACCCTGTGGAGCATTCTTAACACCATCGATGAAGGCTCTCTTATACTGAATAGCGGAGAGTTCACCTGCAGCTACTTTAACAACTTTTTTGCCGCTGATAACTTCATTTGAAGTGCCGTCTTCGCGGGAAGCGCCGAGTACATCAGGAAGATCACTGTTACGTGTTACAGTGAGTGTGGCGAAGATAAAAGGCATATCAAAAGGATTAACTTCAGAAACCTCTGTAACGTTTTCTGCAGGAGCTGAAACCTGTACAGGAGTTTCGGAATTATTAGCTTCTGCAACTGGTGAAGGAGTGTAAACAGGCTTGAGATAAGCTGAGATAGTGATTCCACCCTTGAAGTTAATGAACTTGACGTTGTAAGTTCCATCTCCGTTGTCGATTACAGTAACGTTATCACCTGCGGAAATTGCATAGCCTGCGTCTGCAGCAATCTTGAGGGCTGAATCAACACTGACAGTCATCAAATTGCATTCGTCCATAAGATCTTCATCATAACCGCTTATTGTAAAATGTTCTTTAGTGGCTTCATCAGTGTGGATGATGAAATGTATTTTTTCATCAATCTGTTTCTGAACATAAGATCTATAGATTGTATCAGCGTTCTGTCCTATGGTGCTATATGTCAGACCAAAAGCCTGATTCTCATATGCGTATGCATATATATGAGGAAAAGCATTTACTACATTTGCACCGATTTCTGCTTCTGTTTCGCCTGCCTGACCAAAATCGTTACCATCATGTGTCTCTACAAGTCCGATGATTTTAGGATGTACACTGTGGATATGCTCATCTATTGAACCGATTGTACCTGTAACAACTATTTTTCCACCCTGGGAATTTACTTCAGGATTAATAAGGATACCATCTGAATAACCGATGGCATCACCATCGATATAGATATTGCTGGATCCGTCTGTGAGAATTGCACTTCCCTGCTTGTGACCGCTACGACCGGTTCCGTTAGCTTCACCGGCTGACATTTCGTCTGTGGTCTCATAGCCGCTTGCTGTAACATCCCCATATACAACAACTGTAGAGCCATCGTTAGCAGTAATACCTGAAATAACACCTGAAATAACACCAGGAGTAGCACCTTCGTCAGGATCATTTACAATGGCAGCTGCTCCGTTTTCAACAACAAGAGCTCCCTTTGTACTTTCATCTGTTACGATTGAACCTTCAACTTCTACAACACCTTCGCTAACTTCAAGGCTTGTTCTGTCATTTTCATCTCTGACGATTTTCTGAACACCTGATTCAGTCTCATCTTCAGGAACTGCAGGTGTTTCCTGCACTTCTGCAGGAGTTGCAGGAACTTCCTGTTCTGCAGGGGCAGCGCCCTCAGCTGCAAAGGTTGTAACTGCTGGTGAAAAGGCAAGTGACATTGCCATTGTGATAGCAGTTAAGTTGATTAGTGCTTTCTTATACATTTTTTCATTTCCTCCATTTCTTTACTTCCAGAGAAAAAGCGCTTTGGAAGTTTGTTACATAAGTTAAACATGTGAAATTGAAATAAAGTTGCAAAAAGATGCAAACTTGTTTTTGAACTATTCTCTATGCTATAATTTTTAGTGGTTTATTATTTGGTTTAGGTGGAGAGAGTTTTTATGTCGTCAATAATTCAGAGTAATCAGGTGTTTAATAACGAGATAGCTTTTTGCAGAGTATATAGCTTGGAGAGCAAGAAGCAGCTCGAGGAAAGATTTCTTGCACACAGGATTTCATATTTTATAGAATGGCAGGATAAATCAATTATCCAGCGTTTGTTTGACAGGAAAGGCAGCAAGATAGTTTGCACCTTTAGGATTAATAAAAGTGAGGTACTAAGAGCCAGAGAGCTTGCTCAGGGAATAGAAGGTATCAAATTCAAGGATAACGGCGATATCAAGTTTAATGAACGTATTCGCAGGAGAAGCGAAGCGGTCAAGAGTAATGATGACGGTGATGGGCTTGAGATGCCGGAACTCAAGTTTGAGAATAGTACTGAAGACTACGAGGAAGAAAACTAAGATGAGTAGGGGACTTGCGCCCCTACTTTTTATGATATAGGCAAGTAGATAGAGAGGATGAATAATGTCATATCATCAGAATGTTAAAAAGTTTGAAAAAATAAATCAGAAGATGAGCGGCGGTAAAGATAAAGAGAAACGCTCTGACTTGGATAAGGACAAAGCGAAGAATAAAAAGGTTGCTTCAAAGGCGAAGTTTACAGATGGACTTAAGGCTGGAAGCAGAGCCAGGGCCGAAGCAGAGGCTGCGACCTGGACGAAAACAGATACTAATGTAAAAAAGAATAGTAAAGCCGTAGATAAATCAAAGGGCAGGACAAGAGACGCACTGGACAATAAAGCGGAGGCAGTCAAAAAAAGTCGCTGCCCGTATTTTAAAAAGTGCGGCGCCTGCCAGATGATCGATACTCCATATGATAAGCAGCTTAGGCAGAAGCATGCTCATGTTGCGGAACTCCTTGAACCATACACAAGAGTTGCTGCTTTTGTGGGAATGGAAGAGCCTGAGCACTATAGATGCAAAGTACACGCAGTTTTTACCCATGACAAAAAGGGCAATCCTTTATCTGGAATTTATAGAGAGGGAACACATGATGTTGTTCCAATCGATAGTTGTCTTTTGGAAGATCAGAAGGCTGATGCTATTATCACTACCATTCGTGGGATGCTCAAATCCTTCAAGATCAAGACTTATGATGAGGACAACGGTTTTGGGCTTTTGAGGCATGTACTCATCAGGATAGGCAAGAATACCGGTGAGATAATGGTGGTTTTGGTTACGGTTTCACCTATTTTCCCATCCAAGAATAACTTTGTTAAGGCTCTTTTGAAAGAGCATCCTGAGATTACTACAATAGTTCTTAATGTCAATGACAAGCAGACCAGTATGATCCTGGGGGATAAAGAAAAGGCTATGTATGGCCCTGGTTTTATCTATGATACCTGCTGCGGAATGAAATTTAAGATAAGCCCTAAGTCATTCTATCAGGTTAATCCTGTTCAGCAGGAGGTATTATACAACACTGCAATTGAAATGGCAGAGCTCAAAGGGGATGAAGTAGCACTCGATTGCTATAGCGGCGTTGGGACTATCGGGCTTATTGCAAGTCCTCATGTGAAAGAGGTTATTTCTGTAGAACTTAACCCTGATGCAGTAAAAGATGCAAAGATTAATGCAAAAATCAATAATGTGAGCAACATTACTTTTTATGAAAATGATGCTACAAGATTCATGCAGCAGATGGCTGATTCGGGAGATAAGGCTGATCTTGTTTTCATGGATCCGCCACGAAGCGGCTCCACACCAGAATTTATCGAATCGATGATAAATCTGTCACCGGATAAGATTGTATATATTTCATGCAGCCCGGATTCACTTGCACGTGATCTTGAGCTTATCACTAAGGGAGGCTATAAGGTTAAAAAAGCTATTCCTGTAGACATGTTTCCTTTTACGCGTTCAATAGAGATGGTAACTCTTTTGACAAAATAAAATTAAATTGAAGGGGGTTTTCAATGAAAAAAGTATTTGGGACCAAGGAGATAGTGATAACTGCAGCACTTTTGGCTATTTGTATTATCAGCCAGTTTTTTAAGAATCTGAGTGTGTTTATAACAGGGCCTGTTATAAATGCGTGCCTTATAATAGCTGTGCTGTCAGCGGGGCTTGCAAGTGGCATAATTCTCAGCATTATAACACCTGTTACGGCTTATATTATTGCTGCTTCTCCTGTTATGATGGCTGTTCCTGGAATTATTCCGCTTATAATGGCAGGAAATGCAGTACTGGTTCTTGCTACACATTTTTTACTTAAAAAGGATCTTACTGACGGAAAAGGGCTCAGAGATATAAAGAGCTATTTAAAGGCTATAGTCTGCGCGCTTTTAAAGGGCGTTTTCATGGGACTTACTATTGCGCTATGGCTCCTTCCTACTTTTATTTCTGAGGAAAGCCCTCTTATTAAGAAAATGCCTGTATTTCAGACAACGTTTTCTACTACTCAGTTTATCACTGCCTGCATCGGATTTGTGTATGCATTTATCATTTGGGCAGCACTTAGCAGGTTCCTTAGAAAAAGCGATCTGAAATAATAACAGTGATTATTTACAATTTTGGCAAGTTTTATTACATAATAATAGGTTTTTATCTATAACTATTCTTATTAGAATAATCCAAAAGGGAGGATTATTCTATGTCTGTACATGTCATTGATGAAGCAAGTCGTTGTTTACAGTGCCCTAATCCCAGATGCAGGGAAAATGGGTGCCCTATTCACACTAATATTCCTGAGATGATCAGGCTTTTCAAGGAGAATAAGATGATGGAAGCGGCGGAGATGTTGTTTGAAAACAATCCGCTTTCCATGATCTGTTCCCTTGTCTGTAATCATGAGAATCAGTGTGAGGGAAACTGTGTCCGTGGGATAAAAGGGGATCCCATCCACATTTCTTCTATTGAAAATTACATATCGGATTCATGCTTTGAGAGGCTCGAGCTTAAGAAAGCTCCTTCAAACGGAATAAAGGCAGCTGTTATAGGTGCGGGACCTGCAGGAATAACAATTGCTATTATCCTTGCACTCAAAGGCTATTCTATTACTGTTTTTGAAACACATGATAAGATCGGGGGAATATTAAGATACGGAATTCCTGAATTCAGGCTGCCTAAATCAATTCTTGACAGGTATTATGTCAAGATGAGAGAGCTTGGCATTAAGTTCAGACCTAATTTTTCTATTGGGGGTTCAACAAATATCCAGGATCTTTTAAACGATGGCTATAAGAGCGTGTTTATCGGCACCGGAGCGTGGAGACCGAGAAAACTTGGTATTCCTGGAGAAACATTTGGAAATGTTTATTATGCTATCAACTATCTCAATAATCCTGACGTATATGATCTTGGGGACAAAGTGGCTATAATTGGCGCAGGTAATGCTGCTATGGATGTTGCCAGAACAGCAATACGTCATGGTTCAAGAGATGTGACTGTCTATGTCAGAGGACAGGAAGTATCAGCTTCCAAGCAGGAGTTTGAATACGCCAAGGTGGACGGCGTTAAATTTGAATACAATATGTCGATTGTCAGAATTGAAGATGATGGACCTGTGTTCAAGATGGAGGATGGAGAGAAACTCATTCCTGCGGACAGTATCCTGATTGCGATTTCTCAGGTTCCTCAGGACAGGATTATCAGTAAGGAAAAAAATCTGAAGCTGAATGAGAAAGGGAATCTTGCCACTAATGAATTGGGCGAAACTACCATTCCGGGAGTATTTGCCTCGGGAGATGTTGTGACAGGTGCCAAGACTGTGGTTGCGGCAGTAGCAGTATCTAAGCAAATTGCTGAAGATATGCATAAATTTATGCAGACAAACTAGTGAAGTTTAATGTATAATAGATTCTGCAAATTAACGTCTGGAAATAAGAGGGAAATGAAGCAGAATTATAAGTTTATTATCAGTTATGATGGCACAAGATACCATGGTTGGGAGAAAAAGCCTGACCTTGAAATGACTATTCAGGGCAAATTAGAAGGCGTGCTGAATAGAATGATAGGTGCGGAAGGCACCGGGGAAGTAAATCTAATAGGCGCGGGTAGGACAGATGCCGGGGTGCATGCCAGGGCAATGACTGCCAGCGCCGTTCTTGATACGCATTTATCCGAAGCGGAGATTCAGTCTTACATGAATACATATCTTCCGGAGGATATAAGCGTCAACGAAGTCAAGGTATGTTCTGACAGATTTCATGCAAGATACAATGCTATAGGGAAAACTTACAGATATACTTGCTGGTATGGGGACGGTAAGCCGGTTTTTGACAGAAAGTACGTTACTGTACTTGATCGTGAACCGAATGTAGATATGATGAGAAAAGCGGCTGAGCTTTTGATTGGGGAACATGATTTTAGAAGCTTTTGCGGTAATTCCAAGATGAAGAAATCTACTGTCAGGGTACTGGATACTATCAATATTGAGAAAAACGGTAATTACATACGTTTTTATTTTCATGGAAATGGCTTTTTGCAGAATATGGTGCGGATACTTACGGGGACGTTGCTTGAAGTGGGATATGGAAATATTTCACCGGAGAAAATCCAGGATATTCTAAAAGCGTGCGACAGGAAAAAGGCAGGACCTACGGCCAGACCTGAGGGTCTTTGCATGATGAAGGTGGATTACTAATTTAAATTAGTATATACAATTTTTTTAATAACGGGGGTTATATGAATCACAGATTTGGCAAAAAACTATTTATGACACTGGCGGGAGCGCTTGCAATAGCGTTTGTTTTCTTAATGGATCCTGCTGTTGTCCATGCTGCCGGCACAGGTGCGGTTGCAATTAATTCGGTTACAATTGGCGGTAGCAATGTAAATATCGTTGCATCTGCAACAGACCTTCCATCTAGTGATGACGGTGTTTATTATCTTTATTCTGAGAAGGTATATCAGAATGGCCCATCTGGAAATGCTGTTTCAACACTTCCTGTCGGCTCTTCAGCTGTTTTTAGCGTACCACTTGGTATGAATACAGCAGATTGTCGTCTCTACGACAAATTTCAGATTTGCGTACTTCAGGGAGGGACTATGGTTCCAGTCACTAATCCCAGGTACATAACTAATCCCGAAGTTCTTGGAGCAGCTATTCCGGCTAAAAATGGCGGAAAAAAAGGCATTATTCTTGATGGCGCCAAGATAGGTAATGGTAATAATGAGGTTGTTGAACTTGGAGTTCAGCAGGCCGCATATAATATCAATTTAGAAGACGTTATTGGTGGTAATGGTGCGATTAAATATGAATATAATGGCAAGACGTATGGGTTTGATTCGAACTATATGAGTCAATATGACCACTGCGTAAGAACAACTACCAATCAGGGAATAGGGCTTACAATGGTTTTGCTAAATCCCTATGCCAGGGGCGAGGAGTTTATGATAGCTCCATCTTCCAGAAGCGGTCTTGGAAGATGCAACTATTATATGATGAATACATCTGAACAGAAGGGACTTGAGTATCTTGAGGCCGTTGTTTCTTTTCTTGCCAACAGATATAATGGCCGGAATGGGCAGGGACAGATTGACAATTGGGTAATTGGAAATGAAGTTAATGCCAAGCATGTCTGGAACTATTCAACAGTAACAGATGAGATTGCGTATGCTCAATTGTATGTAGATTCTCTCAGAGTCTGCTACAATGCGATCAAGAGTAAGAATGCAAATGCTACTGTCTGTATCAGTCTGGATCAGAATTGGACACATGTACACAATCCCGGATCATATTATTCAGCAAGAAGTATGATTGAAGCTATCAATGCCGTTGCATCAGCTCAAGGAAACTTTGACTGGGCTGTGGCAGAGCATCCTTACAATTATCCTATGACCTGGACAAGCTTTTGGACTCCCAAGGATGCGACCAGTGCGGCTATGATCCAGCATAATATTGATACACCATATCTTTCAATGGAAAATATTGAGCAGCTTACTGATTATCTGTGCCTGCCACAAATGCGCAATACTAAGGGAAATGTACGTCCGGTGCTTCTGACGGAGATAGGTTATTCCTCTACTCAGGGAGAAGAGGCACAGGCTTATGCCATGGTTTATGCGTATCAGAGGACTATGACTAACAGATATATCAAGATGATCATATTTAACAGGCAGACGGACTTTCCACTTGAAGTCAGACAGGGACTTTCTGTGGGACTTACTGACCAAAAAGGTAGAAGAAAACTGGCTTTTGAAGTGTTCAAACAGATGAGCGGAGCTGGTAATGCGACATGTACGCAGCAGGCAGCTTCTTATATGGGAATTGGTGATTGGAACGCTGCGATGAATGCCCGCTAAGCCAGTGCTGGCGCGGGGTTCATATATTTTTATAAAGTTAAAAAAGGATTAAATAACCACTGATACCATCGATTAATTAACCCGAAACTAGGATAATTAACTTATCAAAAATTCTGGTTGGAGGGTTCCGGTTATGAGGAAAAAAATCGCTCTTGTTACTGTATCGTTGGGAATGTCTTTGATCCTCATTTTGCTTAACTGCATATTGGAAATCGGTCAGCTGACTGTTTATGCTGCAGAACCTTCAGCAGAAGATATCAGGGTGAACAGCGAATATGTTATACCTGATGGCTTTGACTGGTGTACTTATTATGTTGTTTTAGCAACAAATAATACAGGAGCTGATATTTCTGTACAGGCTGATTTTACAGTCTTTGACAAAGCGGGAAATGTTCTTGGAAGATCGCAGGACTATTCTGATGCAGTCAAAAAAGATCAGCAGTTCATACTATATGGACAATTCAAAAATACAGAAATAGCTGGCGCTGCAAGCTATAAATATTCATTCCGTGTTGCGACAACAGATAACTGTACCTATAATTCCGTGGACATAGATGCTGTCAACAATGGAGAGTGTCTGCAGGTGTCGGCTACAAATTATTCAGAGCATGACATACAGGGAGTAGGAGTCAGAACTGTTTTTCTGAGAAATGGAAAAGCAATCGGCTTTGATACTGTAAATATATCAGATACTGGCTATACATTTCATGGAGGAAGCTCTAATTCCCAGGTTGTTGGACACAATACAGGCCGCTATGATACTTATATACTGACTTATACTTCGGCAGGAAATGATCCGTTGATGGATTTTTAATATCATTAGTTTTTTTAGAGCGCAGGAAATAGACCTGCGCTCTTTTCTTTTAGGGATAAATTATGCTATACTATTCACTGGTTACATATTTTGAAACGAAAGAGATTTATTGTAATGACGTCTGACGAGAAGACTAGTAGATCGGGGAAAGTTTATAGTAAACGTATTCAGCGCTTGCGGAGGCTGATTGTTGCTACAGTAATTGCTTCTTGTCTAATCCCAACTTGTATATGCATTATTCTTTCAATTAAATATGACAGACTTCATAGCAGCTATGAACAGAGTAGGACAGACCTCAACTGGTATAGGGACAAGTATGGAACGGAAATGGAGATACTTGCAAGAGAAGCTGAAGAGAAGGCTGAAGCAGAGAAAATTGCCAGCGCTGAAGTAGAAAATGAAGAATCTGTCAGTATGGACGTTGACTATGCCAATGTTGAGGTTAGTGGTGCACAGAATCCAGAGGATATCGAGGGAACCAGATATGTTTATCTGACCTTTGATGATGGACCTAGCTCCAATACCAATGAGATATTGGATATTTTAGCTGAGTATGATGTCAAGGCTACTTTCTTTGTATGTGGCAAGCCTGATGCAAGATATACAGATGTGTACAAGAGGATTGTTGATGAGGGACATACTCTTGGCATGCATTCCTATAGCCACAAATATGAAGTGATTTATGATTCAGCTGTTTCTTTTAAGGCAGACCTTGATAAACTCAGAGTTTTCCTGTATGAGACTACTGGCGTTTGGACCAAGTATTACAGATTTCCCGGCGGAAGTTCTAATAACGTCAGTACTGTAGATATGCATGAGCTTATAGAATGCCTTAATGATGGCGACATTACCTTTTTTGACTGGAATGTATCTGCAGGAGATGACAAATCGGGATCTAACAAGACCACAATATACAATAATATTGTTGGGAATGTTCCCAGATTCAAACATTGCGTAGTACTTATGCATGATGCCGCTGATAAGAAGGCTACAGTAGAGGCGCTTCCTGAAATCATAGAGGCTATTAAGGAAATGGATGACACAGTGATATATCCGATAACAGATGATACGTTACCGGTTCAACATATCAAATAATAACAAGATTTATAGCGAATGGAGGATATCAAGATGGGATTTTTTTCTGAGCTGAAGAATGACCTTTCACAGGCTGTTAATACTCTCATGCCTGATGATAAGGCTGATGAGACAGCTGCTCTTGATAGTGACAAGAATGGGGAAGGTCTTGCTCGCGGGGACAAATCTAAGGGAGTAGATATCGACAGTATGCTTAACAAACTGGATGATATCAAGTTAGATGAGATTGGCGGGGATAAGACAGAAGAGGTTACTCCGGAAGTAGCCGAGGAACCTGAAGAGACTTTACAGCCGATAGCTGAGCCGGAGGAAGCTCCTAAGAGTGCTTTGGATGTTATGGCTGAGCTCAAGCAGAGCGCAGCTGCAGAAGCTGAAGCTATTGTCGCACAGGAAGAACTGGAGCAGCTTGAGGAGCGTATTGAAGAGCAGACAGAGGCTGAAACTGAGGTGGAGCAGCCACAGACTGGTTTTGAGGCAGTCAGCAATGCACAGTTTGTTGCACATGAGCCTGAGCCTGTAGATATGTACGTTGCAGAAGAACCTGCAACTGTAGATAATAATTCAAACGATGGGGGATATGAAACTATGGATTTTGAACAGCAGACACCAACAGATGAGACAGCCAGCATAACAGAAGGTATGGTCATTACAGGTGACCTTCAGACAACAGGATCTCTTGATCTTATTGGTAAGGTGACAGGTAACCTTAAATGTCTTGGTAAACTTAACGTAACAGGTGAAATCGTAGGTGATTCAGATGCTGCAGAAATTTATGCAGAGTCAGCAAGAATTACAGGCGAAGTCAGAAGTAAGGGCAGCGTTAAGGTTGGACAGAGCACAGTTATCGTTGGTAATATTTTTGGCTCCAGTGCAGTTATTGCAGGTGCTGTTAAGGGCGATATCGACGTTCATGGTCCTGTAGTTCTTGACACAACAGCTATTGTTATGGGTAACATCAAGTCTCAGTCTGTACAGATCAACAATGGTGCAGTTATTGAGGGTATGTGCTCACAGGCATATGCTGATGTTAATCCATCAGAGTTCTTTGAAACACTTAAAAACAGATAATAGAATAGTCGGAGATAGTTATGAGAATTTTATTAAAACTCAGTGGTGAGGCCCTTGCAGGCGACAAAAAGACTGGATTTGATGAAGAGACAGTCAGAAAGGTAGCTTTGCAGGTTAAGCAGCTTGTAGATAAGGGAACGCAAGTTGGAATAGTTATTGGCGGAGGCAACTTCTGGAGAGGTCGTACCAGCGAAAATATTGACAGAGTTAAGGCTGATCAGATCGGAATGCTTGCAACAATCATGAACTGCATTTATGTTTCTGAAATATTCAGAAGCGAGGGCATGATGACCAATATACTTACACCATTCGAATGTGGTTCATTTACCAAGCTCTTTTCCAAGGACAGGGCTAATAAGTATTTTGCAAGAAATATGGTTGTATTCTTTGCAGGTGGTACAGGACATCCTTATTTCTCAACAGATACAGGTGTTGTTCTGAGAGCAATTGAGGTTGAGGCAGATTACATTCTTCTTGCCAAGGCAGTTGATGGTGTATATGACAGCGATCCTGCCAAGAACCCAGATGCCAAGAGATACGATACTGTTTCAATTGATGAAGTGATTGCAGAGAATCTTCAGGTTGTAGACATGACAGCTTCTATTCTTGCAAGAGATAATAATGTTCCTATGAGAGTATTTGCTCTTCAGGAAGAGAACAGTATTGTAAATGCTGCTTCAGGCAAATTTAACGGAACAACAGTTACTACTAGAGTTTAATAGGAGGAATCCGGTATGAATGAAAAGTTAAAAGCATATAACGATAAGATGCAGAAGTCATTTGATTATCTGAGAGAGGATCTTGCATCAATCCGAGCAGGTAGAGCTAATCCTCATGTACTTGATAAGATCAAGGTTGATTATTATGGAACACCTACACCTCTTCAGCAGGTTGGCAATGTTTCTGTTCCTGAGGCTCGTATCATTCAGATAGCTCCTTGGGACAAAACACTTATCAAGGATATTGAGAAGGCTATTATGATGTCTGATCTTGGTATCACACCTAGCAATGATGGAACAGTTATCAGACTTGTATTCCCTGAGCTTACAGAGGAACGCCGTAAGCAGCTCACCAAGGACATTCGCAAGAAGGGTGAGGATGCTAAGGTTGCTGTCAGAAATGTACGTCGTGATGGTAATGATGCATTCAAGAAGCTTAAGGGAACAGAAGTATCTGAGGATGAGATCAATGATCTTAACGAAGAGCTTCAGAAGATTACAGATAAATTCATCAAGGATATTGATGTAGCTGTAGAAGAAAAGAATAAGGAAGTAATGACAGTCTGATCTGTTTAATTACGACAAACATTAGCGTCATGAAATATCTTTCGTAACAGATTGATATTTCATGACATTTCAATATTTATGACTGGAACAAATATGAGAAATTTGCAATTTACGTAGTAAATTAGCGGCTTCCGAATATTTGTAGGATTGCGAAAATGATGTTGATCATGGAGCAATTTGTATATCACATCAGAAGATAAGGTGAGTTTTATGGAGAACATTTCAAATATTCCTCAGCATGTGGCCATCATTTTAGATGGTAACGGCAGATGGGCCAAGGCCAAGGGAATGCCCAGAAATTATGGACATATGCAGGGAGCCAAGGCAGTAGAAGATATCCTGGTAGATGCAAGAGATATAGGTATCAAGTATCTTACTGTTTATGCTTTTTCAACAGAGAACTGGACACGTCCGGAAGCAGAGGTTTCTGCTCTCATGACTATACTTAGAAACTACCTCAAGACAAGTATCAAGAAATCCATGAAGAACAATGTTCGCTGCCGCGTTATTGGAGATAAGAGCGGGCTTTCTGAGGACATTCAGGAGGCTATAAGAGAGCTTGAAGAGGCTACTGCAGGAAATACCGGTCTTACATTTACTATTGCCATCAACTATGGTAGTAGGGATGAGATTACAAGAGCAGTACGCAAGGTTGCCGAGAAGGTTCAGAATGGCGAGATAACAGCAGCTGATATTACTCAGGATATGATTGCGGAGAATCTTGATACTAACTATCTTCCGGATCCTGATCTTCTTATCAGAACATGCAATGAGCAGCGCATTTCTAATTATCTGTTGTGGCAGTGTGCATATTCAGAATTCTACTTTACAGAGGTTGCATGGCCTGATTTTGACAAAGAACAGTTACTCAAGGCTGTAGAGGCTTATGGCAATAGAACCCGTAAGTTTGGCGGACTCAAAACTGAACAGTAAGGCTGGTAAATAATTTTGAAGACTAGAGTAATTAGTGGAATTGTTATAGGTGTCGTACTTGCAGTTGTGCTGCTTACAGGAGGATATCTGCTTGCGGCTACGCTTCTGGCAGTATCATTTATAAGCTTTTTTGAGCTTACAAGAGCTACAGGAATTCATGTGCAGGGCAAGAAATGCAATGCACTTGAGCTGTGCGGATATATTTCTATAGTTGTTCACTATGTGCAGATGATACTGGTGAAGGATTACAGATACTATATCTTTTCAATCATGTTTGCATTTTTCCTGATAATGGTATGCTATGTTATGAATTTTCCTAAATTCACTGCGACGATGGCTATCACTACATTTTTCTGCTTTGTTTATGCACCGGTGAATATGTCATTTGTATACTTGCTCAGAATAAGACCTTTGGGACAGTATTTTGCTTGGATACCGTTTATTGCTTGGGTTTGCGACACCTGCGCATATTTTACAGGAAGAGCCTTTGGTAAACACAAACTGGTGCCCAAGCTGTCTCCCAAGAAGACTATTGAGGGCGCTATTGGCGGTGTTGTGGGCTCCGTTATAGTCGGTGCGATCATGGGATATATTCTGTATGTCAGAGAATCACTTGATTATGGAATCATTATTGCATTTATGCTCATTACATTTGCAGGCAGCATTATAGCTCAGCTCGGTGATCTTCTTGCATCAGGTATAAAGAGAGATCATAATATCAAGGACTATGGGCAACTTATTCCCGGGCATGGAGGAATAATGGATCGTTTTGACAGCGTTATTTTTGTTATTCCCTGTATATATTTCCTGGCGGCTGTACTTGCCCCAATCTTTATATAGTTTAGATTTATACCCTTTCCTTGTATGAGGAGAGGGGTATTTTTTTTGTGGTCTTATAGTGATATAGTATACATTGATTGAGTTTACTTAATTTTAGAATAGATTTAGAGGTGAGTGTTTGATGCATAGAAATATAGTACTACTGGGTTCAACAGGATCGATTGGAACCCAGACTTTGGATGTAGTAAGGAATAATCCGGATGAGCTTACAGTTGTGGGACTTGCGGCTAACAGGCGAGTTGCAGAAGTTGAGGCTCAGGTAAGAGAGTTTAAGCCTAAATATGTCTGCATGTATGATGAAGCGGCAGCAAAGGACCTTCAGACAAGAATTGCTGACCTTGGTATCAAGGTTATGTCAGGAATGGAAGGACTTCTTGAAATAGTATCCGTTCCGGAAGCTGATACAGTGCTTACAGCAGTTGTAGGAATGATTGGTATTCAGCCAACTATAAGAGCTATTGAGAGCGGCAAGGATATCGCTCTTGCCAATAAAGAGACACTTGTTTGTGCGGGACATATTATTATGCCACTTGCAGCGCAGAAAAAGGTACAGATATTGCCCGTAGATAGTGAGCATAGCGCCATTTTCCAGTCTTTAAACGGAGAACCAAGGGATAAGGTAGAGAAAATTCTTCTTACTGCCAGCGGCGGTCCTTTCAGAGGGAAAAAGAGAGAAGAGCTTGCTACCATGACTGCTGCAGATGCTCTTAAGCATCCTAACTGGGATATGGGACCTAAGGTAACAATAGATTCTTCTTCACTTGTAAATAAGGGACTTGAAGTGATGGAAGCCAGATGGCTCTTTGATGTGAGTCTTGATAATATTCAGGTTGTGGTTCATCCGCAGAGTATTGTTCACAGTGCTGTTCAGTATGTGGATGGAGCAGTAATTGCACAGCTTGGAGTTCCGGATATGAAGCTTCCTATCCAGTACGCACTCTTTTACCCGGATAGACGACCTATGGCTGAGAAGAGACTTGACCTGTTCGAACTTCACAGTCTCACTTTTGAAAAACCTGACACAGATACATTCAGAGGTCTTAAACTTGCTTTTGATGCTGCATATGCAGGGGGCAGTATGCCTACAGTATTCAATGCTGCAAACGAGATGGCGGTTAAGGCGTTCCTCAAGGGGGATATCAAATATCTTGAGATCTATGACATGATCGAGAGAGCAATGAATCATCATGTTAGAATTGATAACCCTGATGTTGCGGCTATTCTTGCTGCAGAAAAAGAAACCTACGATTATCTTGGCAGGTAAGACATAATAACAGTAACTGATAATAAGGAGAACTATGATAGTAAGCGTACTTATTTTCTTTATAATTTTTGGAGTGCTTGTAGCTTCTCATGAGTTTGGTCATTTTATTGTGGCCAAGTCGGGAGGCATCAGAGTCAATGAGTTTTTTATTGGAATGGGGCCGACTATTTGGAAGAAACAAAAGGGAGAGACTCTCTACAGCATCAAGCTTTTGCCAATTGGCGGTGCATGTGTTTTTGACGGAATGGACCCGATTGCTGAAGAGAAGGAAGGCTATGATGAGCGTTCATTCTTAAATGCACCTGTCTGGAGAAGGATTGCAACTCTTTTTGCAGGCCCTTTTGCTAATTTCATAATTGCGTATATTCTTGCAGTCGTTCTGGTCAATTTTTCTACCTGGGATTTCCCTGTTATCAGCAATATGACAGAAGATTCTGCTGCTGTAGAAGCTGGAATGCAGGTTGGAGATAAGTTCATAAGTGTCGATGGCGAGAAGGTTTATATGGCCGGAGAGGTTACACTCATATCGCAGTTTGCCGAGGGAAGCCCAATGGAGATTGTGTATGAGAGAGATGGCCAGAGATATACAACAACTCTTCAGCCCAAGTACAGCGATGAAGCTCACAGATATTATATGGGAATTTACCTTGGCGAATACGGCGAAGTCAAGGGACCTCAGTCACTTAAATACGCCTGGTATAACGTAAGATACTACTTTAAGGCAACCTACAGAAGTCTGGCTCTTTTGTTTAAGGGAAGACTTACTGCTGATGATGTCTCCGGCCCTGTAGGAATGGTCAAGATGGTAGATGATACCTATGAAGAGGTCAAGCCTTATGGAATATCAGCAGTTGTACTTACAATGCTGTCCCTGACAGTGCTTTTGTCTGTAAACCTTGGTGTGATGAATCTTTTACCGATTCCTGCACTTGATGGCGGAAGGCTTGTGTTCCAGTTCATAGAAGTTATTTTTGGAAAACCTGTTCCACCGGAAAAAGAGGGCTTTGTACACATGATAGGTATGGTGGCTCTTCTGGGGCTTATGGTTTTTGTACTGTTTAATGATATTACTAAGTTTACAAGGTAAGGAGCGTTC
Organism: Butyrivibrio proteoclasticus B316; assembly: GCF_000145035.1. Classification (NCBI taxonomy): domain Bacteria; kingdom Bacillati; phylum Bacillota; class Clostridia; order Lachnospirales; family Lachnospiraceae; genus Butyrivibrio; species Butyrivibrio proteoclasticus. The sequence goes on from NC_014387.1 coordinate 1,176,989, forward strand.
TATGGCATATAGAGATAATACTAAGGTTATTCATATAGGTGACAGAGTGATAGGAGGAGGTAATCCTATTCTCATTCAGTCCATGACTAATACCAGAACAGAGGATGTTAAGGCTACAGTTGAACAGATCAAGAGGCTTGAGGAAGCTGGTTGTGAGATCATCAGATGCACTGTGCCAAATGCAGAAGCAGCAGCCGCTGTCAAAGAGATCAAGAAGCAGATAAGTATTCCTCTTGTCGCAGATATACATTTTGACTACAAGATGGCTATTGCTGCTATGGAAAATGGTGCTGACAAGATCAGGATCAATCCCGGGAATATCGGCTCAAGAGACAGAATTGCAGCAGTTGTAGCTTGCGCCAAGGAGAGAAATATTCCGATCAGAGTCGGCGTTAACAGCGGTTCTTTGGAAAAGAATCTTGTTGAAAAATATGGCGGAGTAACTGCCGAAGGCCTTGTGGAGAGTGCACTTGATAAGATTGGAATTATCGAGGATCTCGGCTATGACAATATGGTAGTCAGCATCAAGTCTTCCAATGTTATGCTCTGTGCAAAGGCACACGAACTTTTGGCAGCAAAATGCCAGTATCCGCTTCATGTAGGAATTACTGAAGCCGGAACTTTATATGGCGGCAATATCAAGTCATCTGTTGGCCTTGGCATTATTTTAAGTCAGGGAATAGGAGATACTATCAGAGTGTCTCTTTCAGGAGATCCTGTTGAAGAAATCAAAACAGCCAAGCTCATTCTCAAGACTCTTGGCCTTCGCAAGGGCGGAATAGAGGTTGTTTCATGCCCTACGTGCGGCAGAACCAAGATTGATCTGATCGGACTTGCCAATCAGGTAGAGACACTTGTTCAGAAGTATCCTCTTGATATCAAAGTGGCTGTAATGGGCTGCGCCGTTAACGGACCTGGTGAAGCCAAGGAAGCAGATATAGGTATCGCAGGAGGAGATGGCGAAGGACTTCTTATCAAAAAAGGTGAAATTATCAAAAAAGTTCCTGAAAGCGAACTTTTAAATGTCCTTAAGTCAGAACTTGATAATTGGTCTGACAATAAGTGATTGTACATATCTGAAATTATTGATACGTCAAGGAGCCTTCAAAGGTATTTTTGACAGGGAAATGGTATGAGTAAGAGTTTTTTTGATGTTTTTCCTGCGCTTAAGCTGGATGCGGGGACCAAAGAGATCATGGAACAGACCATGGTTGAAAAGGTATCCACCACGAGGAAGCAGGATTTTATTAGAATATATATTTCCAGTAACAAACTGATAGATAAATCTGACATTCTCAAGACTGAATCCGGAATCAAGAAGCAGCTCTTTGGAAATCAGGATCTAACGGTCAAGATTTACGAGAAGTTTAGCTTGTCAGCGCAGTATACTCCTGAGAACCTGATTGATTTGTACAGAGAGAGTATAGAGATGGAACTGAAAGACTATGACCATATGGAATATAGTCTTTTTCGTTCTGCCCAGTTTGTGTATCCTGATGATGATAATATTGTAGTTCAGCTTGAAGATAGCGTAGTTGGCAAGAAGAAAGCTCCAGATCTGGTGAGAGTTTTATCCAAGATCATTAATGAGAGATGTGGCCTTACAGCCGCTATTTCTCCTGAGTTTGTCAAGATTGAAAAAGAGGAAGCTGAACCTGACTATACAGAAGAAGCTACGATACTTGCTAAAAAGCTTGAGGCTGTTGAACAGGAAGCTATTGAGAAGAAAAAAGAAAGAGAAGAAAAGAAGGCCGCTAAAGAAGCTGAGAAAAATGGCGGAAAGTCTTTTGCTGAAGGAAATGCCCAGGGAGCTAAGAGCCAGGAGAAGACTCAGGCAGGAACTACTGCGGAGGGTGCCAAGAGCTCTTTTGCTGGAAAAGGAAAATGGAGCGGCAGAAGGTCAGACTTTGGAGGCGGATTCAAGAAGTCAGATAATCCTGATGTTATTTTTGGAAGAGATTTTGATGATGAAGTAATGAAGCTGGTTGATCTTGTGGGAGAACTTGGCGAAGTTACTATTCATGGCCAGATAACAGCTTTTGAGCAGAGAGATATCAGAAATGAGAAGAGTATCCTCATTTACGATATTACTGATTTTACAGATTCTATTACAGTTAAGATGTTCATTAAGACTGAGGATGCGCCTGAAGTTACCAAGGATATCAAGAAGGGAGCTTTTGTTAAGGTCAAGGGTATTGCTGCAGTTGATAAGTTTGACCACGAGCTGTCGATTCAGTCTGTTGTAGGAGTCAAGAAGATTCCGGATTTTACAACCAAGCGTAAGGACAATGCTGAGGTTAAGCGTGTAGAGCTTCATTGCCATACCAAGATGAGCGACATGGATGGTGTTTCCGAGGTCAAAGATATAGTTAAACAGGCCTATAAGTGGGGAATGCCGGGAATTGCCATTACGGACCATGGCGTTGTTCAGGCTCTTACTGATGCCAACCATGTGTGGGAGGATCTGTATTCCGGAGAGAATAAGAGAAGAAAAGAAGCCGGTGAGCCACCGATAGAGAGGCAGGATTTCTTTAAACTTGTTCTTGGTGTTGAGGCGTATCTTGTTGATGATCTCAAGGAGATTGTTGTTAATGACAAGGGACAGCCACTTGATGACACTACATTTGTAGTATTTGATATAGAGACAACAGGTTTTTCACCTATTAAGAACAGAATTATAGAGATTGGTGCTGTTAAGATCAGAAATGGCGAGATATTAGAGAGATTTTCAGAATTTATCAACCCTCAGGTTCCTATTCCATACAGGATTGAGAAGCTTACCAGCATTACTGATGAAATGGTAATGGATGCGCCTACAAGGGAAGTTATTATCCCTAAGTTTGTTGAGTTCTGCAAAGATGCTGTTCTTGTAGGACATAACGTTGCTTTTGATATAAGCTTTATAAATCAGAACTGTCAGGACCTTGGAATAGATGTTGATTATACGACAGTTGATACCCTGTGGCTTGCGAGATATTTTTTCCCGCTTCAGGCCAAGCATACTCTGGATGCAGTTGCCAAGACTCTTAATGTAGTGCTTGATCACCATCACAGAGCTGTCGATGATGCAGAGTGTACAGCCCTTATCTTTAACAAGTTTATTCCTATGCTCAAGGAACAGAAGGCTGAGAATCTGACAGATGTTAATATTCTGGGTAAGCCTACACCTGAGATGATAAGGCACCTTCGCCCCAATCACTGTATCATTCTTGCCAAGAATACTTTGGGAAGGGTTAATCTTTATACCCTTGTCAGCAAGTCACATATAGATTACTTCAGAAGATTCCCGCTTATTCCTAAGAGTGAACTTTTGAAGTATAGAGAGGGACTCATAATAGGAAGCGCATGCTGTGCAGGAGAGTTGTATGGAGCAGTTGTAGAGGGAAGACCACCTGAGGAGATAGCTGGCCTTGTAAACTTCTATGATTATCTGGAAATCCAGCCTGTAGGTAATAACCACTTTATGGTTGATTCCGATAGATATGAGGATATTAATTCTGATGATGATATCAGAGAGATCAATAAAGAAATAGTAAGGCTTGGAGAGCAGTTCAACAAGCCTGTTGTTGCCACCTGTGATGCTCATTTCCTCAATCCCGAGGATGAGATATACAGAACCATCATCATGGCCGGAAAAGGTATGAATGATGAGGAGCCTGCACCTCTTTTCCTCAGAACCACAGAGGAGATGATGGCAGAGTTTGACTATCTTGGCGGTGACAAGGCCAAAGAGATTGTAATTGATAACACCAGAAAAATTCTGGATATGTGCGATAGTATTTCTCCTGTTCGTCCGGATAAGTGTCCGCCTGTAATTGAGAATAGTGATGAAATACTGACCAAGATCTGTTATGACAAGGCTCATGAAATATACGGTGAAGAACTACCTGAGATAGTTCAGGAGCGACTTGAGAGAGAGCTTAACTCTATTATCAAGAATGGATTCGCCGTTATGTATATTATTGCCCAGAAGCTTGTTTGGAAATCCAATGAGGACGGATATCTGGTAGGTTCGAGAGGTTCTGTTGGATCTTCTTTCGTTGCGTTTACGTCAGGTATCACAGAGGTTAACTCTCTTAGTCCTCATTACGTGTGCCCTAAGTGCAAGTACAGCGATTTTGATTCACCGGAAGTCCTTGCATTTGGCGGTAATTCGGGCTGCGATATGCCTGACAAGAGATGTCCTAAGTGCGGAACAATGATGTACAAGGACGGCTTTGATATTCCTTTCGAGACATTCCTTGGATTCAAGGGTGACAAGGAGCCTGATATCGACCTTAACTTCTCTGGAGAGTATCAGTCCAAGGCTCATAAGTATACAGAGGTTATCTTCGGCTATGGACAGACCTTCAGAGCCGGAACTATCGCTTCGCTTGCTGATAAGACAGCATTTGGATTTGTCAAAAAGTACTATGACGGTATAGGAGCAAGTAAAAGAAAAAGCGAGATAAACAGAATTGTTCAGGGATGTACCGGAATCAGACGTGGTACAGGCCAGCATCCGGGAGGAATCATAGTTCTTCCTGTGGGAGAGAATATTAATTCCTTCTGTCCTGTTCAGCATCCTGCCAATGACATGACAACGGCAACAATTACTACACATTACGATTATCACTCAATCGACCATAACCTGCTCAAGCTCGATATCCTGGGACACGATGATCCTACAATGATCAGATTCCTTCAGGACTGCACTGGACTTGATCCTAAGCTTGTTCCTTTGGATGACAAGAACGTAATGAGTCTTTTTATGAATACAACGGCTCTTAATGTTACTCCTGAACAGCTGGGTGGAACCAAGCTTGGATGCCTTGGACTTCCTGAGTTTGGTACTGACTTTGCTATGCAGATGGTTATCGATGCAGGACCTTCATCTTTATCGCACCTTATCAGAATTTCAGGTCTGTCTCATGGTACGGACGTTTGGCTTGGCAATGCACAGACTTTGATCCAGGAAGGAACTGCAACTATCGATACCTGTATCTGCTGTCGAGACGATATAATGATCTACCTGATTCAGAAGGGACTTGATAAGTCAGAGTCCTTCAAGATCATGGAGGCTGTTCGAAAGGGTAAGGTTGCCGGAGGCAAAGAGAAGAACTGGCCTGAATGGAAAAAAGATATGATCGAGCATGGCGTTCCGGACTGGTACATATGGTCCTGCGAGAAGATCAAGTACATGTTCCCTAAGGCCCATGCGGCAGCTTACGTTATGATGGCATGGCGTATTGCTTACTTTAAGGTGTATATTCCTCAGGCTTTTTATGCTGCGTGGTTTAGTATCAGGGCCAAGGCCTTTAACTATGAGCATATGTGCCTTGGAGAAAATCATCTTCATGCGATCATGCGTGAATATCAGAATAAAAAGGATGAGCTTACAAATGCTCAGCAGGCTGAATATGGAGATATGAGACTTGTTGAGGAAATGTATGAACGAGGCATTGAATTCATGCCTATAGACATTTTCAAGGTTAAGTCCAGAGATTTCCAGGTTATCGGAGATAAGATCATGCCTGCCCTTACCAGCATAGACGGTATGGGTGAGAAGGCTGCTGACCAGATAGTAGAAGCAGCCAAGGACGGTCCGTTTTTGTCCAAGGATGATTTCAGGCAGAGAACAAAGTGCCCACAGGGTGTTATTGAGAAAATGGCAGATATGGGACTTTTGGGAGATATACCTGATTCCAACCAGATCAGCTTGTTTGATCTTATGAAGTTCTGAGATAGTTTAAAGAAGTACATAGAAAGATTGGTTACAAGGGAGATATGAGTATGAAAAAAAGTAGCTACAAGTTTATTTTGTCAGGGGTGTTTTTTGCTTTATTTCTTGTTTTGATAGCACTTATCAAGACTTATGATGTGGCAGCTATCGGACCTGAGGAAACAGAAATAGGATTTTCACATCTAAATGGTGCTGTACATGAGTTCTTTGGATACAGCAAGTTCTGGTATTTTCTGACACAGATATTTGGCCTTTTGGCTATTGGAGTTGTGCTGCAGTATGCAGTAGCGGGAGCTTATCAGCTTATTAAGAGAAAGAGCCTTGCAAGAGTAGATGCGCCTATTCTGTTACTTGGAGGATTATACATAGTAGTATTTGGGTTATATGGTCTCTTTGAAAAAGTCATCATCAATTACAGACCAATAATAGAAGAGGATGCGGAGCACGTTGAAGCGTCATTTCCTTCATCTCACACAATGCTTGTATGTGTTGTAATGGGAGCGCTGATACTCATGATCAATAAGTACAGATTGCAGGCATCCAGTAGTGACAGATTGATAATAAGGATCATTGCTGCGGTTGTGATTGTTCTTACTGTGATAGGAAGACTTGTATGTGGTGTCCACTGGTTTACTGATATTCTTGGTGGCGTCCTTATAAGTGCAACGCTGTTATTTCTTTTTTCAGGACTGCTTGATAAAATCGAAATTAAAAGATGATGATATAGATTTGTAGGATTGCGAAAATGATGTTGATCATGGAACAATTCATATATCAAATAATTACTATGATACAGGTGCCAAGATAATAATTGGCATCTGTTTTCTTTTGTAAAAAGAAAACAATGTAGTTATTTGATGATTTGAAATGTGATTTTGAGAATTTTTCCAGAAAAAATATCCCACGAAAACTGCATAAATACAGGCTTTTTGAAAATATTTGCAAAAAAAATAAAAAAAATTAAAAAAAAGTGCTTGCATTATTTTCTAAGTTGGGATAATATAAACAAGTCGCCGCGATACAGCAGCGACAAACAAGAACAAGCCTCGTTGGTCAAGCGGTTAAGACGCTGCCCTCTCACGGCAGAATCAGCGGTTCGATTCCGCTACGAGGTACTGACTGTTTAATAACAGCCCAACCCGAATCCCAGATCACTTAGTGATTTGGGTTTTTTTGTATGATAAGTAATTTAACCCGCATTTACTGTTATACAAATGATCGCAACTGTCATATTTGACAGAATATCACTACTGTGCTAGTATACATAAGTAAACATAAGATTATTACTAGAGTAGAAGTGGACTTTCGCGAGTCCACTTTAATTATGTCCGGAAATAAGTTTAATGTAATAAGGAGCACAATATGTCCAAAAAAGACGATATTGAGAAGAAAACAGAAGCGCTTCTTACTCCAATTGCGGAAGCAAACGGTGTACGTGTTTATGATGTGGAATACGTCAAGGAAGCCGGAGAATGGTATTTGAGAGCCTATATCGACAAGGATGGCGGTGTTGATATCAATGAGTGTGTTGATGTTAGCCATGCACTTTCGGATGCGCTCGATGTGGATGATTTCATTGAAGAGGCATATACCCTGGAGGTGAGCAGTCCCGGACTTGGCAGACAGCTCAAGAAGGACAGACACTTTGCTAACAGCATTGGACAGGATGTTGAACTCAAACTCTTTAAACCAAGAGATGGTGTCAAGGAATTTGCCGGAACACTTAAGAGTTTTGATGATACTACAGTAACTGTAACTATTAATGATATAGACGAAACATTTATTAGAAAAGAGATATCAGTGATTAAGCTTGCTCTAGATTTTTGACAATCCTATGAGCGGAAAAAGGAGATTACGATGAGTAATGAATTAATGGATGCCCTTGACCTTTTAGAGAAGGAGAAGAACATCAGCAAGGATTCTCTGTTTGATGCAATTGAGAATTCCCTTATCACAGCCTGCAAGAACAACTTCGGCAAGGCTGATAATATCAGAGTAGAGGTTGACAGAAATAACTGTGACTTCAAGTGCTACGCAGATAAGGAAGTTGTAGAGACTGCAGATGATGTTATGGATCCTCAGATTGAGATCAGCCTGGATGATGCCAAGAAGATCAGCAAGAAGGCTAAGGTTGGCGATATCGTAGCAGTATCACTTAACTCCAAGGAGTTTGGACGTATTGCAACACAGAATGCCAAGAACGTTATCCTTCAGAAAATCCGTGAGGAAGAGCGTGGCGCAATCTATAATGAATACTTTGAAAAAGAGCATGACATCGTAACCGGTGTTGTTCAGAGATTTATCGGCAAGAATATTTCAATCAACCTTGGACGTGCAGATGCTATTCTTAATGAGAATGAGCAGGTTAAGGGAGAGGTTTACAGACCTACACAGAGACTTAGAGTATATGTCCTTGAGGTTAAGAATGGTTCTAAGGGACCTAGAATTCTTGTATCACGTACACATCCTGATCTTGTTAAGAGACTCTTTGAGCAGGAAGTTGCTGAGATCCAGGACGGAACAGTAGAGATCAAGTCAATCGCAAGAGAAGCTGGAAGCCGTACTAAGATCGCTGTTTATTCAACCAATCCTAACGTAGATGCAGTTGGTGCATGCGTTGGTGTTAACGGTGCAAGAGTAAACCTTATCGTAGATGAGCTGGGCGGCGAGAAGATAGATGTTATCAACTGGGATGAGAACCCTGGTAACCTTATTCAGAATGCTCTTTCACCAGCCAAGATCGTTGCAGTATTTGCTGATCCTGATGAGAAGAGTGCCAAGGTTGTAGTTCCTGATTATCAGCTTTCACTTGCAATTGGCAAGGAAGGTCAGAATGCAAGACTTGCTGCAAGACTTACAGGATACAAGATAGATATCAAGAGTGAGACTCAGGCTAAGGATGCTCCTGGATTCCGTATGGAAGACTACCTCGATGATGAAGATTACGATGAGTATGAAGAGGGCGAGTACGAGGAAGGCGAGTACGAAGAGACTGAGAATACAGAAGAGTAATCCCTCGTTGTACTATCTTTCAGGAGTAGGAGATATATGCAAAAGAAAATTCCCTTGAGGAAGTGTGTCGGTTGCGGTGAGATGAAAGAAAAGAAGGAAATGATCAGAGTCTTGAAAACACCTGAAGACGAGATCATTCTGGATACCACTGGCAGAGCCAATGGAAGAGGTGCTTATTTGTGTAATGATCCGGACTGCCTTAAGAAGGCAATCAAGAATAAGGGCCTTGAGAGATCTCTCAAATCACGGATACCGGAGGAAGTTTCAATTAGGCTACAAAAGGAGCTTGGTTAAATATTGGAATCTAATAAAACTTATTCTTTACTGGGGCTGTGTATGCGAGCGGGTAAGCTAAAGAGCGGAGAATTTGCTGTTCTTGAAGCGATACGGGCGCATAAAGCGCAGCTGGTTATTGTGAGCGAGGATGCTTCTGATAACACCAGGAAACAATTTAAGGATAAATGTAGTTATTATGACGTGCCTATAGTTTTCTTTGGAACCAAGGAGGACTTAGGGCATGCAATAGGTAAGGATGTTCGAACAAGTCTGGCTATAACAGACAAAGGCTTTGCACAGTCGCTTCGGAAGAACTTACAGTTGCCATTAGATGCTACTGATGGTGACGACTTACATTCGGCAAACAGAAATACGGAGGAAATGTAATGGCAAAAATAAAAATATCCGATCTTGCATTTGAGCTTGGATGCGAAGGTAAAGAGCTTATAAGCTTTTTGCAGGAAAAAGGCATTGAGGCAAAACGTTCGAACAGTTCTATAGAGGAGGCAGACGCTGAAGTTGCACGTAAGCACTTTAGTGGCAATTCTGCTAAAAAGGAAGAAGCACCTAAGAAAGAAGCTGAAAAGGCTCCTGAGAAGCCTGCAAAAGCTGCTGAGAAGCCGGCTAAACCAGCTGAAGGTTCAGATAAGCCTGCTGGCGATGGCCTCAAGAAAAAGAAGAAAATAATCATGGTTACTAATGCAGGCAATTCTAAGATGGGCGGCTTTAATAACCAGAATAATTCAGGCAATGGTGGAAATAACCAGCGCCGTGACAATAACAGAGGTGGTAACAACCAGCCTCAGCGTAAACAGTTTGCGCAGTCTCAGAACGTTTACCATCCAATCAAGCCACTTACAGCTCCTTCACAGCTTGATAGCTACAATTCACCTATCAAGAAAATACCTGCTCCGGCTCCCAAGAAGGAAGCTCCTGTTCAGACACCTGTACAGGAACAGCCCAAGCCACAGGTTCAGGAGCAGCCTAAGACACCTGTACAGGAGCAGCCTAAGGCACCTGTAACAAGTGCACCTGCAGAGAATGTGAGCAGAGATAATCAGTCATTTAGAAATGATAGAAATGACAGAAACGACAGAAATGACAGAAATGATCGTGGCGATAGAAATAATCGCAATGATAGAAACTCCGGCTTTAACAGAAACGGAGATAGAAATCAGAACGGTCAGGGCGGATTTAGAAGAGATAATAATAACGGCCAGGGCGGATTCAGAAGAGATAACAACGCCCAGGGCGGATCATTTAACCGCGACAATAATAACAGAGGCGGATTTAATCAGGGCCAGGGTGGCGCTGGTAAATTTGTCGGCAAGAATGATAAGTTCGGCGGTAAGTTCGATGGAAAGCGCGGAGACAGAAACGATAGAGGACCAGCTTTCGAAGCACCTGCTAAAGAGGGTGGAAACCATAGAGACGAAGAAAAACGTCGTATGGGCCAGGAGAAGGATAAGAGAAACAAGAAGGATCTTGCTTATGAGCAGGAAGAGATGATGCCAAGAAGTAAGAGAGTCGGCAGATTCATCAAACCTGAAGTCAAGAAGGTCGAGGAACCTGAAGAGCAGATCAAGGTTATCACTATCCCTGAGAAAGTTTCTATCAAGGAACTTGCTGAGAAGATGAGAATGCAGCCTTCAGTTATTATCAAGAAGCTCTTTATGGCAGGCCAGATTTCTACAGTTAATACAGAGCTCTCATATGAAGAGGCTGAGAATATTGCAATGGAATACGAGATTCTTTGCGAAAAGGAAGTTCCGGTTGATGTTATTGAAGAACTTCTTAAGGAAGAGGAAGATGCTCCTGAGACACTTCAGAAGAGACCTCCTGTTGTCTGCGTAATGGGTCACGTAGACCATGGTAAGACATCACTTCTTGATGCTATCCGTAAGACATCTGTAACAGACAGAGAGGCGGGCGGTATCACACAGAGAATAGGTGCTTATACTGTATCAGTTAATGATCAGAAGATTACATTCCTTGATACACCAGGTCATGAAGCGTTCACAGCTATGCGTATGCGTGGTGCTAATTCAACAGATATCGCAGTTCTTGTAGTTGCTGCGGATGATGGTGTAATGCCACAGACAGTAGAAGCTATCAACCATGCTAAGGCAGCAGAGGTAGAAATCATTGTTGCTGTCAACAAGATTGATAAGCCAAATGCAAATGTAGACAGAGTTAAGCAGGAAATGACCGAGTATGGTCTCATTTCTACAGATTGGGGCGGAACAACAGAATTTGTTCCTGTATCAGCCAAGTCAGGAGAAGGTATTGAAGACCTTCTTGAGACAATCATTCTTACAGCTGATATCCTTGAGCTCAAGGCTAATCCTAACAGAGAAGCAAGAGGTCTTGTACTTGAGGCAAGACTTGATAAGGGCCGTGGTCCTGTAGCTAACGTACTTGTTCAGAAGGGTACACTTCATGTTGGAGATTTCATTTCAGCAGGAGCAAGTTCGGGTAAGGTAAGAGCTATGGTTGATGATAAGGGCAACAAGCTTAAGGAAGCTAAGCCTTCACAGCCTGTTGAGATCCTTGGTCTTTCAGATGTTCCTAATGCCGGTGAGGTATTCCTTGGACATGCTACAGATAAGCTTGCCAAGCAGTATGCTAATACATACCTTCAGCAGCATAAGAAAGATCTTATCGAAGAAACTAAGGCGAAGATGTCACTTGATGATCTGTACTCCAAGATTGAGGAAGGCAGACTTCAGGAACTTGATATTATCATCAAGGCAGACGTTCAGGGTAGCGTAGAGGCTCTTAAGCAGTCACTTCTTAAGCTCTCTAACGAAGAAGTTGTTGTTAAGGTTATACATGGTGGTGTTGGTGCGATCAACGAGTCAGATGTAACACTTGCAGCTGCATCAAACGCTATTATCATCGGATTTGATGTTCGCCCTGATGCTACAGCTAAGAGCATGGCTGAGCATGAAGGTGTTGAGATCAAGCTCTACAAGGTTATCTACCAGGCTATCGAAGAGATCGAGTATGCTATGAAGGGTATGCTTGCTCCTATCTATGAGGAGAGAGTAACAGGACATGCAGAAGTTCGTCAGATCTTCAAGGCATCCAAGGTTGGTAACATTGCCGGTGCATTTGTTAAGGATGGTGTCATCAAGAAAGAGTGCAAGGTTCGTATTCAGAGAGATGGCGAACAGATCTTCGAGGGTGATCTTGCTTCACTTAAGAGATTCAAAGATGATGTCAAGGAAGTTAAAGAAGGCTTCGAGTGTGGTCTTGTATTTGATGGATTTGATTCAATCCATGAAGGCGACTTCGTAGAAGCATACGAGATGGTAGAAGTACCTAGAACCTAATGATATAAGATCAATCATGGTCATGGCTATAAGCCTTAATGAAGCATTCCTGAATGTTAAAGTTCAAGAATGCTTCATGGCCTTGAACAGCGAATATCATGGAGATAATACATTATGAGAAAAAATAGTAACAAGAATAAAAGAATTAACGGTGAGGTTATGAAAGTAATTTCAGAGGCCCTCCGTTACAGCAAAGATCCAAGAATCAGCCCTATGACATCTGTAATGGATGTTGAGGTTGCACCAGATCTTAAGACATGTAAGGTTTGGGTGACCGTAATGGGTGATGATGAGGACAGAGCAAGGACAGCAGAAGGTCTTAAGAGTGCAGCAGGATATGTTCGCAGCACCCTGGCCAAAGAGCTCAACATGAGATATACTCCGGAAATCAGATTTATCATGGATGATTCAATTGAGTATGCAATCAATATGTCCAAGAAGATTGACGAAGTTACTGCCAAGGATAATGAGGCTAGAGTTGCCCGTGGTGAGGAAATCGAAGAAGCTGATTCTGTAGAAGATAGCGAAGAAGAGGATTTCTAATCCTACATTAGTTTAGAGTTGAATTGAGGAAGGTTGTTATAAATGAGAATTGATGATCATATGAATGGTGTAAAAACAGTTGCGATTGCAGGTCATGTAAGACCTGACGGTGACTGCATTGGCTCCAGTATGGGATTATATCTTTATTTTCAAAAGAATTATCCCGATGTAAGAGTAGATGTTTTTCTTGAGGATATTCCTGAGGAATTTCTTTTTATCAAGGATGCAGACAAGATAAACCATACTTTTACAACTGATGTTGAGAGCTATGACCTTTTTATATGTATCGACTGTGAAAAGGGTAGAACAGGCGAAGCAGAGAAAATCTTTGATGCTGCCAAGAAAACTATCAATATTGATCATCATATCAGTAACACAGGAACTGGAGATGTAACTTATATAGTTCCTACTTCAAGTTCAGCCTGCGAACTTGCTTACGATGTAATGGACAAGGATAAGCTTGATATTAATATTGCACAGGCTCTTTATACAGGAATGGTAACAGATACAGGTGTGTTCAAATACAACAGCACATCTCCCAAGACTTATGAAATCGCCGGTAAGCTTATTTCATATGGCTTTGATTTTACCTGGCTTATTGACCATGTTTTCTATGAGAAGACCTATCTTCAGAATCAGATTCTTGGAAGAGCGCTTCTTGAGAGCATTACTCTTATGGACGGTAAGGTTATTGCTTCCGTTGTTTCCAGACAAACTATGGACTTCTATGGCGTAACCGGAAGTGATCTTGATGGAATAGTTAATCAGCTCATGTTCACTATTGGAACGGATGTATCTATTTTTATGTATGAAGATGAGCCTATGATGTACAGAGTAAGTCTTCGCAGTAATGGTAATATTGATGTATCAAGGGTTGCCAAGCTTCTTGGCGGCGGCGGACATGTGAGAGCATCAGGATGTACACTTAATGGTACAGCTCACGATGCGATCAACAGCATTACCAAATACATTCAGCAGCAGTATGATGAGAAGAAATAATTCATAAACACATAGTCGCAGGATTAATCAGCACACTAGTCTTGCGGCTATTTTTTTAATCGATAAGATACAGGATTATATATGAACAAATACAACGGACTTATAAATATATATAAAGAAACAGGTTTTACCTCAAATGATGTGGTAGCTAAACTTCGCGGTATACTTCATCAAAAGAAAATCGGTCACACCGGTACTCTTGATCCTGATGCAACCGGAGTTTTGGTAGTTTGCCTTGGAACAGGTACCAAGCTTGTGGAGATGCTGACTGATCATGATAAAGAGTATATTGCAGTATGTAAGCTTGGAGTTACAACAGATACTCAGGATATGTCCGGGACTGTTTTGGAAGAGGCAGATGTACATGTCACAAGAGCACAGTTACATGAAGCTGTTCAGGCTTTTGTGGGAGAATATGACCAGATTCCGCCAATGTATTCAGCTATTAAGCAGAACGGCAAAAAGCTATATGAGCTTGCAAGAGAGGGAATAGAGGTAGAGCGTAAGCCAAGAAGAGTCAACATCAGTGCAATAACAATACTTGATGACAGTAATCTTGATAAAGATAATACTTTTGTTATGGAAGTTAAGTGCTCTAAAGGAACCTATATCAGAACTCTATGTCACGATATAGGATTAAGACTTGGCTGTGGTGCAGCTATGCAGAATCTTATGAGAACAAGAGTCGGAGCTTTTGCCCTTGATAGTGCGGTTAAACTGTCACAGGTAGAAGAAATGAGAGATAATGGAACGCTCGATTCTATCATTCAGTCTCCGGAATATATTTTTAAAGATCTTGATAAGATCCATGTCAAGGAATCATGCAGACTTCTTTTAGAAAATGGCAACAGCTTCCGAAGAGATAATATAATAAATGAAGATCCTGACGGAGTTAATGACACAGAGTATACGGATGAAATGTTTGTTGATGGCAATATGGTGCGTGTATATGCCCAGGATGAGACCTTCTTTGGAATATATAAGTATGACGCCAGAACCAGACAGTTCAAGGTTGATAAGTTCTTTTTTGAAAAGAACTAAGACTATATGGAATTGGATAACAAAATGCAGATAATTACTAGACTTGATGAACTTAATATAAATGACAAGACAGCTATCGCTATCGGCAAATTTGATGGCATTCATCTTGGACACAAAAAGCTTCTTAATCTGATACTTGATCAGAAACAGGACGGACTCAAGGCAACAGTATTTACCTTTGAGCCATCACCGGAGGAATTCTTTGTTGGTCATCCTGTTAAGCAGCTCTTTACCAGAAAAGAGAAAAGAAAAGCTTTTCAGGATATGGGAATCGATATCCTGGTTGAATTTCCGCTTAATGCAGAGACCGCAGCAACTCCACCTGAGGACTTTGTCAAAACTATATTGGTAGAGGATCTAAAGGCAGATTATATCGCAGCGGGTTGTGATGTATCTTTTGGCGATAAGGGAAGAGGAGATCAGCATCTTCTGCGCAATATGTCCAAGGAGCTTGGTTTTGAGCTATGCCTTATAGATAAGGTCATGCTCGATGGCGACGAAGTCAGCTCTACAAGAGTCAGAAACCAGATTGCAGATGGAAATATACCTATGGCAAAGAGGCTACTGGGAAATGATTATAGTATCTCAGGAATAGTAGAGCATGGAAGGCATCTGGGACACACGATCGGAATTCCTACTGTCAACATTATGCCTCCTGCAGGTAAACTCCTGCCTCCTTTTGGTGTGTACAGTAGCACAGTAGTCATTGATGAAGTGGAATATCACGGTATGACTAATATAGGACGTAAACCGACAGTTTCTAACGATAATCAGGTTGGTGTAGAAACATATATTTATGATTTTGATGCTGACGTATATGGAAAGAGCATAGAAGTTAAACTTCTAGAGTTTAAGAGACCTGAGATGAAGTTTGCGAGTGTCGATGAACTCAAGGCCCAGATGACAAGAGATATAGAGAACATTTCTAAATGAAATTATATTTTCTTAATAATTTTTAACTGTTTTTTAACAAAACTATATATGAAATTATGATAAAGTTTTTACGAGTTGAAATTTAATTACAGGGGATAAGTGTTATGAATTACAACCATAGAAACTTTACCAAGAAAATCAGCTTTTTGCTGGTAGCGCTCTTGATTGGCTTTAATACCTTTAGTTTGACCACTAGAGCAGCAGAGCCAACTATTCAGCTGTCTACCCGAAATACTGTTTCAAATGCTACTTCTTTAGAAAATACAGAGGGCAAAACTACTGTTGCAGATCTTAGAATAGATGAACTTGAGGAGCCTACCAGTGGCAAATTACTAGATAATTTTGCTAAAGTTAGGACTTCTCAGGGATTCTTTTGGAATATTCCTGTAATTTGGCTTGATGAAGCAGGGGAAATATCCAGTCTTTGTATTCCGGGCAAAAAATATGCACCAATCTTTGCATTCTATATTCCTGATAATTACATTGTTATAGGTCCAAACGGTTCATCTACTTTTAGTGTTAAACTCCCGGATTTTGTCGAAAAACTCTATGCGGAAAAACGCTTTCTTTCTGTAGTTAATCCGCTTTCAGGTATTACGTATATTACGACACCGTCTGTTGTAAGGATTCTTGGCTCTGAAAGAGGAGCAGGAATCTTTAATTCACCTGAGTTAAAAAATTATACATCTATCGCCAAGATGTCTTCTATGAGTGATCTTGTGGCAGTTGGAAATGCGATTAGCAGCGATATTCAGCAGTCCGCAGAAGAACTGAGTGATTCCTGGTATGCACAAAACAATTACGATTCAGAGTCGGGTAATCCCGGTACATCTGCAAATCAGGATGAAGGCAGTCAGGATGGAGAGTGGGATGATGAAGATGAAGAACCATTGGATGGAGGAGATGATGACGATCCTGATGAGCCGGATGAGCCCCAGGTTGACCTTGTTGCAATCCACTGTTCTCAAAATGTAATTGATGAGTTGGGAAGAGATATCGTGTCTAATTTTCTCAACCTGATCATGAATGTTGTAGAGCCGCAGGCAGTATATTGGCTCAAGGAAAGCTTCTCTTCCTATGGAGAGGGAGCTGCCAATAATGCTCTTGGAAAAGAAATAGGTCTTTATATTTATGACTCCAGATTTAAGAATGACCCTGACAAAGATAAAAATGGAGTCCTGGCTTATGTATCTTCTAAAATGACTACTGATGAAGAAGGTGATAGCATTTATGGATACTATGTAGCTGTAAATACGGAATCTCTTTATGAAAAAGCAGAAGATGGAAGTTATGAACTAAAAGCAGATGAAATTGACAATCTGAATAATACGCTTGTTCATGAAATGATGCACGCGTTCATGGACGATTATACAAGAACCGGTATGGAGGGGTATTCAAACGTTGCATTTGATTATACAGCTGATGAAAACAAATTCCCTACCTGGTTTATAGAAGGAAGTGCTACAAGTGTAGATAATGTCTATGCATACAGAAATGATATCTTTTGCGCTATGCATACAGATAGTGAAGATGCATTGTCTGACTATACCATTGATTCACTTCTTGAATATTACAAGAATTATAATGATGAAGAGTATGGATCTCCTAGTATAGATTCAACCAATAAGTACTATGATTCTACTAAGAATGCTGCAAGTGCTTATGTGTCCGGATATCTTGCATGTTTGTATCTGGCTGATCTGGCTGTCAATAAGGGATATGTTCAGGATATTACAACGTCAAGGTCCACTGATGAAGAAGGAAATGTATCCTTTAGCTCTTTTGCCATAAAAGGCGGATTTGACGCAATTCTTGGTAGGCTTCACGATGGCTATTCACTTGACTCTATTATTACTGATATATCAGATGGAAAATATACAAGCACTGAGAGTTTCCAGAATGCATTCCTGACCGGAACATATAATGAGGAGAGCAGAAATTACGAGAATTATGATGATTCAGCAACATTTTGCGTAGATTTTCTGAATTATCTAAACAGAGTTAGTAAAGATCTTACGGGAGATTCTGAAAATGTAGCGTTTGCAAATGGTTCAATTCTTTTAGACTTTAGCACGGAGTTAAAATCTCCGTTTTCCGGAGAACTGCCGGATGATATGCCACAACAGAGCATATTTACAATAGCTGATTCATGTGATCATGTTACTTCTACGGTTGATAATGATGTTGCCTGGCATTCTGCCGGAGTGAAAGGACCAGCTGTTCCGGATAATGATCAGAATGATGAAATTGATTCTGCATCGGAAGATGAAGGACAGATAGCAGCCAGAATTTCCGAGATAGTGGATACTTCAGGTACCTCTGATGAGGCAGTTGCAAGTAATAGTATTGATATGGCAAAAGAAATATCTGAGGATGCTTCTTCTGATATTGATATAGAAAAGGAGATAGCGACAGAAGCTCAGGATGAAGCATCAAAAGAATCTTCATCTGAATCCGGAGATGAACAGGAAGAATCTGCAACTGATAATAATGAAAATAAAGTTGTTGAGGATGCCCAGTGTACACCTACAGTAACTAATGATCAGACAAATATAACAGATACAAAATTCCCGGTTTCGAATGAAAACAGAGATGAGTCAGTTCCGGAGGATCCCAAGCCTCAGCTTCCAGATGAATCACAAGAAGACAATAATGACAACGAATCAGATGGAAGTAATGACGACGAAGCTAATGAGTCTGAAGAAAAACAAGAGGAAAGCAGCGAGTAACTTATCGTATAAAAAAGGAGTAAAGGCTGCATAAATACTGATATTTGCCAAGAACTATTCTTCTTTATGAGGAATAGTTCTTTTTTTGTTGCACAAGACCGGCAAGCGAATGGATGCTTGCATACAAATTCATTTGCCGGTCGTAAGGACATGGAGCACAAAGTGCGGAATGTCTGTGTGCAGAATCGAGTAGGAATCAGCCTACTCGATTGTTTATAAACAGAAAATAAATAGTTCTAAAGAAATCATAAATAATCGCTGATTATACAAAAGAAATGTATTTTATGATTATATATATGATTTGGTGTCATGTATAACTATATAAACCTAATTGATATATCAAAAATGTGTGTGTAAATTTTCGAATGAGAGGGAATGAGATATGAAGAAGAATATTATGAACAAGCAGATTATTAAGGCGATTGCAATCGGTATTAGTGCAAGCATGGCATTACAGCCTATGACAGCACTCGCTATTGATGACGAGAACAATTCAGTGGATCCTATCAAATCTACTGATGATGATAATGCTATTACAGAGAGCGAAGCGCAGGGGGCTTTCGATACAGCGGTAGATACAGCAGTTGATGCAGCAGGAGATGTTGCAAATGCTTATGACAATGCAGTAGAGAATGATTCAGCAGTTACAGGCTATACAGGAGATGAGGAAATAGTTTCTAATCCTGTTAACGAAGATACAAATGGTTCTATCCAGAATAAGATCGGCGAGCTTCAGGATAGCGTAGGAGAAGTTGATAAAACTAATGCTCCAGCAATCGCAACTGACGTTACTGATATAGATACAAACAAAGAAGCAGTTGGTACTGCTCAGGGCGATGTAGAAGATAAGGCAGCTGAGATTTCTTCTATAGCTCAGGAAACAAAGGAAACAGTTACTGAAATCAATAATGAAGTTGCAGCAGCGGGTGAGGCAGCAGAAAATGCTAAGACACAGGCTGATGTTGATGCTGCAAATGAGCTTATTAAGACAGCTGAAGAAAACGTTGAGAAGGCACAGGCTGATCTTGATCAGGCTAAGCTTGATTATGAAGCAAAAGAAAAAGAGTATGAGGAAGCTAAGAAGGCAGAAGCTCAGGCGCAGGCCGAATATGATGCAGCTCTTACACAGACTGGCGCTGATATAGAAGAAGCAAAGGCAAACCTTCTTAAGGCACAGCTCGCAGCAGCTTCTCTTAAGGAGCTTACAGAGGCAGCAGCTGGCGATATTGCAACTCAGGAAGCTGATTTACAGAAGCAGATTGAGACTCTTGCAGATGCTAAGGCTGGTCAGGCAGAGCAGGATAAGAAAGATATAGCAGCTAAGGCAACTCAGGATAAGGCTGATGTAGATGCTAAGGCGGCAGCTGATAAGGAAGCCATTGAAAAGAAAGCAGTTGACGATAAGAAGGCTATTGATACACAGGCTACAAAGGACAAGGCTGATATTGATACTCAGGCAAACAAAGACAAGGCTGAAGTAGATAAGAAAGCTAATGAAGACAGGAAAAAAGTTGACGAGCAGGCTAACAAGGATAAAGCAGCTGTAGAACAGAAGGCAACAGAAGATAAGAAAGCTATTGAAAAGAAGGCAGCAGAGGACAAGGCAGCCATCGAAAAGAAGGCTGGAGAAGATAAGGCAGCAGTAGACGCTAAGGCTAAGGCTGAAAAAGAAGCTATAGATAAGGCAGCAGAGGAAGCTAAAAAGAATAAGAGAGAGCCCTCTGAAGCTGAAATTAAGAAGATTGAAGAACAGGCTAAAAAAGACAAGGAAGCAGTAGATGCTAAGGCTAAGGCCGAAAAGGAAGCTATTGATGCGAAGGCAGTAACAGACAAGGAAGCAGTAGATACTAAGGCTGGCAAAGATAAGGAAAATGTAGATACAAAGGCAACTCAGGAAAAGAATAACATTGACGCTAAGGCAACAACAGATAAGAACAATATCGATTCCAAGGCAACTCAGGATAAAGCAGCGGTAGATACTAAGGCAACAGCAGATAAGAAAGATATTGATGCTAAGGCAACTCAGGATAAGGCAGATATTGATTCAGCAGCAACAGCAGCTAAGGGAGGAATTGATACTGAGGCTAACGGAAAGAAATCTGATATCGACACTAAGGCTGGAACAGAAATGGGTAAAATTGATGCTGATGCAACAACAGCTAAGAATAAGATAGACACAGACGCAGCAGCAGAAAAAGAAGCTATTGATACAAAAGCAGCAGCAGATAAGAAAGCTATCGATGATCAGGCAGATATCGCCAAAGGCGCCATCGATACTAAGGCTACAGACGATAAGAAGGCAATTGACGATGCACTTCCAGGACAGCTTGCTAAGGTAGATAGCGATGCAACAGAGGCCAAGAATAATATAGATAGCGAGGCTACATCTGCTAAAACTGCAATAGACACTAAAGCTCAGAAAGATAAGGATGATATTGATGCAGAGGTTAATGAAGCTACAGCTAGCAAGTACATGATTGACACTGATCTTGCAGGCAAGATTGCAGCATTAGAGCAGGATAACCAGCAAAGATCTGATAATGAACCTACTATTATAGGTGCTATTACAGGAGCTATATGGGCCGCTAATAACAATGCAATTCTTAACAATAATGAGCAGATTGCTGAATATCTGGTTAAGTACATGTTCTATAAGGGAGATCAGATCAATAATGTAGACCTGACTAAAGAAGTATATTTTGATTCCCATGTACATCAGCTCAATTCAGACAATAATCATATTACAGTATCTTATTACCTTAAGGGCGCAACAGAGCCTACAGTTGAGAAATATGATTTCTGGACATATAAGAGAGCAGATGCTGAATCTGGCAAGCTCAAAGAAGAAAAGAAAAACTATTCTTATACATATATAGTTGTTTACAAGAAAAATGATCATACAATCCAGTACTCTCAGCTTGATTTCGCAGCAGATTATGCAGCAGAGAATGCAAGAAGACAGGAACTCAATGCACAGTATGATGAGATCATAAATGGCGCAGCTGGTAGAAAAGCAGCTATCGATGAGAAGGCATCTGAAGATAAAACAGCTATCGATACAAAGGCAACAGCAGATAAGAAGGCCATTGATGATGCAGTTCCTGGTAAGAAGTCAGCTTTGGAGACAGAAGCAGCTGAAAAGAAGGCAACTATCGATACAAAGGCAACTTCTGAAAAGGCTGGTATTGATGAAGAAGCAACAGGTAAGAAAACAGCCATTGAGAATAAGGCAACGGCTGACAAGGAAGCAGTTGATAATACTGCAACTAGCAAGAAGGCAGCCATAGATGAAGAAGCAACTGGTAAGAAGGCAGCCATTGAAACAAAGGCTATAGAAGATAAAGCAGCTATCGATGCTAAGGCAACAGCTGACAAGGAAGCTATCGAGAACAAGGCAACAGCTGACAAGGCTGACATCGATACAAAGGCAACAGCAGATAAGAAGGCTATCGATGATGCAGTTCCTGGCAAGAAGAAGGCTATCGATGATAAAGCAACAGCAGATAAGGCAGACATTGATACAAAGGCAACAGCAGATAAGGCAGCCGTAGATACAAAGGCTACAAATGAGAAGAACAGCATCGATAAGAAGGCTGGAGAAGAGAAGCAGAAGATAGCTGATAAGGCAGAAAAAGATAAGAAGGCAGTAGACGAGAAAGCTAAGAAAGAAAAAGAAGAGATAGAAAAGAAAGCTAAGAAGGCTACTGAAGATGAAAAGAAGAAGCTTGAAAATGAAATAAAGGCTATTGATAAGAAGGCAGATGCTGACAAGAAGGCCATCGACAAGAAGGCAGATGCTGACAAGAAGGCCATTGACAAGAAGGCTGCTGATGATAAGAAGGCAGTCAATGATCAGGCTGATAAGGATAAGAAGAAGGTAAACGAAGACGCTAAGGTAGCTAAAGATGCCATTGATAAGAAGGCCAAAGAAGATAAAGATACTATCAAGGCTAACGCTGATGCCGCTAAGAAGGCTATTGATGACAAGGCTAAGACAGATAAGGCTACAGTAGAAAGTAAGGCAACAGCAGCTAAGACAGCAGTAGATAGCAAGGCAACAGCAGATAAGAAGGATGTTGATGATAAGGCAACAGCAGATAAGAAAGCCATCGATGATAAGGCAGCTATAGACACGGCAAAAGCTGATTCAGCAGCACAGAGTGCAGCAGCAGAGAAGGCTGGAGCTAAGGCAGCAGCTGCAGCAGCATTCCAGGATGCTCGTGATGCATACAATGCACTTAGCCAGAAGGCCATCGATGCAGCAATAGCAGTAACTAATGCTCAGGATAGACTTACAGCTCTTGAGAATTCTCTTAAGGCTCTTATCGCAGGTAACATCATTGATAAGGCAAGCTTTGAAGCTAGAATCGCAGACCTTGCTTCTCAGATCAAGACAGCAAAAGATGACCTTGGTAAGGCACAGGATGATCTCGACAAGGCAACTGATGATCTTGTAAAGGCACAGGATACACTTGATGATGCACAGGAGGCAATCGACGCTGCAAATGCAGCAGCTAACCAGGGCGGTACAGGCGCTGGCGGAGCAGGTACAGGAACTGGAGCTGGAACAACAGGCGGAACAGGAACAGCTACTACAATAGTTGATGCTCCTACAGCAATAACAGCTAACCCAGGTGCAGCAGTGGCAAACGCAGCAGGCGGTACAGGCACAGCAGACGCTGGAGTAGCAGGTGCAGCAGGCGCTGGAGCAGCTGATGCAGGCGCAGGCATCGGAGCAGGTGCTGGAAATGCAGGCGGATCAGTTCTCGGAGCACAGAGAGAATACGAAGACAATAAGGCTACAGATGATGCTAAGGAAGTAAAGACTAAGGAAAAGACTCCTGAAACTAAAGATGAGACAAAGACTTCTAAGGTATCCAATATCGAAGACGAAGAAACAGCTAAGTCAGCAATGCCGGTAGACGAGAGCAAGAAGGGATTCCCATGGTGGATAATCGTTATTGCAGCAGTAACCGGAGTATCAGCAGAAGAATACATGAGAAGAAAGAACAATAAGGCTACAAATAAGAATGATTCTCAGAAGTAATAATTAAAGGAAACACACACATTCCTCTTATTCATTGATTGGGAGGGTTCCAACATACATGGAACTCTCCCTTTTTTCTTGCATTAAGCCAAACGAATTGTAGAAGACAATGCTCCATACAGTACTCACATACCATCTTTCGAAAATCATAAAGCGTAATCACAAATACAAAAATAATATTAAATATGATTAGTCTTATGATTTTGCTTTTGCTATAAATAATGAGTTGTTAAAAAATGTGTGTGAGGAATTTAGTATGAAAAAGAAATTTTTAAACAAGCAACTCGTTAAAGCAATTGCAGTAGGAATTAGTGCCAGCATGGCTCTTCAGCCAGTTACAGTATTTGCTGGAAACGAGGATAGCAATGTGCCAGATCCAAGTGGTGAAGACGTCATCGAAAAAGTTGAGAATACACCACTCGATAGTGTAAAAAATGCAGAGAAAGATTTTGCTGATTCAATTAACAAAGAACAGAATGGCTTGGCAAAATCTGTTGAGGATATTAGTAAAAACATTGGTAATGTATTTGATGAAGCAACAGATTCAGCTTCTGATGGCGATACATCAGTTCCAAATAGTGATACATCAAATGATAATACTATAACAAACAAAGAGCTTAAAAAAGTATATGATGATAATGCAGACAAGATTCAGGAAGATGCGAATGCTCTTTCTGGTAATATAGAGGTTTTGCAGGGAGACGTAAAAAAACTTAATACAGGTAAAGAGAACATTTCTGGTGCACAGGATACTAGAAACGAAGCTGTAGATAATCTTGACAAGCCAATTGCTAATGTTGAGTCAGCTGCAAATGAAGCTACAGAGGCATATAAAGACGTTGCCGATAGTATTGAAAAAGTCAGCCAGAAAATTGAAGATGCTAATACTCAGGCTGAGGCAGACGCTGCATATAAGGAAGCTGAAGAACTTGCTAATAAAGCTAATCAGGACTTCGAAGCGGCTGAGAGTAACTTTAATACTACAAAAGAAGCTTTTGAGAAAGCACTTGATGAAGCAAATAAAGCCCAGGAAGCTTATCTTGCTGCAATTGATGCTGCAAATGGTAAGGCTGCAGAAGCAAAAAAACATCTTGAAGAAGCACAGGTAAATGTAAATAAGTTAAATTCAGATCTTGAAGAAGCAACTGAGGCTCTTACTATAGCAAGAGAGAATGCCGAAGCAGCAAAAGAGCTTGATGTACAACGCAAGGAGCAGGAACTTAAGGAAGCTACAGAATCTAGTAATAAAGCCAAAAAAGAATTAAGTGACATTAAAGGCAAAATTAAACAGGCGGAAAAAGCAAAGCGTGCTAAAGCAGAAGCCGAGAATGATGCTAAGAATCTTGCAGAAGAGAAGAAAGATACAATTAAAGCAGGAACACAGGCAGCAGCTGATGTAAAGAAGGCTGAGGACGACGCTAAGAAACTCGCAGAAGAGAAAAAAGATACAATTAAAGCAGGAACACAGGCAGCAGCTGATGTAAAGAAGGCTGAGGACGATGCTAAGAAACTCGCAGAAGAGAAGAAAGATACAATTAAAGCAGGAACACAGGCAGCAGCTGATGTAAAGAAGGCTGAGGACGATGCGAAAAAGCTTGCAGAAGAGAAGAAAGATACAATTAAAGAAGGAACAAAAGCAGCACAGGATGTGAAGGATGCTGAAGGGAAAATAACACTGGCTCAGAATAAGAAAACCGAGCTTGAGAATTCCAAGGCAGTGCTCGACAACGTAGAAGGTGTTTGGGATACTGGTCATAACAAGGCAATTGCATTTGAGTTAATAAGGATTTGGGTAAGAGAAACAGATCCTAATGCAACAGTCATGATGACTGGAACAGAACACTTTACTGATTTTAGAGGCGCAGGTTATCACTATTTTGTAGTTAATATCAATGGAGTAGATAGATACTTTGATTTTAGAACTCCTGGAGGCTCTATTTTCGGCAGTAACAAGAATGAGATTACAGTATTTGAAAAGCAAGGAAAATCAAATAAAAGAATTGATTCTTCAAAGATAAAATCCAGAAATGATTATTTAAATGACTATGATAATAAGCTTGAAGAAGCGAAAAAGGCAATTACAAATGCTGAGAACTATGCTAAGAATCTTGCAGAAGAGAAGAAAGATACAATTAAAGCAGGAACACAGGCAGCAGCTGATGTAAAGAAGGCTGAGGACGACGCTAAGAAACTCGCAGAAGAGAAGAAAGATACAATTAAAGCAGGAACACAGGCAGCAGCTGATGTAAAAAAGGCTGAGGACGACGCTAAGAAACTCGCAGAAGAGAAGAAAGATACAATTAAAGCAGGAACACAGGCGGCAGCTGATGTAAAGAAGGCTGAGGACGACGCTAAGAAACTCGCAGAAGAGAAGAAAGATACAATTAAAGCAGGAACACAGGCAGAAGCCGATGTAAAAAAGGCTCAGGATCATGCTAAGCATGTTGCTGATAAGGTGAAGAATGTAATTGATGAAGGAACTAAAGCATCAGAAAAACTTGATGTTGTTGAGAAGAACTTTAAGGATCTTTATAAGGTTCAAAGGAAAAAAGAAGCTGATCTTGAACTAGCCCAGAAATATACAAAAGAATATGAGGCAGTACTCAACTATTACAACAAGCTTGCAACAGCTGCTTCTGAAGCAAATGAGAAACTTAATAATGCATCTGATGAGCTTAAAAAAGTAAACGCTGCAATTGATAACCTTACAACTAATGATGTGACAGGAGAGCCAAATGATAAGGTTACAAAAAGGCTTAATGATCTCAAAGAACAGTATAAAGAGGCTAAGGCTGCTTTTGCTGCTGCTCAGAAAGCTCAGAAGAATGCTAATGATGAGCTTGCTAAGGCTGAAGAAAAGCTTGCTGATAAGAAAGCAGAAATTGCAGAAATCATCAGAAGAAATGCTGAAAACAGTGCTAAGTCAAATCAGTCAGATGACAATAGAAATGCTGACGCTGTATATTCAGGTGACAATGACCTTGGAAATGAAGCAGATTCAACTGTAGACGTTATTACTGCAGTAGCTACAGCAAAGACACTTACAGCTAAGGTTCCTTCATTAGCTGTTAATACACAGGCTGTACCAGCAGTTCTTGGAGCTAAGAAGTCTTCAAAAGCAGGAACAAAGATTGCAACTGTAAATGTGGTAGCTAAGGCTGATTCAAACGATACACAGGTAGCAGGATCTGATGCGACCGTAGCAGTTTCTGAAGATGCAGCAATGACTGAAGAGAACAACGCTAAGTCAGAGGAGAGCACAACATCTGAGAATAAGAATGATCTTAATGGTGGAGCAACAGAAATCGCTGAGACAGAAATGCCTCTTGCAGCAGCTCCTTCAGAAAAGAAGAGCCCTCTTCCAGCAGTTATTGTTGCAATCCTTGCAGCAGTTGGAATTTCTGTTGAGGAAGTAGTTAGAAGAAATTCTAAAAAGAATAAAGCTGATCAGAAGTCTGACAAGAAGTGATAGCTTAATACACCAAATAGGGAATATTATGCCCATAATATATAGTCCTTTTTGGAACTCACACATTAAATTAGGGAGCAGGTCCTCGTGACCGGCTCCCTAATGTGTTGTACAAGACAGGCAGACACTATGGCATATAGGAAAAAACGTTGATAATTTAAGAAAATTTTAGAAAGTTACGGGGCCGGCATATAGCAAAAAAGACTTTACACTTACGTTTTTCTATGCTAAACTACATTAGTTGCTGACGAGAATTCAGTAACAGTTACAGAAACTACCTTTTACCCGGATAATGGATACTCCAACCTTTATCTGCGTAGCAGGCGGATCACACAAAGTTAAGGGCTTGAGTAATATATTCAGCCCAGAGAAAAGGAGAAGAGAAATGATCGCAAAAGAGAAAAAGACAGAAGTTATCGAGAAGTTCGCTAGAAAAGCTGGCGATACAGGATCACCAGAGGTTCAGGTTGCTATCCTCACAGAGAGAATCAAGGAGCTCAATGCTCACCTTGACAAGAACCCTAAGGATCACCACTCAAGAAGAGGTCTTCTTAAGATGGTAGGTCAGAGACGTAGCCTTCTTGGTTACCTCAAGAAGAAGGATATCGAGGCTTATCGTAAGCTTATCGCTGATCTTGGTCTTAGAAAGTAATTTTGCAATTAAAGGCGGGACTAGGCTGATGAGAATCAGCCTGTTCCGCTTTTATACATTTATATGATATGAGTGTTCAAAGTTATAATAAAACTTGTGTTTAACATGATTTTTATTATGACCTTGAAAACTTAATATCATATAAATAGAACAATAAACATGATTGAACTGCACACGTGCCTGAAGTGGCAATGGGGCCATATTTTTGTCCCCGGCCAGATGATGGATCACGGATGAGCAGGAAGGAGACAAAATGGTAAAAACTTATTCAATGGAACTGGCTGGTCGTACACTTAAGGTTGAGATCGGCAAGGTAGGTAAACAGGCAAATGGTTGCGCTTTCATGCAGTATGGAGATACAACTGTTCTTTGTACTGCAACAGCAAGCGCTAAGCCAAGAGATGGAATCGATTTCTTCCCTCTTTCAGTAGAGTATGGTGAGAAATTCTATGCTGTTGGCAAATTCCCTGGCGGATATAATAAGAGAGAGGGCAAGCCTTCTGAGAATGCTATTCTTACAAGCCGTGTTATCGATCGTCCTATGAGACCTCTTTTTCCTAAGGACTACAGAAACGACGTAACAATCGAGACAATGGTTATGGCTGTTGATCCTCAGTGCCGCCCTGAGCTTGTAGCTATGCTCGGCGCATCAGTTTCAGTTTCAATTTCAGATATCCCATTCGATGGCCCATGTGCTATGACACAGATCGGTATGATCGATGGAGAACTTATCGTTAACCCTACTCAGGAGCAGTGGAACACAGGTGACCTCAAGCTTACAGTTGCATCTGTAGGACAGAAGGTTATCATGATCGAGGCTGGTGCCAACGAGATTCCTGAGGAGAAGATGAAGGAAGCTATCTACAAGGCTCACGACGTAAACCTTCAGATCATCGAATTCTTCAAGGGTATCGTTGCTGAGGTTGGTAAGCCTAAGCACGAATATACAAGCTGTGCAGTTCCTGAAGAACTCTTTGCAGCTATCAAGGAAGTTGTTCCTCCTGAAGAGATGGAGAAGGCTGTATTCACAGATGACAAACAGACAAGAGAGGCTAATATTGCCGATATTACAGATAGACTTACAGAGAAGTTTGCAGACAACGAAGAGTGGCTTGCAATCCTCGGAGAGGCTATTTATCAGTACGAGAAGAAGACTGTACGTAAGATGATCCTCAAGGATCACAAGAGACCTGATGGACGTGAGATCAAGCAGATCAGACCTCTTTCAGCTGAGGTTGACCTTATCCCAAGAGTACACGGAAGTGCTATGTTCACACGTGGACAGACACAGATCTGTGACGTTGTAACTCTTGCACCTCTTTCAGAGGCACAGAAGGTAGAAGGTCTTGATTCTTTTGCAGCAGACAAGAGATACGTACACCAGTACAACTTCCCTGCTTATTCAGTAGGTGAGACTAAGGTTTCAAGAGGACCTGGACGTAGAGAGATCGGACACGGTGCACTTGCAGAGAGAGCACTTCTTCCTGTTCTTCCTAGCGTTGAGGAGTTCCCATATGCAATCCGCGCAGTATCAGAGACATTTGAGTCTAACGGATCAACATCTATGGCTTCTACATGTGCATCATGTATGTCACTTATGGCTGCAGGTGTTCCTATTAAGAAGATGGTTGCAGGTATCAGCTGCGGTCTTGTAACAGGTGATACAGATGACGATTTCGTAGTACTTACAGATATTCAGGGTCTTGAGGACTTCTTCGGAGATATGGACTTCAAGGTTACAGGTACTAAGGACGGTATCACAGCTATTCAGATGGATATCAAGATCCATGGTCTTACAAAGCCTATCGTTGAGACAGCTATTGCACAGTGCCGTGAAGCAAGATTCTTCATCATGGATGAGTGCATGAGCAAGGCTATTGCTGAGCCTCGTAAGGAAGTATCCAAGTACGCTCCTAAGATCGTTTCTATCCAGATCGATCCTGAGAAGATTGGCGATGTTGTTGGTCAGAGAGGTAAGACAATCAACGAGATCATCGCTCGTACAGGTGTTAAGATTGATATTACAGATGATGGTAAGGTTTCAGTTTGCGGCGAGGATCAGGACAAGATCAATGAGGCTGTAAACATGGTCAACATCATTGTTTCTGATTTTGAGAAAGGCCAGGTATTCACAGGTAAGGTTGTAAGCATCAAGGAATTCGGTGCGTTCGTTGAGTTTGCACCTGGCAAAGAGGGTATGGTACACATCAGCAAGATCTCCAGAGAGAGAATCGAGCACGTTGAGGATGTTCTTACACTTGGCGATACAGTTACAGTTGTTTGCCTTGGCAAGGACAAGATGGGCAGAATCAGCTTCTCTATGAAGGATGTAGCTCAAAACTGAGCTGTGAAGACTTGACGAGGTACTTTCGAGTCTAGTCTGAACGCCTTCCGGCGAGCGAAGCGAGAGCGGAAGTTCCTTGTGAAGAGACTCTTCTAGCGAGAGCAGAACTTCCTTACGAGAGCGTAAGTTCCTTGCGAGAGTAGAACTTCCTTGGACTATGGAATTATCGAGATATTATTGGGGCCGGCATGTAAACGCATACCGGCCTCGATTACAGTACATGACTATTTTTGAGTAGGTAGAAGATATGAGAATCCCACATTGAATCTGATACGTATTAAGTGAATTATTCAAGACAATACATATCAGAAAGGAATTTAGAAATGAGTAATACAAAAGAAACAATTAATGAGATAAATAAGCGTCGTACCTTTGCTATTATTTCCCACCCGGATGCTGGTAAGACAACTCTTACAGAGAAGTTCCTTCTGTACGGCGGAGCTATCAATATGGCGGGAAGTGTTAAGGGTAAGGCAACAGCAAGACACGCAGTATCCGACTGGATGGAAATCGAGAAGCAGAGAGGTATTTCAGTAACATCTTCTGTTCTGCAGTTTAACTTTGAGGGCTGCTGTATCAATATCCTTGATACACCTGGACACCAGGATTTCTCAGAGGATACATACCGTACACTTATGGCTGCTGACTCAGCCGTCATGGTAATCGATGCCAGTAAGGGTGTAGAGGCTCAGACCAGAAAGCTCTTCAAAGTCTGCGCTATGAGCCATATTCCGATTTTTACCTTTATCAACAAGCTTGATAGAGATGCTATGGATACTTTTGATCTTCTTGATGACATTGAGAACAATCTCGGTATCGCCACATGCCCTATGAACTGGCCAATCGGTTCCGGTAAGAATTTCAAGGGAATCTATGACAGAAGAGAAGGACACATTGTTACTTTCTCAGAAACTCAGAAGGGTACCAAAGAGGGAAAAGAGACATTTATAAGCCTTGATGATAAGGCAGCAATTGATGCAGAAGTTGGACAGGAAGCTTTTGACAAGCTTACAGGTGAGATAGAACTCTTGGATGGAGCAGGCGCTGAGTATGATCTTGATAAGGTTCGTGCAGGCCAGCTTACACCTGTATTCTTTGGATCAGCGCTTCAGAACTTTGGTGTAGAGTTGTTCCTCCATCACTTCCTCAAGATGGCAACACCTCCAACAGGACGTACATCATCTGATGGAGAGAAGATTGATCCGCTTGAGAGAGATTTTTCTGCTTTTGTATTCAAGATCCAGGCTAATATGAATAAGGCTCATAGAGACAGAATAGCATTTATGAGAATATGTTCAGGAAGATATGATGCGGACAAGGAAGTTAAGCATGTTCAGAGCGGCAAGGTGATGAGACTGTCACAGCCACAGCAGCTTATGGCTGATGAGCGTAAGATCCTGTCAGAGGCATATGCAGGAGATATCATGGGTGTATTTGATCCCGGTATTTTCTCAATCGGAGATACTGTGTGCATGCCTAAGGATACTATCACTTACGAGGGAATCCCTACATTTGCACCTGAGCATTTTGCAAGAGTTCGTCAGGTTGATACCATGAAGCGTAAGCAGTTTGTTAAGGGTATCACTCAGATTGCTCAGGAAGGTGCGATTCAGATCTTCCAGGAGTACAACACAGGTCTTGAAGAGATAATTGTAGGCGTAGTAGGTGTTCTTCAGTTTGATGTCTTGAAATTCAGACTGCAGAGTGAGTACAATGTAGATATCATACTTGAGAACCTTCCATATGAGTACATCAGATGGGTAGATAATGAAGATATCGATATGTCTACACTTGTTGGAACATCTGACATGAAGAAGATCAAGGATATGCATGACAGACCACTTCTCTTGTTTATTAATGAGTGGAGTGTTGGCATGACAATGGATAGAAACAAGGGGCTGGTTCTTTCTGAATTCAAGAAGAACTGATTGCTGCCGCAGGTTTCCTGACTCTGGGGCTGCTACAAACTTTGGAGGAATTAAGTTGAAGGGAGAACGTGCTACAAGGAAAATAGCTTTACTTATGATTCTGGGCACATTGCCTGTGACTCTGTCTGGCTGTAAGTATTCAAGCTTTGATGAATATCTTGAAGCTCTCGGCATGAAGGATCCACCGTATCATGAGGTGGAGGATATAGCTACCTATGAGGATACGCTTGTTCTTTCACAGGATTCAATTGTCAGTTCAGATGAAGTGACCACTATATATCAGCCTTCGGAAGAAGACTATGCTTATAGTGTTTCAGACAGTAGTGAGAACGTTATCTTTTTTGACCAGGAATCAGAAGAACAGGCTCAGTCGGAGCTTGGGTTTGATGCGGACAGTATTTTCAAATCTTCATACAAGCAGTTGACAGAGACTGAGCTTAATGAAGAAATGAAGAATGCCAGATTAGAGGCAGGCATTACCCCTGAAAACATTGAGGCGATCAAGAGAGAGCAAAAAGGCTTGTACGCTTTCGACAGACTTACAGGTTCGGGGCAGACTCTTTATGCTGAGATTTTAACTATTATTCAGCATCAGGCAGAAAATGTTCTTGTTTCAACTACAAGTGATGAAGCAATAGACCTTGTTTTTGATTATGTTTGTGCAGACCATCCGGAGCTCTTTTACGTCGATGGCTATAAATATACCAACTATACTATAGACAACACGATTACCAAGATAGGTTTTTCCGGAAGCTACATATATACACCTGAGCAGGTAGCTACCAAACAGGCACAGATCAATCAGGCGGTTAACGAATGTCTTGCTGGCGCGCCATCATCAACGGATGATTACTATGCCATCAAATATGTTTATGAATACCTGATCAGGAATGTGGAGTATGATCTGGATGCGGAAGACAATCAGAACATTTGCTCCGTATTTATTGGAGGAAAGAGCGTTTGCAACGGCTATTCCAAGGCCGCACAGCTTCTTCTTAACAAGCTTGGAGTCAAGTGTACGCTGGTCACCGGTACAGTAGATACCAAGAAGGCCAAGAATATCAGGCATGCATGGAATCTGGTGCTGTGTAACGATGCATATTACTATGTGGATGTTACCTGGGGAGATTCTTCTTATCAGGTAGGCAACGGCGAGAGCGCAGATGCTACAAGGCTTCCTACAGTTAATTATGATTATCTCAATGTCACAACAGATGAAATATTGAGAAATCATACAATTTCTGATGAGATTTATATGCCGGGCTGTACCAGCATGAAGGATAACTATTATGTCAGGGAGGATGAGTACTTTACATCACCTGAACTTGTGCTGGTTGGAGATCTTTTTGACAGAAGATATCAGGATGGCAGCTCAAGCGTGGTTATAAAGTGTGCTGATAAGAACGTGTATGATCAGCTCTTCGATCAGCTTGTGACCCAGAGACTGGTATTTGACTATTTGCAAGGCGATAATGCTACAGTGTCTTATACAACCTTTGTGGATACATATACAATAATTTTCTGGATAGCTTAGTGACCGGAAAATGTATATTTATACTTAATCCTTGGGATATGGTATAATAACTTAGTATGGACTTCGAATAAACTATTTAGGAGTAGATAATATGGGAAAAGAGTTAGCAGAGATTGGTTCAGTTAAGATTGCAGATGATGTAGTAGCCAGAATTGCTGTGCTGGCAGCTCTCGAGGTTGATGGCGTATCAGCTATGGCTGGCAACTATACAAGTGATACCCTTGAGAAGGTAGGACGTAAGAATCTTACCAAGGGAGCCAAGGTTATGGTAAGCGCTTCTGAAGTTAAGGTTGATCTTGCACTTATGATGTCTTATGGGTTTAATATTCCTGCTACATGTCAGCAGGCTCAGACTCGTGTCAAGACAACAATCGAGAACATGACAGGACTTGAAGTTACAGACGTTAACATCAGAATCGCAGGAATCACAATGCCTAAGGCTTGAATGAAGGCGTAATAGCATCTTAAACCGGCTAATTAGAATTATAGATTGGAAGATATTATGAACAGAACAGAACTAAGAGAGCAGATTTTTCAGTTGCTCTTTCGTGTTGAATTCAACAGCAAAGAAGAAATGATGGAGCAGGAAGAACTCTTTACAACAGAAGGTGACCTGGAATTCTCCAAATCTGATGCAGATTACATCAGAGACAAATATGAGAAGATCGCAGACAAGTTAGAAGAAATAGATAAGGCGATCAATGAGAAAGCTGTAGGTTGGGAAACAAGCCGAATGGCCAAGGTTGATCTTACCATTATCAGACTTGCAGTTTATGAGATCAAGTTCGATGAAACTGTTCCTACAGGAGTAGCAATAAATGAGGCTGTTGAGCTTGCCAAGAAATTCGGACAGGATGGCTCACCGGCATTTGTAAACGGAGTGTTAGCTAAATTTGCGCAGTGAATATACAGTCACACAGGTTAATGCATACATCAAGAATATGTTCACGCAGGACTTCCTCCTCAAGGCTATTACAGTCAAGGGGGAAGTGAGTAACTGCAAGTATCACTCGTCCGGTCATATCTATTTCACTATCAAGGATGCCGGAGGAGCAATAGCCTGTGTTATGTTCCGCGGTGACAGAGAAAGAGGCGGCCTTAGATTTAATATGCAGGAAGGCCAGCAGGTTAAAGTTACCGGTAGCATCGATGTATATGAGAGAGACGGCAGATATCAGCTCTATGCCAGACAGATCATGCTGGATGGGGCTGGTGTTCTTTATGAGCGCTATGAGGAGCTCAAGAAGAGACTGGCTGAGACTGGCTTGTTTGCAGAAGAGTACAAGCAGCCTATACCCAGATATATACATACTCTCGGCGTTGTAACAGCCCCGACGGGTGCAGCGGTTCGCGACATAATCAATGTTGCTACCAGGAGAAATCCACATATTCAGATTATTCTTTATCCCGCCATAGTTCAGGGTGATCAGGCTGCTGAGAGCATTGTTAAGGGCATTGAGGCCCTGGCTCAGAGGCAGGTGGATACGATCATAGTGGGCCGAGGCGGAGGTTCTATAGAAGATTTATGGGCGTTCAATGAAGAAATAGTTGCGCAGGCAATTTTTGACTGCCCGATTCCTATAATATCCGCAGTTGGTCATGAGACTGATACTACAATAGCAGATTATGTTGCAGACAGGAGAGCACCTACTCCTTCAGCGGCTGCTGAACTTGCGGTTTTTGAATACGCAAGATTTGAGCAGGATATTCAGGACTATGCATATTCTCTGCATAAATCCATGGACAGGGCGCTATCTGATCTTAGACAGAGGGAAAAGAGATATCAGGAAACGTTAAGACTTCTCAGTCCTATGGGGAAAGTCAGAGACAGACTTCTTAGGATAGACCAGTATCAGGACGAACTCCAGCATCTCATGGATCAGAAAATAACAGATGCCCGTCACAGACTTGATATAGATATTGAGAAATTGAAAGGTTTGTCTCCTCTTGACAGGTTGAAGGGCGGATATTCCTATATATCTGATGATAAAGGCAATAATATACGCAGTATTTCAGGCGTTCAGCGGGATGATGAGTTGTCTTTATACGTAACTGACGGTGTGATCAGGACCAGAGTAATAGATACTGACAGGATTCAGTATGACAATGACAGATAAAGCTACATGTTATTGCAAACTGCATTAGTGATCATAGTTCTACACTCATTATTTGGGAGAAAAAATGGCAGCAAAGAAAAAAGAAGATAATCAGGAAGAAAAAAAGCTTACTGTTGAAGAAGCTTTTATGCAGATAGAATCCAAGATTCAGGCACTTGACAGTGATGAGATCAGTCTCGAAGATTCTTTCAAAGAGTATCAGGAAGGGATGAAGCTTCTCAAATACTGTCATGAGGCTATTGAAGAGGTTGAACAGAAGGTTCAGAAGATTGCCGAGGACGGAAGTCTGGAGGAATTTGAATAATAATGGGAAATGATTTTAATAAGAGACTTGCTGATAAGGCAGCTCATATTGAAGATATATTGAAAGCTTTTTTGCCAAAGGAAGAGGGCTATGCCAGAACAGTCATAGAGGCTATGAATTACAGTCTTTTGGCAGGTGGTAAGAGACTTAGGCCGATGATGATACTTGAAGCCTATAAGCTTTTTGCAGGAAATGATGCGGATGAGAAAGTAGTTTATCCTTTTATGGCAGCAATGGAGATGATCCATACATATTCTCTTGTACATGATGATCTGCCTGCCATGGATAATGATGAGTACAGAAGAGGCAGGAAGACTACTCATGCAGTGTATGGAGCAGGAATGGCAACTCTTGCAGGAGACGGACTTCTAAACCTTGCTTACGAGACAGCAATTAACGGAGCTATGCGAGGCACTACATTATCTGATTATGATGGAGATAACAGTAACAGATATCTGGCTGCACTTGACATTTTGGCAGGGAAAGCCGGCATTTATGGAATGGTAGGTGGACAGTGTGCTGATATCTGTGCAGAGAATGCCACAGAAATTCCTGAAGATGAGATGAAGGATACACTTCATTACATCGATGAGAACAAGACCGGCGCCCTTATCGAGGCGAGTCTTATGATAGGTGCGGTAATTGGTGGTGCTTCTGCCCAGCAGGTTTCCATGATGGAAAAGATTGGCAGCAATGTGGGAATTGCCTTCCAGATTCAGGATGACATTCTTGATATTACCAGCACTTCTGAGGTACTTGGTAAACCTATCGGCTCCGATGAGAAAAATGGAAAGAGCACATACGTCAGCCTTTATGGAATGGATAATGCCAGGGACAGCGTCAAAAAGTTGTCTGAGGAAGCTACAGATATTCTGGATGGTCTGGGATTTGAGAACAGCTTTTTACATGAACTGTTTAACTACCTGATCTACAGAGAAAAATAAATTAATGATATGGCAATGAAAGGAGCGGACAAATGCTTCTTGATCAGATAAATAAGACTGGGGACATCAAGGATATACCCAAGAATCAGTATCCGGAGCTTGCCCAGGAAATCAGAGATTTTTTAATAAATAAATTATCGGTTACAGGCGGTCATCTTGCATCTAACCTTGGAACAGTCGAGCTTACCATGGCTCTTCATATTGCACTTGATCTTCCCAAGGACAAGATAATCTGGGATGTAGGACATCAGTGCTATACACACAAGCTCCTTACAGGACGTAAGGACAAGTTTGACAGTTTGCGTCAGTACGGCGGTATGAGTGGATTCCCCAAGAGATGCGAATCTGATACTGACTGCTTTGACACAGGACACAGCTCCACATCTATCTCTGCCGGACTTGGAATGGTCAAGGCAAGAGATTTAAAAGGTGAGGATTACACAGTAGTATCTGTTATTGGTGATGGCTCGCTTACAGGCGGTCTTGCATATGAGGCCCTTAACAATGCAGCCAAGCTTGAGACCAACTACATTATCATTCTCAATGACAATGAGATGTCAATTTCCGAGAGCGTAGGCGGAATGAGAAAATACCTTGATTCTGTCCGCACAGCTGAAGGTTATCTGAATCTGAAATGGGATGTATATGAACAGCTCAGAAATTCTAATCCCAAGATGGTTGACAGCATCAGACGTGCCAAGAACAGCTTTAAACAGCTCTTTGTGCCGGGAATGGTATTTGAGAACCTTGGAATTACTTATCTGGGACCTGTTGATGGTCATGATACGGCAAGTCTTGTCAAGACAATAAAAGAGGCAAGAAATGTCAAAAAAGCAGTTATCATCCACGTCATGACCAAGAAGGGCAAGGGCTTTGAACCTGCAGAGAGACATCCTGCAAGATTCCATGGTACTGAGCCTTTCCTTATTGAAAACGGACTTCCTAGAAAGCCGAGAACGACGGCCAATTATCAGGATATTTTCAGCACAGTTATGTGCAAGCTTGGAGCCAGAAATGACAAGGTCGTTGCTATAACAGCAGCAATGGCTGACGGAACAGGGCTTAAGAGATTCCGCAACATGTATCCTGACAGATTTGTGGATGCCGGAATTGCTGAGGAACACGCTGTAACTTTTGCAGCAGGAATGGCAGCTGGCGGCTACAAACCGGTATTTGCGGTTTATTCATCTTTTTTACAAAGGGCTTATGACCAGATAATGGAAGATGTCTGCCTTCAGAATCTTCCTGTGGTATTTGCCATAGACAGAGCCGGACTTGTAGGAAGTGACGGTGAAACTCATCAGGGTATATTTGACCTGTCCTACATGTCTACAATGCCAAATATGCATATCATGGCGCCCAAGAATAAATGGGAACTGTCAGATATGCTCAAGTTCGCTGTTGACCTTGACTGTCCATGCGCAGTCAGATATCCAAGGGGCACTGCTTACGACGGCCTTGAAGATTTCAGGGCACCTATCGTTATGGGCAAGTGCGAGCCTATTTACGAGGAAAAAGATGTATGTCTCCTTGCAGTAGGCAGTATGGTCAAGACAGCAGAAAAGGTAAGAGAAATACTAAAGGAAAATGGAATAAAGTGTTCACTTGTAAATGCAAGATTTGTTAAGCCTATTGATACTGAGTATATTCATATGGCCAGTAAGACGCACAAACTCTTTGTTACAATGGAAGAAAATGTTGCAACAGGCGGCTATGGAGAAAAAGTCAGACAGTATGTGGACGAGAACAGACTTGATTCCTATGTTCTGCAGATTGCAATACCTGATAAGTTTGTAACTCACGGTAGCGTTGACAAACTATATAAAGAGCTTGGAATGGACGCAGAATCAGTTGCAATGCGTATCATGGATGAAATTAAGAGATGATAATAGAAAGATAGTAAGGAAATAACATGGCAAAAGATAAAGAGAGGCTTGATGTCCTGTTGGTTAACAGAGGACTTGCCCCATCAAGAGAAAAAGCCAAGACACTTATAATGGCCGGAGAAGTATTTGTAAACGGACAAAGAGAGGATAAGCCTGGAACAACCTTTGAGGAGTCCAAGATAACAAGCCTTGAAGTAAGGGGCGATACACTTCCCTACGTTTCAAGAGGCGGTCTTAAGCTTGAAAAAGCTGTTAACAATTTTGGCTTTTCTCTGGAAAATAAAATATGTATGGATATTGGTGCTTCTACAGGAGGCTTTACGGACTGCATGCTCCAGAACGGGGCAACCAAGGTTTACTCGGTTGATGTTGGTCACGGCCAGCTTGACTGGAAATTAAGAAGTGATCCCAGAGTAGTCTGTATGGAGAAGACCAATTTCAGATATATGGTAAGAGATGATATTGCAGATGATCTTGATTTTGCTTCCTGCGATGTATCTTTTATCTCACTTACCAAGATATTATTGCCGGCCAGACGTCTTCTCAAGGACGGAGGACAGATGGTATGTCTTATCAAACCACAGTTCGAAGCAGGCAAAGAAAAGGTTGGTAAAAAAGGCGTAGTCAGAGATCCTGCTGTTCATGAAGAAGTTGTTCACAGGATAATGGATTTTGTAGATATTGCAGGCTTTAGCGTTCTTCACCTTGATTATTCACCTATCAAGGGGCCTGAGGGAAATATAGAGTATTTGATACACATCAGCAAGAATCCGGATATGAACGAGAAGGTTGCTGATCTGTCTGAGGCTGAGGGAGAGAAAACCCTTAAAGCCGTGGAGGAGAGTAAAGAGGGACTGTCACACAGCCCTGAAATGGAGAAGCTCATTGCAGAAACAGTTGCAAGAGCGCATGGGAGTCTTGATAAATAACTATGGATCATTTTTGCATTGTTACTAATACCAGTAAGGATCGTGAAATGGAAATGACTATGCATATCAAGGATTACCTTGAGAAGCATGGTAAGAAGTGTGTTATTGCGGAAAAATTATCGGGTGCTGTCAAGGAGCACAG
This sequence comes from Butyrivibrio proteoclasticus B316, assembly GCF_000145035.1. Classification (NCBI taxonomy): domain Bacteria; kingdom Bacillati; phylum Bacillota; class Clostridia; order Lachnospirales; family Lachnospiraceae; genus Butyrivibrio; species Butyrivibrio proteoclasticus. The sequence continues at coordinate 1,216,875 of NC_014387.1, forward strand.
GGTAGAGAGAGATTTTCTTAGTGATATTCCGGAGAATTCAGAGTGCATCATAGTTCTGGGAGGCGATGGCACAATGTTGCAGGCTGCCAGGAGTGCTGCTTACCTTGATATACCTCTTATAGGTGTCAATCTTGGAACTCTGGGTTATCTTGCAGAGGTTGAAAAGAGTGGTGTTGATGATGCTCTTCGTCGTCTTCTTGCAGGTGATTACGAGATAGAAGATCGTATGATGCTCTATGGTGACGGGTGTGATAAGCATGACTACGCCCTTAACGATATCATCGTTACAAGGCGCTCGGCGCTTTCTACAATAAACTTTGATGTTTATGTCAACAATCTCTTTTTATGTAATTATCATGCAGATGGAATCGTAATCTCTACGCCTACAGGTTCTACCGGCTATAGCATGTCAGCCGGAGGCCCTATAGTAGAGCCATCAGGCAGTATGATACTGGTAACTCCGATCTGTCCGCATACAATTAATGCCAGAAGTATGGTACTGGCTGCTGATACCAAGATTTCAGTTGTGATCAGGGAAGGAAGAGACGGCAGTAATCAGGAGGCCGTTGCCTATTTTGACGGAAGCGGTCAGATTGATATGAATACCGGGGACAGGATAGAAATCGAGAGGTCTGACAAGACTACCAAGATAATAAGGCTTAACAGAGTAAGCTTTTTGGAGGTACTTGGTAAGAAATTTGATAAATGATCACCTGAATGAGTGTTATGGAACACTCTTGTTGTTTAAGTTTTATGGGGGTAATCGTATATGAAGAAAAACAGACATGATAAAATAATTGAACTTATAGCCAGATATGAGGTAGAAACTCAGGAACAGCTTGCAGAACTTCTCAGAGGCGAAGGGTACGATGTTACTCAGGCAACTGTTTCAAGAGATATAAGACAGATGAAGCTCAGCAAGCAGGTTACTGAAGATGGCAGACAAAAGTACGTTTATTCAACTGCTGACAGTGATGTGATGCAGGATAAATACGTAAGTGTCCTTAAGGCTGGCTTTGTCAAAATGGATGTTGCACAGAACATTCTCGTTATCAAGACCGTTTCCGGAATGGCAATGGCGCTTGCAGCGGCAATTGATGCAATAGATATGCCGGAGATAGTTGGGTGCATAGCCGGAGATGACACCATCATGATGGTGATCAAAACCAATGAAGAAGCCATCGAAGTGATGGAGAAGTTTAGGGAAATGTTGGCTTGACGCTGTTATGGATCATAGATTCATAAGGCAGCAGATAAGTCTTCATTATAAATCAAGACGGGGTTCTCATTTATAGAAAGATGGGGAAATATGTTATACAGTTTACACGTTAAGAATCTTGCTCTTATCAAAGAGCAGGAGATCGAGTTCTCCAAAGGACTTAATATCCTTACTGGAGAAACCGGCGCAGGTAAATCAGTAGTTATTGGTTCTGTAAACCTTGCGCTTGGCGGAAAAGCCGATGCCGGTCTTATCAGAACCGGGGAGGAATATGCACTTGTAGAGCTTGTCTTTGGACTTGAGAATGATAGCCAGAGAAAACTGCTGGAAGCAATGGATATCCCTGTAGAGGAGGATGGAACAGTTGTTATCCAGAGAAAGCTCATGCAGGGGAGGAGTGTATCCAAGGTATGTGGGGAATCTGTATCTGCAAGGCAGCTCAAAGATATCTCTAACATTCTTATAAATATCCATGGGCAGAATGATCATCAGGAACTTTTGCACAAGCAGAAGCACCTTGATATTCTTGATGATTATTGCATGGATAAATTGGGTGATCTTCCTGATAAATTAAAAGAAAACCTTCAGAAAATGAAGGAATTACAAAACAGCCTTGATGAAACGAATATTGATGAGGCATCAAGGATAAGAGAGCAGGAGCTTTTGGAATTTGAAGTCAATGAAATTTCAGAGGCTGCTCCTTTAGTGGGCGAAGATGAGAAGCTTGAAAGTGCTTATCACAAGATGGTCAACAGTCGCAAAATTTCTGAGGCGGCTTATACTGCTTATGCCATGACAGGCTCAGGTGAATCAGAAGAGAGTGCTTCTGATATTGTAGGAAGGGCAGTAAGGGAACTTTCAACAGTTGTTTCCTATGACGCGGAGCTGTCAGATCTTTTATCGCAGCTGTCGGATGTAGAGAATCTTTTAACAGATTTTAATCATTCTCTTTCTGCATATATCAAAGATCTTGAGTTTGACGATGAGGAGTTTAAAGAGACTGAGGACAGGCTCAATATCATCAACCATCTCAAGGATAAATATGGCGGCACTATAGAAAAGGTGCTTGCTGAGCTCTCTGACAAACAGGCAAGGCTGGATGCTCTTTCGGATCTGGATGCGCACAGAGCAAAGCTTATGAAAGACCTTGAAGAGCAGAAAAAGACTGTTCTTGACCTGTGCAGGAAGATTTCTGTGATCAGGAAAAAAGCTTCCAAAGAACTTGGAGAGAAATTAAAAAGCGCCCTTATTGATCTTAACTTCCTTGATGTTAAGTTTGAAATAGCTGTAAACAGCGATGAAGAGAACATTACAGCAAGGGGCTATGATGACGTGGAATTTATGATTTCCACTAACCCGGGGGAAGCACTTCGTCCTCTCGAGAAGATTGCAAGTGGTGGTGAGCTTTCCAGAATAATGCTTGCTCTTAAGACGGTAGTTGCAGATAAGGACGACATCAGCACTCTTATTTTTGATGAAATTGATGCCGGTATCAGTGGCAAAACTGCCTGGAAGGTTTCTCAAAAGCTGGGTGAGCTTTCAAGAGACCATCAGATTATCTGCATTACTCATTTACCGCAGATCGCGGCTATGGCAGATACGCACTTTATGATTGAGAAGGGCTTATCCGACGGAAGAACAGTTACAAATATTTATTCTCTCTCTGAGGATGATTCTACCAAAGAACTGTCCAGACTTCTGGGAGGAGAAGAAATAACTGAGGCTACAATTCAGAACGCTCTTGATATGAAGAAGATGGCATTAGAGAGCAAAGGGTGATCTTGCAGAAAGCTCTTTTAACTCATGATGCCCTTGATACATGAGGACAACAAGATGACTATTGATAATGAAGACCTGATAAACAGCATAATTGCTTCGCTTGGCAGGATCAATACTATATCTCTTGATGAGATGCCAAATATAGATCTATATATGGATCAGCTCACGACCTTTATGGATGAGAGGCTCAAGAAGACAACAAGGCACCCTGAGACAGATAAGATCCTGACTAAGACCATGATCAATAACTACGCCAAGAATGATCTTTTACCTCCTCCTGTCAGGAAGAAGTATTCCAAGGATCATCTGATTTTATTGATATTCATCTATTACCTCAAGAATATCCTGTCCATCAACGATATACAGACGCTTATTGATCCGCTCAAGGAAAGATTCCACATGAGCGATGACGAGCTTAATCTTAGCAAGATCTATAACACCGCCTATGAACTTCAGAGTGAGGCACTGGAGCCTGTTATTGAGGATCTTAAAAAGAAATATGCAAGGAGTCTTGAAACCTTTGATGATGATAGCCTTTCAGATGAAGAAAAAAAGAGAATGCAGATGTTCTCTTTTATCGTGGAGCTATCTTATGATGTCTATGTCAAGAAGCTCCTGATTGAGAAGATACTTGATAATGTCGTGACAGAAAAAGAGAGTCAGAAAGCTAAAGACAAAGCAAGAGACAAGGGAAAAGACAAGAAAAAGTCATGACTGCATACTGTTTAATTGGTAATAAGATCGAGAAAAGGAATTATAAGTTTTAATGGGAATTTACGATACACTTAATTCACAGCAGAAAAAGGCTGTGCTTCAGACAGACGGACCTGTCCTTATTTTGGCCGGTGCCGGTTCAGGTAAGACAAGAGTACTGACTCACAGAGTTGCTTACCTTATAGATGAATGCAATGTTAATCCGTGGAATATAATGGCTATCACTTTCACTAATAAGGCAGCAGGTGAGATGCGTGAGCGAGTTGACAAGATTGTTGGCTTTGGCGCTGAGAGTATCTGGGTTTCAACCTTCCATTCCAGCTGCGTTCGCATTCTCAGAAGATATGCTGATAAGCTGGGATTTAGCAATAATTTTACAATCTATGATACTGATGATTCCAAAACACTCATGAAGGATATCTGTAAGAAGTATCAGCTGGAAACAACTCAGCTCAAGCTCAGGCAGATTATGAGCAGCATATCCAAGTGTAAGGATAATCTGGTTTCACCTGAAGAATATGCGCTTGCTACTCAAAATGATTTTATTAAAGCCAAGATTTCCAAGGCATACCTGGAGTATCAGGCTGCTCTTAAAAAGAATAACGCCATGGACTTTGATGACCTTATCATGAAGACTGTGGAACTCTTCAAAGCCTGTCCTGAAGTACTTGATTCCTATCAGGAGAGATTCCGCTACATCATGGTGGATGAGTATCAGGATACCAATAATGCTCAGTTTGAGCTTATAAGGCTTCTTGCTGATAAATACCACAACCTCTGCGTTGTAGGTGATGATGATCAGAGTATCTACAGATTCCGTGGAGCCAACATCAGGAATATTCTGGACTTTGAAAAGGTATACCCTGATGCCACAGTCATTAAGCTCGAGCAGAACTACAGATCAACTCAGCAGATCCTTGATGCTGCCAATGCTGTTATTCATAACAACAGAGGACGTAAGGATAAAGCTCTTTGGACTGATGAAAAAAATGGTGAGTTTGTTAAACTAAAGCAGTTTGACACAGCTTATGACGAGGCAGAGTTTATTGCAGGTGATATAGGTAAGCTCAAGAGAAATGGCAAGTTAAGCTATGATGAATGCGCTGTTTTGTATAGGACTAATGCGCAGTCCAGACTTATAGAAGAACGTTTTGTGCATGAGGGAATACCTTACGATATAGTTGGCGGCGTTAATTTCTATTCAAGACGCGAGATAAAAGATCTTTTGGCATATCTTAAGACTATAGATAACGGCTCGGATGATATAGCTGTTAAAAGAATCATCAATGTTCCAAAACGAGGCATAGGAGCAACAACTATAGACTATGTTCAGAATTATGCCGATGAGAGAAAGATCAGCTTCTATGATGCTCTTTGCGAAGCAGACCAGATAATGGCTGTTAGTAGAAGTGCCGGTAAACTCAAGGATTTTGTGACAATGATCAGGGCTTTCAGGACCAAGATGAAGACATACTCTCTTGAGGACCTTCTCAAGGACGTCATTGATACTGTCGGCTATATGAATTATCTGCGTACTCTTGATGAAGATGATGACAGCGAAGACAATGACAGAGCTCAGAACGTAGATGAACTTATTTCCAAGATAGCATCTTATGAGGAGAATGAGGAAGTTGAGCAGCCGACTCTTTCAGGATTTTTGGAAGAGGTAGCACTGGTTGCAGACATAGACAGGATAGGAGAGGATAATGAGAAGGTTCTTCTCATGACTCTTCACAGCGCCAAGGGACTAGAATTTGAGCATGTTTACCTGGCAGGAATGGAAGAGGGTGTTTTCCCAAGCTATATGACTCTTCAGAACGAGGACTCTGATCCGGAGGGAATCGAGGAGGAGAGACGTCTTGCTTATGTAGGAATTACCCGTGCCAAGAAGCATCTGACTCTATGCGCAGCAAGACGCAGGATGGTAAGGGGCGAGACTATGTACAACCGCCTTAGCCGTTTTGTGACAGAGATTCCGGATAATCTTTTGGATAAGTCAGGTGCATCTAGCGAGAAGCCGGCATTTCTTTTTGATGATGGCGATTCAATTGATGAGTATGAGGGTGTAGAAGACAGCTACTCAGGCGGAAATTCTGCTTATAGCTCCGGATATAACAAGAAGTATAATACCTATTCAGATGACTATGATGATAACAGCATAAGCGGTGGCTACTCAGGAATTAAGCCTGCTTATGCCAAGGGTATCAGACAGGCAAATGCAAGGAGCGCTGCAAGTTCTTCTGGAAGCTCCAAGAGTGCAGGAACGCCAAAGTCAGGGCTTTCTGCAACCTATAAGCTCAAGGCTTCGCCTAAGACTACTGTGATAAAACGTGCTCAGCCCAAGGATAAGCCTTACATTTCAGGAGCTGCGGCTACACATACCAAGGGAAGCCTTGCAGGTCTTTCCAAGGGAATGCCAACCCAGACTACTAAACCTGAATATCAGACAGGTGACAGAGTATCACATGTTAAATATGGCATCGGAACCGTGACTTCTCTTGAAGAGGGGCCAAGAGACTACAAAGTTACCGTTAATTTCGATGATTGTGGCCAGAAGATAATGTATGCGGCTTTTGCCAAGCTCAAGAAGGTGTGAGAGATTAAAGCTGTTATATGACAGACGTTAATTTAGATATTGGTAATTTCATATAGAAATCTTAGTAAGAAGAATGATTTCAAAAGAATATGAAATAGAAAATGTAAATTTTGAGAATGGGCGCAATGAATATGTTATACTAATAATGTAAAATTTTTATATGAGAAAGGGGTTACCATGGAAGTACAATCTAAGATCAACGACATTATTGAATTGACACGTATTAACGAGTTACTTGACAAAAGAGAAGCTGCTAATGCCAAGAAGCCTTCCAATGTGATCCTTTGGATTCTGGCTGTACTTGGTGCATGCTCAGCTGTAGCTATCATCTCATTTATGGTTTATCGCTATATGACACCTGCTTTTGAGGATGATTATTATGACGATGACTTTGATGATTTCGATGATGATTTTGATGATGAGGACTTCATCAAGGAGTGATTCAAGGTACTGCAATTCGAACCTATAAGAACAAGATGAACTATTAGAGCCAAGTGGGGGATTATATCTGAAGCTTGGCTCTGAATATGTTATAGTACCCACAGGAAAATATTTAAAATTAAGAAAGTAAGAAAATAGTGAAAAAGAAAGACATAATCGAAGGAATAGTAAAAAGGGTTGAATTCCCTAATAAAGGAATCGTTGAAACTGAAGAAGGGAAGGTAATTGTAAAAGGTGTACTTCCTGATCAGAAGGTCTCTGTACAGATTCAGAAAGTAAGGAAGGATAGAGCAGAAGGAAGACTTGTAGAAGTTTTGGAAGAACCTTCTGATTCAATAGAGAGTCCATGTATTCATTTTGGCAAGTGCGGTGGCTGCAGCTATCTTACTATGCCATATGTCAAGGAACTTGGACTTAAAGAGCAGCAGGTAAGAGCTCTTCTCAAACCTGCAATGGACAGACAGACTGAGCGCTTTACCTGGGAAGGAATCAAGACAAGCCCGGTTAAGTTTGCTTACAGAAATAAAATGGAATTCTCATTTGGCGACGAGGTAATGGGAGGCCCTTTGTGCCTTGGAATGCACAAGAAAGGCAGCTTTTACGACATTGTTACAGTCAGCGGATGCAGAATTGTAGATGATGATTACAGGGCTATTTTGTCAGCAACTTTGGACTATTTTTCTCCAATGTATGCAAGTGGCGAGATATCTTTTTACCATAGGATGAAGCAGACCGGATATTTGAGACACCTGCTGGTCAGAAAGGCAGTCAGAACCGGAGATATCCTTGTTGATATTATCACTACTACTCAGGAAGAGCATGACCTTACAGGCTTTAAGGACGCTCTGCTTGGCCTGTCTCTTTCAGGCAGGATAACAGGTATTCTTCATACCAAAAATGATTCCCTCGCTGATGCAGTAATTGATGAAGGCACAGAAATTCTATATGGTCAGGATTTCTTTTACGAGCACCTGTTGGGACTTAAGTTTAGAATTACTCCATTTTCCTTTTTCCAGACTAACAGCCTGAGTGCAGAGGTTCTCTATCAGACAGTCAGAAGCTATATTAAGAGCCTATATGACCAGAAGAAGATCAGCAAAGATGGAATAATTTATGACCTTTATTCCGGAACCGGCACTATCGCTCAGCTCCTTGCACCTGTTGCCAATAAAGTCATAGGTGTTGAGATCGTAGAGGAAGCAGTTGAGGCAGCCAAGGAAAATGCCAAGCTCAACAACCTCGATAACTGCGAATTTATCGCCGGTGATGTCCTCAAGGTTCTCGATGAAATCGAAGATAAGCCCGATATGATCATCCTTGATCCTCCCCGCGATGGTATCAATCCCAAGGCTCTCCAGAAAATTATCGGTTACGGCGTTAAGTACATGATCTATGTATCCTGTAAGCCAACTAGCCTTGCCCGAGACCTTGAAGTCCTCCAGGAAAACGGCTATGTAATGACAAGAGCCGTTGCAGTTGATCAATTCCCATGGACAAGCCATGTTGAAACCGTCGTCCTCTTAACGAAAACGACTGATAAGGAAGTTTGAGTTTAGAGAACGCTGTTGTTCTGGCGAGCCCCGCTTTTGGGGGCGAGAGCAGAACTTCCTTGTGAAAAAGTGGTGGGACGCCATGCGATAGCTGTTCCAATTGCGATTTAATGATTTTATGTGCAGTCCGCCTGTCTGGCGGACTGCTACTATTCTTTCATTCGAAAGATAGGCAGTGATAATTACTTATCTGAATGCTGCTGATATTCCAAAGTTTAACTTCATATGGTCTGATTTCTGCTACCTCAGCAATTTTGGCAATAGTGGCAGTTGATTATTCAGGGATGTGTCTGCCTATATTCTATAGCCTGTTGGTATAGGCAGTTGATTATTCGGGGATGTGTCTGCCTATATGCCAGGAGTGGCATTTGGTAGCAGTAAATTGCTGCTGAAAAACAATGCCTATATTGCGAACCAACTGGATATAGGCAGAACAGCCAATGAAAAATGCAATGCCTATATTGTGAAGAAACTGGATATGGGCAGAACTGCTAACAGAAATTGCAATGCCTGAATTGCGGATGAACTGGATTTAGGCAGAATTACCGTTGGAAAAGGCACTGCCCCTATTGGGCATACTCTGATATAGGCATGAAGTTTAGAACAAATACCACTCTCCCCATAAAAACAACAAGAAAAATAACAACAAGCAAAAATAACAATAATAAAAAGAAAGAGCAGGCAAAAATAACAACAATAAAAAGTAACAGCAAGAAAATGCAACAGCAAGCAAAAATAACAACAATAAAAACAACAGCAAGCAAAAGCAACAACAAACAATACAGAAATATCAAAAACAAAAAAGAACCATAAAAGGAGAATTTGAAAGAAATGTTAGGACTAAAGAAATACTTAATTGCAGAAGAGGAAAGACTAAATAAAATCAAACAAGTTATAGATAAAAGGCTTATCGATATACCTGAGGGTAATCTGAGGATAACATCATCCGGCAAACATATTCAGTACATGCATTGCAAAGAAAAGGATGGCAAGTACCAGAAACAAGGAGAATATCTTAAGAAAGAAAACATGTCTCTTGTAAGGGCATTGGCTCAAAAGTCTTATGATCAGAAGATGAAAAAATTGGTAGATAGGAGACTTAAGCAAATCCAGATTATTAGTAAGGAGTACTCAGATGATGAGATTGAACTTATCTATACCAATATGAACATCAATAGACAGGCTCTGGTAACACCTGTAGAAAAGATATGGCAGCAGAAAGTGGCTGATTGGAAATCAATTCCATATACAGGAAAAGCGTTTGATGAAGGTATACCTGAAATATATACCAAAAAAGGAGAGAGGGTAAGATCAAAGTCAGAAAAGCTGATTGCAGATACTTTATTCGATAGGGGAATTGAATATAAGTATGAATGCCCAATCAGTTTAAAAGGCTATGGATTGGTATATCCGGACTTTACAATTCTCAGCCGCAAGACAGGAAAAGAAATGTATTGGGAGCATGATGGAAGAATGGATGATCCCAAATACTCCGAAAAAGCAGTAAGGAAGATCAATTCGTATATTTATAATGGAATAATACCCGGGGATAGACTAATGCTTACATTTGAGACATCAAGCACTGTGCTCAATGACAGAACAATAAAGAAAATGATTGATAATTTCCTGCTATAATACTTAGAGAAAAAATAAAAAGCCTGTTGACTCTTCCCTTAGGGAATCCCTTAAGGTGGTTTTATAAACAAATAAGGAGGTTCTCAAAATGGAAAAGAAAATGACATCTGGAGAAATGGCAAAGAAAGCGGGAGTATCACAGAAGGCAATACGTCTTTATGATGAAAAAGGGCTACTTAAACCCACCGAATACTCTGAAGGTAACTATCGTCTTTACGATGACGCAGCACTGCAGATTTTGGAAAAGATTGTCGCGCTTAAGCAGATAGGGTTTTCCCTCGAAGAAATCAGAGATAATCTAAAGAGCGGTGAAGCCAGTGACATTAAGGGCGCGCTGGAAATTCAGCTTCAGAAGATGGAGGAAAAGAAATATCAACTGGAGAAGATCACTGACGCAATTAAAAGAACTTTGGCACGAAAGGAAGAACTAGACTGGGATGACGTTGCAGAAATCGTACAGTATGTAAGTGCTGACCAGTCTGCTGATGAGCGCCACTGGGATGCACTGAAGCATACAAGCGGAGAACTTGACTGGTATGTGAGAATCTTCAATTCTCTTGATCTTAAAGACGGAAAAAGAGTTCTTGATCTGGGATGCGGATACGCTAAGCTCTGGAGAAACAATTGGACTGACATTCCCAAGGGAACAAAGATTACAGGGTATGACATTCACGGCAGCTGGGCAGATGATTTTGCAAGGTTCATTCCTGAGAACAAAGATAAACTGCCTGAAGGCGCAGACATTAAGCTTGAATTTGCAGATCTTGAGGATGAGAAGACCTGGGATAAGATTGATGAAAATGGCGAATATGACGTAGTTATAGCTCATTACCTTGATTCTGAGATAAAAGATATCGAAGCTATCGTGGCACATGCCAGCAAGGTAGTCGCAGAGGATGGTCTGTTTTCTTTCAACGGTGCTAACGTGGCAAACTGGAACAATCTCTTTAAAGAAGCTATTGAAGCTATAGGAGAAGACTCATCATTCATAGATGAAACAATAGCTGGTCAGACAGAGAAGAGAAATCAGTATATATCCATGATGGAGAAATATTTTGCAAGGGTGGAGTCAGTTCTTTTGCCTAATTTTTGGCATTACACTGAGGCAAAAGAAATCGTGGAGAAGATGAAGGATTACTACAGGGCTCATGAGAAAGCTATTGCCGGATATGAGAACAAGCTCCTTGCATAT